>NZ_JBLWYT010000009.1:0-109830 GCF_048381975.1 Hwangdonia sp. | reverse complement strand
CGAATTATCTATAATCCACTTTGATTTAACAAACGCCGGTTGTCCGTATTTTTAGCGTAAAAACAATCGAATTGTAAGTTTAAAGGTGAAGCTCAACTATTGCTTCACAACAATCATATATAATTAATATTAACTATATATCTATTATGTCTGCACTAAGATAGCAAATCTTTGATTTCTGTAAAGGAATTCATATTTTTTTTCGCACAAAACCCAATGTTTTCATATTTTATAACTTAGGTGTCTAGTTTTAAGAAATTCAGTATTTTTGGCATAATAAATGTCCCATGTTTTACAGATGAATTTTTTAAAATACATATGCGTACTTTTTCCGTTATTGGCCATGGCTCAAATCGGTGATATCGAGCCAGATTCTACGGACGTAAAGTACATTATTATTGAGGGCGATTCCATACCGCGGACAGCGATTGACTTAGACGAGGTGATGCTGTTGCACGAGCTTAAATTTGATGGTAAAGAAGATCGTATACGCTATTTGATTTTACGCCGGAAAACCATAAAAGTGTATCCGTATGCAAAAATGGCCGCCGAACGTTTGGATTCCATGAATAAACGATTGGCAAGTATTGAAAAGAAACGCCATAAAAGAAAATATGCAAAGCGTGTTCAAAAATATATTGAGGGCGAGTTTTCGGATGAATTAAAAAAATTAACGCGTACCGAAGGCCAGATTTTGGTAAAATTGATTCACAGGCAAACCGGTGAAACGGCCTTTAATTTGGTTAAGGAATTGCGCAACGGTTGGCGCGCCTTTTGGTACAACACCACGGCGAGTATGTTCGATATTTCCTTAAAGCGGGAGTTCGATCCGCTTAACGTAAAGGAAGATTATTTAATTGAAGATATTTTACAACGCAATTTTCAAAGCGGTCGTTTAGAGCGGCAAAAATCGGCCACCAAATACGATTTTTTCGATTTGACCAATAAATGGCTAAAACCAACTACAAACAACCAATAATTTATGCGTACACAAAGCCCCTTTGAGGAAAATTTAAACAGCATCACGCACGGTATTGGTGCTTTATTTGGTATTGCGGCATTGGTGTTGCTTATTGTTTTTAATACCGAAAAAACAAATTGGAGCTTATTTAGCGTTATTGTCTACGGCATTTCCATTATCGTGTTGTTTATGGCCTCAACCTTTTATCATGCGGTAAAAGGGGAGAAGCGCAAGCATTATTTTAGGATTGTAGACCACATAAGTATTTACATTTTAATAGCCGGAACCTACACACCGGTGTGTTTAATAGCCCTTGAAGGAAGTTTGGGCTGGCCACTATTTTGGGCAGTTTGGATTATTGCCGCTTTTGGGGTGATTTTAAAACTGTTTTTTACAGGGCGTTTTGAGGTGTTTTCCACACTTTTGTATTTGGTAATGGGTTGGCTTATTGTTTTTGACTTTACCAATCTATCCAAAGCTATGGGTACCGATGGCATTTTGTTTCTTTTTGCCGGCGGTTTATCGTATACGGTGGGCATTGTTTTTTATGCCATTCAAAAGATACCGTTCAATCATGTTATTTGGCATTTGTATGTTCTGGCTGGGGCCATTTGTCATTTTTTTATGATTTTCTTTTATGTGATATAAGGCTTGGAATTCTTATGAAAGAAAGATAAAACATCTATTATAATGTCCATTTTTATAAAGAATGGAATTTATAAGTTATTAATTGATAGCTTAAGAATCAATTACCTAATATTCCTTCTTAATCAATTTAAATGAACGCTCTTTTTCGTTTTGCGTGATTTTCAAAATATAGATTCCTATTGAAAGTGTATTCCCGTGCAACGGCAGCTCGTAAGTATCGTTGCCTTCGGACATGTTAAACGTATTGCTGATAATGGTTCTTCCTAAAATATCGTATAGAGCATATTTTACCGGCGCGTTTTCATCTAAGGAAACCATTCTTAAAGTCACGTTATTTATAAACGGATTTGGATATGCCATCGCGTTAAAAACATCGGCTTCTTCAACCACTAAAAACGGATCGGTTATCGACATTTTCAACTCGCTAAAGCCGTAACAGTCGCCACCAAAATTTGAGGTTGGCGTAATTAAAACAAAGCGTGCTTTAGTGGCGTTAAAATCGGGTCCTTCGGCGCCTTCGTAAGTCGATATTCCCGAAGCTTGCTCTAAGTTGAACGCTCCTAAGTTGGTCCACGTAACACCATCTAAAGAATAATCGACAATAAATTCATTGATGCCGTAATTCAGGTTTTTGGGTTCGTTGGCATTCCAAAGTTTTGTTTCGTTCAACACATAGTTATATCCCAAATCGTACATAATCCAATGGGTTTCGCCGTAAGATGCAATGGGGTTTGGAGATTTTTCGCAAGATACCCAGCCATCAAACCAATTGGTACTATGGCGATCTGGGTAACATTGGGCGCTAATAAATGGAGTGCTCAAAAACGAAAGAATCAATATGTATAAATGGCTTTTTTTCATCATGTCATATTCATAAAACCTATTGGCGGAACACCGGAATTTGTGTCGTAAAAATTTGAAATGTTCGGGAGAATGATACTTAATTCAGATGCGGGCACACCAAACCAAAGTGCCAATTCTGCCATATATAAATCGGCTGCCGTTGTTGGAATCATCACGCCATCTTGAAAATCGACATCGCTATTCAAAGCCAAAACCGGATATTCGCCGTATAGCTCTTTTCCGTTTACGGCGCCACCCATCATAAAAGCATTGCCACCCCAAGCGTGGTCGGTGCCATTTCCGTTTGATGTTAGGGTTCGTGCAAAATCCGAAACGCTAAATGTTGTAACGCAATCGTTCGTGTTTAACTCGGTCATTAAATCGTTAAAATATTTTAAGGCCTCATTCACCTGCGCCAATTTACCAGCTTGATTTATGAGGAGTTCATCGTGATGATCCCAACCACCAAGTTGCACAAAAAATGTTTGTCTGGAAAACCCTAAAGTATCTCTGGACGCAATGGTTTTTGCAACCATTCTTAATTGTTTTGCCAAATTATTGTATTCCGGAAGCGGCGTACTAAAATCCAAAACGCCATCAATGGCCGATTGAAATTCCAAATTCGCTTCGTTTGAAGATTTGATGGTGTTTTTATAGGTATTCTTGAAAATATCTTGATAATCCCTTTCCAACATCGAGTTTAAAGCTTCGGTACGCAGGCTGTTAAACAGGTTGGTGCCACCATAACCATTAATGCCAACGCTACCTTGATTGCCAATAGCGTATGGGATAATTTGGTCTCCGCGCTGAAAAATGTTACTTCCCCTTAACGAAATATTCATGGAGATATTCTGGTTGGAATTCATGGACTGTACCAAGTCTGCTATTTTTCCGCCCCAACCAATATTGGTTCTTTCGTGTGGTCTTCCCGTTTGCCATTGCTGTATTTGGTCGGCGTGCGAAAATAAACCAAGCGGTGTTTTAACCCCATTGTTTTGTATATCGGTTTTGGTTGAAGGCTCTATAAGCGTGCCCACATTGGAAAGAAAAGCCAAATTTCCGCTTTCAAATAATTGTTGCATATCGGGCATTGATGGATGCACTCCAAAAACCCTTCCGTCAGAAGTATTGGGGTTTATCTGTAAAATATCGTTTTGCGGAATGGCCAAATTGGAGCGTGTGGTGGCATATTCGTTATATTCATTAGTGCCTTTTGGCATCAGCATGTTAAAAGAATCGTTACCGCCACCAAGCATTAAACACACCAAAGCTTTGTAATCACCGCCCAAATTAGTGATTAGTGACGAATTATCCATAGCCGAGGCAGCCATGGCCTTAAGGTTGATTAAAGATGAAAACAGCGTGGTGTAACCAAGTGCAGCACAGGAATCGCCAAGGAATTTTCGTCTGGATATATTATGTTTTTCTTTGCTCATTGGTTTTATTTAAGAATCGCATAGTCTGGACTTATCAATATAAGATAGAGGGCCATTTTTACTCTATAAAAAGTATAATCAAAATCGCCACCCAAATCTGTAATGCCATCAACAGCTTCAGTTATAACGCGTTTGGTTTCATCGGATAATTGCCCATGTGTGAATAATTAATCCAATTGACTAACCAAAACCTCGCTGTCTTTTGCAAAATATTTAAGCGCTTCAAAATCTAACGGTGTGTCTTCAATATCTAAATCCCAAGTGTTTAAAACGGAATAATACTGCGGATACGTCCATAAATCAACTTCATTTATATAAGAAATACTTGTTGCGGAATTGTGGATTTCAAATTCTGGGCCAACAAGATTTGCAGTCGTAAATTTGGCATTGGGCACATATTCCGGCAAATAAAAATTAAATACGTGCGGTGCCGCTAAAGGGGATTGACCAGTGGCTTGATAAAAATTATAACCCACATTCCAATTTAATCCGCTTTTATTATCCAAATCAATTTGTCTGGTGATGTTAAAATACCGCACCATGGGTTCAATTAATTTCCCGCTTGACGGATTGTCTATCCAACTGCAACTTCTGGCTTCTTCATCCAATAAAATGGCTTTTATTACAGCTTTCATATCGCCTCTAACGCCTTTGGTATTGTTAAAGGCCGCACTAACTCGGGATATATAAGCAGGCGATGGATTGGATTTTACCATTTGCTGAATGAGGCGTATAGCTATAAACGGCGCGGTGTTTTGATGGTTGAACAGATTGTCTATTGCATCTTCCACATCTTGCATTCCCGATTGCCCGTTTGGGATAACATAGCCATTCAATAATTTTTTTTCTCCGGGCTGATGCCATTCATCATACATCACCATGGGGACATCTTTTTTCGCTAAGTATTGATTCACCCCAAATCGTGGTACAACGCCCCAAGGGTTTTCGTTAACCGCTGCGGCGCCAAGACCGGTAAATACTTTGGCAAATTCTTTTATATCGTCGTTATCGTAAGTGGGCACCCTGTTGCCTTCGCCATCCAAAACATAGCTTCCGTCTTGGTTGAGCTCGTACAAACCAATGGAAAATAATTGCATAACTTCCCTGGCAAAATTTTCGTCTGGATGTATGTTTTGGTCGGGGAAACTTCTGGGGTTGTTATAATGGCTTAAGTAAATGCCCATCATGGGGTGCAAAGTCATATCTTTTAAAAGGTCTCTAAAATTCCCGAAGGCATTATCTTTTAAAACATCGTAAAAATCGCCTAAACCAACCCCATAATCACCAAGACTTGAGTTTCTTGAAATCACCATAATTTCGCTTAAGGCCAGCGCAACTTTTTGGCGAAGTAAATCCTCATTACCTATATTGCTTTGCCACCAAGCGTATTGAAAATGCAACCAATACGGACCAAAATAATCCTCTTCATTACCGCCATTGGCCACAAAAATTGAAAGGGCCTCATCGTAAATGGTTTGGGTAAGTTCGCCCGTGGATGGCGAGTTAAAATCGAATTGTGCATCAATCCAATCTTCAAAAGAGTTTTCTGCAACGGTTTTTATGTAGTTTAAGTCTGTGCCAAAAGTGGCCTGCGCTAAAAACCGCGACGTTTCCAATAAACGCGCATCCAGCCCCGTACCATTAATAGTGTTTTCTGCGCTGGCGGTCTCGTTCCAACTTGTTCTGTTTTGCTGATTGCTGGAAGTTACCGTAATGCCATTGCTGTGTCCGGCACCCAAATAATCTCTGTATTCCTGCGAAAACATGCAAATAGGAAAGCTTAAAAATAAGGCGAGTATTAGTTTTTTCATAAGGCAATTTATAGCGTTGCTTAATAAAAAAGGAAACTGGATTTGGCAACTAAGCTATCAAATATAACTAAAAATCAGATGAATAGCTGTATTTTTCGATGAACTACAATTTAGATTTTTCAAGAATCTGCTTTTATTCATTAATTATTATTTTATTTGAATAACGATTTTTACGATGTAATATGATACACATTACTGAAGCCAACCAAACATCCGATTATATTTTATTGGAAAACTTAGCCGATACCATTTGGCGCGAACACTACATTCCCATTGTTGGTAAACCGCAGATTGATTATATGCTCGAAAAGTTTCAATCGGCCAAAGCCATAAAAAATCAAATTGTAAACGAAGGCTTTGAATATTTTATCATGCATTTTGATGAAAAACCAGCGGGTTACCTAGCCATTAAAAAGGAAAAGGAGCATTTGTTTTTAAGCAAGATTTATGTATTGCGTTCCCATAGACGAAAAAAAATAGGAAAAGCGGCCATGTTAAAAGCTGAAGAAAAAGCCAAGGCATATCATTTAAAAGCCATTAGACTTGGGGTAAATATTAACAATACAAACTCCATTAAAGCTTATGAAAAATTGGGATTTAAAAAAGTAAGCACCTTTGTAACCGATATTGGCAACGGCTTTGTAATGGACGATTTTATTATGGAGAAAAGGGTTTAAATTGTAACCGTCAATACGAAGAGCGGAGCGGATTGGTAATCTTTTAAATTGAAAATTAGAACTGTATTTAAACAGATTGCTTCACTATGTTCGCAATGTCGATTAATGATCAATTACCTCCTTGTATTCCTCAAAAAAAGCTTCAAACAAAGTCATTTTTTCATTGAAGAATTCCATCACATCGCGCCATGAGTTTTTATTATGAATCGATACTTTTTGATTTAAGGGCACATAAATTCTTGAGATTTCTTTATGGTTTTCTAAATAGTATTCTTCATCAAAAATAGCATCCGGCAAATATTCATCCAACAAAATCGATTTTAAAGCCAATAGTTTTTCCCAGTATTTAATACGGTATTCCAAATCGTCTTCAACATCCAAAGCCACCAAAGCGGACTTGGTGTCAAAATGAAATTTAAACGAGACCCCTTTCAGTTTGGTGTTGTATAAAATCCATTTCCGTGGAAACGATTTTCCAAAACTCGTCCAGAATTCTTGTCGTAATAATCGCGATTCTTCTTTTGAAAACATTGAAAATATTATTTTTTTCTATTCCCTTTTAGAAGGGAATCTGTTTTTCTGTCATTCCTGCGAAGGCAGGAATCCACTTTATCATAATTTAGTTTCAATTGATGAGATTCCTGCCTTCGCAGGAATGACAAATTAAATCAAATAAGCCACAGCTATACCCAAAATAATGGCAATAAATTTCGATAAATTAAACTTATGGCCTTCGCCACTTTCAAACAAAATAGTGGTTGAAATATGAAAAAATATACCAATTACCATGGCATTGATAATGTGCGCGTAATCTGTAATGGCTTCCCAAGTACTCGAAATATACGTCCCCAACGGGGTCATAATCGCAAAAACCACTAAAAACGCCGTGATTTGCAATTTGCTAAAATTAGACTGAAACAAAAACATACTTATTAAAGCAGCAATGGGGATTTTGTGCACCAAAACGCCATAAAGCATATCGTTGTGATCGTGAATTGGAAAACCTTCCAAAAAACTATGAATACATAAACTGATAAACAATAACCACGGAAAATCGGTTTCGTCTTTATGGATGTGCACATGCCCGTGTTCGGCACCTTTCGAGAAGAGCTCCAAAACAATTTGCAGCACGATTCCGCACATAATGTACAATCCGGTAAGCTTGCCGCTTAAATGGTGGTAAACTTCCGGGAGCAGTTCAAAAAGGGTTATTGCCAATAAAAAAGCGCCACTAAAAGAGAGTAGGAGCTTGGTGTTCCATGTTTTTTTATACTTGCTCAAACTTGCTATGAGTACGCCCAAAACAACAGCTAATACAGGAAATAAAAATTTATTCATTCAAAAAATAATATTCAATGTGATAAAATCAATCAATAATTACGCGCAACAGTGATACTAATTAAATGTCGATTATCGACCTATTTAAAAATCATGACTAAGCGTTCCGATGTTTTGGCATTAAATTTATGCAATTTATAATCGCCAAAAACATCCAATAAATGCACATCGGCAGCTTCAAACATGGTTTCAAAATCGGCTAAAGTAAAGGCCTTAACGCGCTCTTGGAATTTGTAGTCTTCGCCATCGGCCGTAAACAAAATATCTTTTATAATGTAACCCTTATCCACATAACGCTTTAAATTAAAGGTAATGCCATCAACCGTTTTCACCTCTTCGGGCACTAAATTATCAATAACAAATTCGCTGTTCATAAAATCAATCACGCCAAAACCAAAGTCGTTCAAATTGGCTTTAATGGCCTTAATCGTGCTCAGGTTGTCCTCATCTTTTTCAAAATACCCAAAACTGGTAAACAAATTAAAAACCGCGTCAAACTGTTTGTGGTAAGGTTGGCACATGTTGTGCACCTCAAAACGGAGGCTGTTGTTTTCAAATTTTTTGGCAAAATCAATGCTGTTTGCGCTCAAATCAACACCCGTAACATCGTATCCCATTTTGTTTAAATATCGGGCATGACGGCCTTTGCCGCAAGCCAAATCCAAAATGGTACCATGCTCGGGAATATTCAAATAATTGGTAAGCGTATCCATAAATGCACGCGCCTCGGTATCGTCTCTATCTTTATATAAAATGTGGTAAAAAGGCGTGTCAAACCACGATTTAAACCATTTTGTAGTATTGTTGTTCATATTATTTTTATGGGGTTACCGCGCTAAGGCGCGGTCAGGCTTTCCGCTATATCTTTTTAATGCACCATTGCGAAAACGAAGGACATGGCAATCTGCCAAATTTCTGTCCGCAACAAAATCATTACAAGTCCGCATTAAAAAGGATGCCGCATCAATCCTTAACCCATTATCTGCAATTGCTAGTTAATTTGTGCAAAATTACGTTATTTTTGCAATCTATTCGACGTAAAAAATGGAAGAAAATTTTAACATGGTGGCCAAAACCTTATTTGGTTTTGAAGAATTACTGGCAAACGAACTCACGCAACTCGGTGCGCAACACGTAAAAAAAGGCGTGCGGAACGTCGCTTTTTCAGGCGATAAAGGCTTTATGTACAAAGCAAATTTAGCATTACGTACGGCCGTTAAAATTTTAAAACCCATCCATTCGTTTACCGTAAATAGCGAAAAAGATTTATACGATAAAATCTACGCCATGGATTGGTCGCCATACCTTAAGCCAACAGGCACATTGGCGGTTGATGCTACCATACATTCCGATTTGTTTTCGCATTCGCTTTACATCGCGCAAAAAACAAAAGATGCGATTGTCGATAAGTTTAGGGATACCGACGGACAGCGGCCAAACGTCGATTTAAAGTTCCCCGACCTAAAAATAAACGTGCATATCGATAGGCGCCAATGTACCATTTCGTTGGATTCTTCGGGCGAATCGCTGCACAAACGTGGCTATAAAACCGCCACCAATATTGCGCCCATAAACGAGGTGTTGGCAGCCGGATTAATCATGTTGTCCGGTTGGGACGGACAGTCCGATTTTATGGATCCCATGTGCGGTTCGGGCACCATGCTTATTGAAGCGGCGATGATAGCCTGCAACATACCACCAAACCTCATGCGCAAAGAATTTGCCTTTGAGCGTTGGCAAGATTGGGATGTTGAATTGTTTGAAAAAATTGAAGAATCCTTATTGGGTAAAACCCGCGATTTCCACCATAAAATTATAGGTTACGATAAAGCACCAAGTGCCGTAGCCAAAGCCAAGGAAAACGTAAAAAATGCCCAATTGGAGGATTTTATTGAAGTTAAGCACGAAGACTTCTTTAAAACCCAAAAAGGTGGCGACCAAAAACTGCACATGGTATTTAACCCACCCTATGGCGAGCGTTTAAACTTGGATATGGAATCTTTTTACGCCAACATTGGCGATACCCTAAAACAAAACTACCCCGGCACCGATGCTTGGTTTATTACCTCAAACCTCGATGCCCTTAAACATGTGGGCTTGCGACCTTCGCGGAAAATACATTTATACAACGCCAAGCTCGAAGCGCGTTTGGTTAAATATGTGATGTACGAAGGCAGTAAAAAAGGGAAGTATATGAAGTAGCTGTCATTGCGAGGGAGGAACGACTGTGGCAATCTGTTTAATGTAAATAATAATTTTTATCTATTATGTTGTCATTCCGAACGCTTGTGAGGAATCTCATTATCTTTTTTCGAGTGACTTTATGAGATTTCTCCTAGTGCCGAAATGACAGCACCGTAAAAAACTCAAAGCGTTTGGTTAAATATGTAATTTACGAAGGCAGTAAAAAAGAGGAATTTATAAAGTAGAATTCTAAGAGTTACGCTTATCGGTCTCGGCTATGAGTAGTTGCGTGGTTTAGTACTTAACTTTGCAAGTACGCACGAAACTGAAAATCCTCGAGGATTTTCAGAAGTAGGCGAGGACAAGCAATTACTTATAGCCATTGTTGTGCGTTCGTTTTTATTCTCTTGTGTCTATTCCGTCCTTGCCCCAATATTCATAAAAAAGTTTACCAATTTCTGCTGAAAATTCAAATCCTGCATTCGTCGAATTAAGCGGTTTTGAATCATCCACATCGGTACATTTTAGTCCAATAACATATTCATTTTTGGATGTTTTGATATAAGCGACATCTCCTCGATAACCAGGTGTATATCCCGCTTTACCATATAACTCAATTCCTGCATAAATTGGTTTGTATTTTTCGAATGCTTGCATAGTTGTCACTTCTTCAACAAATGGACTCCAAGGCAAGTGACGAGCCAATCCATTATCCTCATAATGTTTTAGCATAATGCTTTTGCATAAATCAGCTGCTTTTTTCGAATAGCCATATTTTTCTGGTCGAGCTAAAATCTGAGCTGCATTTGCTAATGACTTTGCCGAAGTTGAAATCCATTCTCCTTTAAAAACCTCTCCTTTCACTTCGGCATCATTAATGCCAACTTTTTTCAAAAATTTGTCAACCGCTTCTATTCCTCCGACTTCTCTTAATAATATATTGGTTGCAACATTATCGGAAATAGACATCATCAGGTATGCAACAAATGATAGTGAAACTTGATTTCCAGCTATTTCAAAACGCAACACACCTGAACCATAAACTTTGTCTTTTTCTGATAGTGTTATTAGGCTCGTTGGGTCTAAAGTGCCATTAATAACTTGTTCGGCATACGTAAGTAAGATGTAAAGTTTTGCTTCACTTGCTGCATTATGAACACTACTTGCTTCAATATCTATTACTTGTCCAGTTTTGAGATTTTCAGCGTATAAATGAGCATTGCCATCGAAGTTTTCAATCAATTCATTTAATCGACTTTCAAGGCCATAATCCTCTTTAACTTTAGCATTACAAGATACAAGTAGTATAAATAAAGCAAGTATTGATATTCTAAATGGATTGATTTTCATTAATGATAGTTATTCTGTTGGTTAGTTTTGTCAAATGACGCACAATGGTTTTTGGATATCAATCCGTTTCAATGATTTATATCCACCGATAAGCGAAGTTATATTTTTTTTATCAGAAAATCAATACGTACTTCTACGTAGTTTTAGTATTAAAGGTTATTTGAAAGAATGTATGCGGAAGTCATCTTTTAAATTAAAACCTGTTCGTTTTAAATTAATTAATAAACAGATTGACATGTCGCTTTAATACGGACCTAATAATTATCATCGCTGTGTAAAACGAATGTTTTAATTACTTTGCCATCTTTTAATTCATTTAGAACCCAAGTATCTTTGTTTTTGCCTGCTTTTAAGGTCCAGTTTTTTTTAGGGTTAACCAATAATTTTTTTACACGTATTGGAAATGCATTGGCGCTACGGGCGTCTTCCCACGTTCGAATGGCTTTAAAAATAGCATCTTTTTCTGGACAGCTTTCCACATCTTTCTGATTTAAAATGAGACTGTACGTGGTTCCCATCCCAACTGAAATAGCTTGTATATGCTCGTATTGTTCAACGGTTGACTGTGCATTGATAGCAAAATTACCTCCCATACCAACTGGGAAATAGTTGGCAAATGTTACATCACGAAGGTCCTTACCTTGGCTCGTGGTGCTGCCCCATTCTCTGGTGTTAACATCGTACAGGTTTTTACCACTACCAACATTCCAAATACTTTGATAATGCCACGAACCTTCTGATAGGGTAGCTCCAGTAAAGCGAATAGGAGGTATGCCAAGTGCTTCTGCCTTTTCAAACATTTTACGAAAAAAACGTTTTGCCGAGTAATACCCATGCCCATTGTTAAACAAAAATTCCTGTCCGTCGAAATCGTAATAGCCTAAACCATTAATAAAAGAAACATCGGCATAATATTCGGCTATTTTATCCTGAAGTTCCATATTGGGTATCAGGCCATCATATCCATAGTTTAAGGTAACCTGCAACTTGTAAATAGTATCGTTCTTTTGATGGTTTGCGGGTGTGGTATTCCAATACCCGCGTTTTACATTTAAAAGGCGGTAGGGTTCATTATTTGAAACACCCAGATAATGAATTAATTCTTTACCGATTTTTATCATATTCAGGTTTTTTGCATGTCCTTCCCAACTAGCAATCTCTTCCATATACTTAGGGTCGTTTACAAAAATGAGTGTATCACTAGGGTTTATACTTTTCGTTAATAAACGTTTTTGCTGATAACACAAGCTGTCACTTGGAATGGGGCTAGCATCTTTGGTTTTTGGTGCCAATGCATTTGTAATTGGTGTTCTCCCAATGGTTATTCCGTATGCCGCTGCCACTTCGGAAAATGCTTTATGCGATAGGTTGCCACTTGTTAGTTTTATTGGTTTATTTTCAAAATTTTTACCATCAATATAACCTTCATTACCACGGTCGGGCAATATAAAACCCTGGTCGTACAAACTGATGGCTTTAAAACCTAGTTGTGAAGTATAAGTAATTATACTATCGTATAAATTACCACTGGTAAGTGCATCCGGAACAAAAGCTGTTGGATCTTTTACCCACTTTCCATTAATGGTTGGATACGGCAAGTTTTCTTTTAATACAATGTCTTGAATCACATCCATCAACGCCGTACTATCGGCACTTCCCCATAAAGCAATAGAAGACCCAATATAATCGACTCCCGGCAATGGCTGAACTTCCAAATGATTAGGCGTATTGGCTGCCATATTTGGTATTAGTGAATAATATACTTCTCTTTCAAATGTTCTGTCTCTGGAGTGGTAATTAATTGAAATTCTTCCTTTGTCATCAACGTGTGCTGAGTTGCCATACATAATTCTGTAATACGGCTCTTTGTGTGCATAAAAGGCAACATCACTAATTCCATTCCCTCCCAGAGTAAAAATTTGTCCTTCGTGTAATGAATCTGGTAGCGGGTAAAGTTCCGCATCGGGAGAATGGATGATGTACTGAAAAGGTGCGGCGTCGGCTATGGTTTCAGAAGTACCGCCTAATGTGTTGTCGTCGAGGGCAAGCATTCCAACTGCATAATTGACCACCTTGCTAGTATCTCTTGCAACACCTATAATTTCTCCAATCAGGTTTGTAATATTTGTGTGGTATGGTCCCCATTGAATACCATCAACTCCATGGCGTGGTGTAAGTGACTGGAGTGTGAATTTGAAATATTTTTCTTGAGGTGTCAGTTTGATTTGAGCAACTGAACCATTGGTGTAGCTTAGTGTGATAGATTGTTCTATGCTGTTAAATTTTGCCTTTATAGGTTTATAATATATTTTCTTTTTACCATCGTAAAGTTGCATTAATGGGGATGGTTTATCAAGAGGGCTAAATTCTCTATAGGGTTCTTTTGTGGTGTTTTTCATGCTTTTTATAAAGCCCTTATTATCAATATGTATTTGAAAATAGTTCGTGCTAAATTTGGTCTTTTTGTCGTTTGAGCAGTTGTAAAGCAAGATTGCAAGCATTAGTAATATTAAATTACTCCAGGAATTTTTAAAAATTAACATGTACGTTTTTTTAGTTTGTCGTAACAATTAGGATATGAATCCGTTATTAGAGATTTATATCCACTCATAAGCGAAGTTAGATTTTTTTATCAGAAAATCAATGTGAACTTCTGCGTAGTTTTAACAATAAAGGTTATTAGGAAGGAAGTATTGAAGTAATTTTTAAAATTTAACCTTTACAGTTTTTTAGGGATTAAAAAAACGAATAACAAATTGCCACGTCGTTTGCTTCTCGCAATGACGTAACTTTGACTGTGTTCATTATGAACTAATTGAATGGAATAAGATAATACTACTATTAAAGCATTTCAAAAACCAAAATCAGTTTTGATAATTCCCAACGGCATACCGCGCCACAATTTTACGGTCTGCTGTTCTGCAGGCATTGGGGAAATCGAAAAAATAAAGGCACTCCGGTAAACCGTCGGTAAATGTTATTCTAACCGAGCCATTGTTGCGTCCGCTAAAACCTTGGTACACGTATTTGGTTCGTATTTCGATAAGTTTGCCTTGGTTGTCTTTTATTTCGGAAACGTCAGATATGCTTCCGCGTTGGTAGCGGTTCATGGCCCATGTTTTGGAGTGTTCGAACACCAAATCTTCGGCTAGTTTTGTTAAATTTTGGTTTTTAGAAGACACCACAGCTTTTGCTTTTCCGCTTATAGGAATGGGTTGTTTACCCAATGCAAACAGACGTAAATTGTCTTGAAAACGCATTAAACCCTCACTTTTGCAACCGTTCATTTTAAGCAGCGCTTTCATATCGGCATCGGCAGCCTGCGAATTGTTTAAAACGCTCGATGCGATTCCAATGGGGTTGTCCTGTTTCATCATTTTATACATATTCCGGAATGCATCTCCAGCTTGTAAATTATCAAGAATTACTTTGGTATTAAACATTTCGGGTGCCGCGTATAAACCTGTGCCAACATCAATCCACTCTATACAAGTTCTGCTAATTTCCCAACCATAACCATCTGTAGTTACCCGTTCTTTAACGCATTCCGGTCGGGTTAATTCAATTTTGTTAGCCGGCAAACTGGAGGTGCAATGTTTGGCGTAAGTGGTTACATAGGCGTTAAAAAGCAATATAAAGGTGGTTTCGTCTCTATCAAAAGGAATATCGATAAAATTGCCTTCAAAAATGTTGGTTAATACGGTTTCAAAATGAAGGCCCTTAGCATTAAATGTAATATTATCTGGTTTGTTGTTTGAAGGTGAATCTGAATAGCGATTGTTTTTAGGACTTGCGGAAGTTAACAGCAACGACAGGGTAAATAACACCATTAATTTGAAGGTAAAAAGGGCTTTTGATTGATACGGATTCGTTTTCATATTCATTGTAATGTTGGATTAATCACTTTTTTTTGAAATTTTTAGGCATTCCAAACTTGTGAAGCGTGTGTTAAAGCACAGTATTTCACTAATATATGCTATATGAAAAAAGGGAGTAATCTAAAGTACAACAACTTTATGAATGGTGCAAATATTTGTCAATTCGGGTGAATTTCACTCATCTTTACATGAGAAAACAGGATCGATAATCAATTTTATTTTCACCTTTTGAAAACCTCTTATCTATCCAATTTTCTTCTATTGGAAAATCGCTCAAACAGGCATGGTTTCAACAAATAAGAAGATAAACCGTTTGTTTTAATTTTTTAGCAGATTAGGGTTGTCTGTAATAATGCCATCAACCCCAAGTGAAATTAATTCCTTGGCGTAACCAGCGTCATTTAAATTCCAAACGTTGACTTCTTTACCTTTGGATTTTAAAAGATTGATGATGTCGCGATTGGCGAAAGCATAATTTATACTGTATGCTTTTATGTACGGCCGTTTATCAATATGAAAAGATTCAAATTGATTTGAAATGATAAATGGCATAAATTTTAATTTGCCAACCAACAATTTATGCAACGCAATATTTGGGTTTAATTGATGCACGCGTTCCAAAACCTTAGAATCGAACGAATGAATTATCACCCAAGATTCAGCTTGGTGTTTCGTTATAATATTTACGATGTTTTTTTCGATATTCGGATAGTAATCATCGCCTTTTTTAATCTCGATAATTAATTGGCATTGGCCATCAATTAATTTAATAATAGCTTCTAAAGTGGGAATTCTTTCATTTGAAAAATCACTCGAAAACCAAGAGCCCGCATCTAATTTTGAAAGCGCTGAAAAGGTGTTTTCTTTTATTAATCCCGTGCCATTGGTTGTTCTATCCAAAGTAGTATCGTGCATTAAAACCACCACCGAATCTTTAGTTTGTTGTACATCAATTTCAATACGATCGGGTTGCTGTTTTAAAGCCGCTTTTACCGACGATATCGTGTTTTCCGGCGCTAATTGTGCCGCACCACGATGGGAGATTATTAAGAAATCATGGGTTGTTTCACTCGAAAAATCTTGAAAGAAAATAGGTGAAATGGATAGGCATACATAAACAACACCAATTACCATAATGCTGCCAATGATTTTTACTAATTTCTTCATTTTAAAAATGAATTAAAAGCTATTTGTCCTTTTTATAAAGCGGAATGCGATACGAAATGGTATAGCTGTAACCCACGCCAATACGACTGCTATCGTAGGTTTTGTTAAATCCGGGAATGTATATATTTTGAAAATTCCCAGGCTCTGTTTCGCTTGCCAAAACCTTAAGCTGCACATTTAAGACCATGTATAAATTGGTGAACAATTCTGCCTTTAAACCCAAAATAAGTTCTGCCCAAATAGCGGTTAAGCCATTAAATTCCTGAGGCGTATCAGATGAAAGTTGCTCGCCCCAATATTGGTTGGTATTATAAACCGTAAAGCTATTTAAAGTATGGCTAAACGAACTGGCACCAACGCGAAACCCAAAGTAAATCATGTTGTCCATATCCAACCAGTTTTGATAGGCGTTGTAATCGATACCGCCTTTAAAATAGCTGCCTTTGGTTGTAATATCTAAATAATCGGTTGCGTTGTTTTTTTCTTCAACACCAATTTCCCCGGCTAAGTAAAGCTTCTTTTTAAGTCGGTAATCGCCAACAATTTCGAAACCGGAATACTCATCGTCAACAGCCGTTCGAATCAATTTGCCAATATCGGCACCAACCCGAAGTCCGTATTTTTGCTTGATTTTTACAGAGTCGTTTACCGTATTGGGAATACTGTCGTTTTGCGCATTTACAGAAACACAAAATAGCAGTAAAAACGCACTACTAATGAAATAAGTTAAAATGTGTCGCTGTTTCATCTTCTACAGATTGTGGGTTATTTACAGGTTGTATTAATTGGATCCAATTGTCGCTATCGGCTTCAACAACAACTTCAACATCTTTAAAAATAGTTTTGTAACCGCAGGCACGCGAAACAAAAACTTCTTCTCTGGTGTAGCTTATGGTTATTATATCTTGGTTGCCATCATAAAAATCATCTGTGGTATCATCAGGCGTGCCGTTATCGTTTATGGTGGCCTCATTTATAAGTACATATTGCGTGGTGTCCTCCGTGGTTTTTAATGGCAGAATAAGGTTGGCGGTTCGGGTAATGGCGTATCCGGGCAACACACTGTTGTTGCCAATACCGGCGACAACCAAATCGAAAACGTTTTTGACATCCTCTTGATTGTCAATATCGAAAGCGTCAATAATTAAACTGGGAGTGGTCGAGGTGCTTTCGGGACAAATATCGTCGCGTTCGCAACTTGCTGTAATTCCAATTACCAATACCATAATTGGTAAAAAAAGATATTTAAAATACTTCATTTTCATTTTATACAAATAAACGAATAAACTTTTAACGTTTTTCCAGCAACACCACATTTTCAACATGGTGCGTTTGCGGAAACATATCAACCGCTTGGGTTTTTACAACTTTATACATAGCATCCATTAACGCCAAGTCCCTGGCCTGTGTGGCACTGTTACAGCTTACATACACTATTTTTTTTGGCGCAATATTTAATATTTGCTGCACCACATCTTTATGCATACCATCGCGTGGCGGATCGGTAATAATAACATCGGGTTGCCCATGCGCTGTGATAAACGCGGTGTTAAAAACCTGTTTCATATCGCCAACAAAGAACTCAACGTTATTAATGTTATTTAATTGTGCATTTTCCTTTGCAGCTGTTATGGCATCGGGCACTGCTTCAACACCAACCACTTTACTCGCTTTTTTTGCGACAAATTGTGCAATGGTGCCTGTGCCTGTGTATAAATCGTAAACGAGTTCGTTGCCTGTTAATCCAGCAAAATCGCGTGTTATTTTATAAAGTTCGTACGCTTGCGCGGAATTGGTTTGATAAAACGATTTGGCATTTATTTTAAAGCGCAAACCTTCCATTTCTTCAAAAATGTGGTCGGTACCTTTATAACAAATTACGTTTTGATCGTAAATGGTATCGTTCGCCTTTCCGTTTATAACATATTGTAATGAGGTTATTTCCGGAAAAGTTTCAGCAATAAAATCCAATAGCAATTCACGTTTTTCTTGATCGTCTTTAAAAAACTGAATCATAACCATAATATCGCCCGTACTGGATGTGCGAATCATCATGGTACGCAACAATCCGGTTTGATTTCTGGTATTGAAAAATTCCAATTCATTTTCAATGGCAAACGCCTTTACCGCATTCCTAATCGCATTTGAAGGATCGGCCTGTAAATGGCATTTTTTAACATCTAAAATCTTATCCCACATTCCGGGAATATGAAAACCTAAAGCATTTCTGTCGCCCAAATCTTTATCCGATTGTACTTCTTCAAAAGTTAACCAACGCGAATCGCTAAACGAAAACTCCATTTTATTTCTGTAGAAATAAGGATTGGCAGAACCCAAAATAGGGGTAACTTCCGGTAACTCAATGTGCCCAATTCGGGTTAAATTATTGGTAACTTCCTTTTGCTTGTAAAACAGTTGGTGTTCGTAAGCCATATCTTGCCATTTGCAACCGCCACAGGTTCCAAAATGCTCGCATACAGGCTCGGTTCTTTTATCGGATAATTTATGAAAAACCGTTGCTTTTCCTTCATAATAAGCTTTTCGCTTTTTAAAGGTTTGCACATCAACCACATCGCCAGGAACGGCATTGGGTAAAAAAATAACTTTCCCGTCGGGTGCTTTGGCAATGGTTTTTCCTTTTGCCCCGGCATCGATTACTTCTACGTTTTCAAAAACTTGTTTTCTCTGTTTTCTTCTTTTTGACATGCTGCAAAAATACTGAACTCATTTATACTTTTTCAATTCAATTTTAAGAAGTTTAAATAAGTTCTAAAATCGCATTAAAAACTTGTCGTTTTATTTCCATTAACTTTAGGCACATGGTAAAATAAGTTGAAAATAAATGAACCTTTTATAAAATTTGCCGTCTTTATAGTATGGTGGTTATAATTATCCGTAAACGAAAAATCAATCAATTTGATATAAACCTTTATAAATGGTAAAATCAGTTTTCATCAGAAAAAAAAGAAACAAAATATAATTTTTGGGTAAAATTTCTTAGAATGATTAAAGGCAAAAAAAGGAAAAAGCAATATAAACCAAACCGCATTGAAAAAGGATAAAACCATAGATGCGATGTTGGTTACCCAATACCTTTCTGGGCATGCAAGCGCACTTACAGAATTGGTTAAACGCTGGCACAAGCTGTTTTGCGAAAAGGCATTTTGGCTGGTTAAAGATGCCGATGTTGCCAAAGATATTGCGCAGGAAAGCTGGAAAACCATCATTGATAAAATATACAAGCTAAAAGACCCTAGTAGCTTTGGTTCTTGGGCATTACGCATTGTTTACACCAAGGCTTTAGATTACATCAATTCTAATAATCGAACACGAGATAATTTAGAACATTACAAATACGAACAAGACACCCTAGACATTGAAAACGAGACTGATGAAGCCTTAAAAAAAGCACTTTTAAAAGCGATTAATAATTTAGTGGAACATCAGCAAACCGTGATTAAATTGTTTTATGTTGAAGACTATTCGTTAAAGGAAATTAGCGCTATTTTGAATATATCGGTAGGTACTGCAAAATCAAGATTATTTCATGCCAGGGAAAAATTAAAAGACACATTAAAAGAAAAACGAAACGATTATTAATAATTAAAAACGACACAAATGAAAAATAATATGGAAGACATCGATAAATTAATAAAAGAAACATTAACCCAGGAAGAGGCTAAGTTTTACGACGATTTGGATGAGCAAAACACATGGCAAATGGTTGGTGGTTTGTTTAAGGGAAAAAACAAATGGCTGTTGGTTATGATGAATATTATGACTTTGGTTTTTTTCGGACTGTTCATTTATTGCCTCGTGCAATTTTTTAATACTGAAACAACTAAAGACCTTTTAAAATGGGGATTGGGAAGCATTGTATTCTTGCTTGGTGTAAGTATGTTAAAGGTGTTTGCGTGGATGCAAATGGACAAAAATGCGATTTTAAGAGAGATGAAACGGTTGGAATTGCAAGTGTCATCATTATATCATAAAATGAAATAGAATTTTAAAACGCCATAAATATTTGTTAATATTGCAATTCCTAGGGATGATTTCTCTCCCACGCTGCTTTTTCGTCCCGATAAACATTGGGATTCCGAAAGAATAAAGGTACAGAAGGAATTGCATTTTTTTAATATTTAAATTCTTTAAAATGGCAATTTTAAACCAATTAACTTCGCAACAAGCGATCGATTTAGAAAACAAGTATGGTGCACACAATTACCATCCGTTACCTGTGGTATTAAGCAGGGGAGAAGGTGTGTATGTATGGGATGTAGAAGGAAAACAGTATTACGATTTTCTATCTGCATATTCAGCGGTAAACCAAGGGCATTGTCATCCAAAAATTGTTGGAGCCATGACCAATCAAGCACAAACCTTAACATTAACATCTAGGGCATTTTACAATGATATGCTTGGGAAATACGAAAAATTCGCTTGCGAGTTTTTTGGATTTGATAAGTTATTACCCATGAATACAGGGGCCGAAGCCGTAGAAACAGCTTTGAAAATTTGTAGAAAATGGGCTTACGAGGTTAAAGGCATTGATGAAAACAAAGCCGAAATTATTGTTTGCGAAAACAACTTTCATGGACGGACAACCACTATTATTTCATTTTCAAACGATCCTGTGGCGCGTAAAAATTTTGGACCCTATACTAAAGGATTTATAAAAATTGAATATGATAATTTAGAAGCCTTAGAAGATGCTTTAAAAAACAATCCAAATGTTGGTGGTTTTTTAGTAGAGCCCATTCAAGGGGAAGCTGGTGTTTATGTTCCGAGCGAAGGGTATTTAACAAAAGCAAAGGCATTATGCGAAAAATACAATGTGCTTTTTATCGCAGATGAAGTGCAAACGGGCATTGCACGAACCGGAAAACTTTTGGCTGTAAACCATGAAAATGTAAACCCCGATATTTTAATTCTTGGTAAAGCCTTAAGCGGTGGTGCGTATCCGGTTTCTGCGGTTTTAGCAAATGATAACATTATGAAGGTTATAAAACCAGGAAACCACGGAAGTACTTTTGGCGGAAACCCTATTGCTGCTGCTGTAGCTATGGCTGCTTTAACGGTTGTAAAAGAGGAAGCATTGTCAAATAATGCCGAAACATTGGGGCAATTGTTTAGAAGCGAAATAAATAAATATATAGAAACAAGCAACATTGCTACTTTAGTAAGAGGTAAAGGCCTTTTAAATGCTATTGTTATTAATGATGATGAAGACAGCGATACGGCTTGG
Organism: Hwangdonia sp.; assembly: GCF_048381975.1. Classification (NCBI taxonomy): domain Bacteria; kingdom Pseudomonadati; phylum Bacteroidota; class Flavobacteriia; order Flavobacteriales; family Flavobacteriaceae; genus Hwangdonia; species Hwangdonia sp. The sequence continues at coordinate 88,292 of NZ_JBLWYT010000009.1, read as the reverse complement.
AATATCTGTTTGGCGTTGCGCGATAACGGTTTATTAGCAAAACCTACACACGGAAACATCATTCGATTTGCGCCTCCTTTGGTTATGACTGAAGAGCAATTGTTGGACTGTGTGCGTATTATTACTGATACCTTAAAACAGTTTGAAGCCTAAAAAATATGGAACAGAAATCGGCTTTTGAAAGCTTTGAATTGGAAATAGGTGAAGACATTAAAGGACTTTTAAAAGAAACCTCCTCTTGGACTTATTTGTTATCTATAATTGGTTTTATAGGAATAGGTTTAATGGTAATTGCCGGCGTGTTTTTAGGCGCCATGATGGGAACCAACACTTTTGGAAGTAGCAACCCATATGATGCTATGGGGTTTCCAATGGGGTATTTCGGGCTTATTTATGTGGGCATGGGCCTCATTTATTTTTTCCCGGTACTCTATTTGTTTAATTTTTCAAGAAAGATGAAAAATGCTTTGAGCACAACAAATAAAGCGGATTTTAAATCGGCTTTTACCAATTTAAAGTCTCATTATAAATTTATGGGCATTTTTGCCATTGTAATTATTAGTATTTATGTTTTAATGTTTTTGGGTGGTATGTTGTTTGCATCAACGTCATTTTAATAATAAGGATATTATGTTATAAAAAAAGCGACCGATTGGTCGCTTTTTTTATTGGTTCTTCAATTTATTATTCTAAGTAGTCTATGGCAATATTTTTGTCAAGGTAATCAGCCAAACCATCGTTATTGGAATCTACTATGGTTACCGTTTTTATGGTAATAATACCGGCACTTTTTGATCGGCTAAACTCAAATTCTTCAGCAGCTAAAACAGGTTCTTCTTCGCCTTGGTTGGTGTCAACCGTATAGGTTTTATGCTCAAGTTCATTAAGGGTCGGTACGCCATCGCCATCATCATCTATATCAAAATAATCAGGAATACCGTCATTATCGGTATCATCGCCATCATTCGTGTCTACACCCGTATTCAGGGTAAATTCCCCATCGCCATTTAAATCTTCTAAATAAGATGGAATGCCATCATTATCATGGTCGTTTTCAGCAACTTGGAACAAATCAAACTTAAAAGCAATGGATGTATATGCTGAAATTCCGCCTGTAGCATTGCTAAAATAGCCCAATCCAGAAGGCAAAAACATAACGCCAACACCGTGGTTTGTAAAACTAACGGTACCGTCGTTCTCGTTGGTAAAAGATTCGGCTGCCTTAAAAAATGGCATAACCTTTCTCCATCCCGGTACAAGCGAAATCAAATCGAAATCTACTGGGGTTACGGCACTATCAAAAACTTTATTATCAAGTGTGAAACCTTCATAGTTTACGCGAATTTGATCTGAGAATTTAGGCGATTCACCTCCAGCATTTGGGTTTAAATCAAGAATATAAAACTCGTAATCTGTTTCAGAGAACTTCACCGTTTTTAGGTCTACGGCATTAATTAACAAAGAATCGGCATCGCTGGAAATGACTTCGTCGGTTATTGTGGTTATTACTAAATCTTTAATACTCGGGTTGGTATTATTGATAAATGCACTCGCATTGTAATAATGTCCGTTTAAATATTTAACTAAAGAATCTTTGTCTGAAGCCTGCTGTTCGGTTCGGTCTCTTTGTGGCACTTCAGTAAAACTGCCACCGTCATCTTTGTTACAAGACAGAAATCCAACTATTAAACATAAAATAGATAAAGCTATTTTTCCTTTTCTCATTATTGATTATTTTTGAGGCGCAAGATACAATTTTAATATAGTTTTGCACAACAACATTAACGTAGTTTTTAGAATAATTGTATGCGGATAGACAAGTATTTATGGTGTATTAGATATTACAAAACCCGATCTTTGGCTACAACAGCTTGTAAAAAAGGACAGGTTAAAATAAACAACGATGTTGTTAAACCCAGTAGAGAAGTGTTTGCGCAGGATATTGTGGAGTTACGGAAGAACCAAATTAACTATAAACTAAAAGTTAATGATATACCTGAAAGTAGAATTGGCGCAAAACTGGTTGATATTTATAGAACCGATATGACGCCAAAAGAACAATTTGAAGCCCAAGAGCTTTTAAAGTACGCTAAAGATTATTACCGAAAAAAGGGCGTTGGCAGACCTACAAAAAAAGATAGACGCGATATTGATGATTTTACTGAAGGAAATGAGTAATTTTAAACCTTAATTTAACAAGCTGAACCCTAGTGCCATGAACAATGTAATCCTGACCCATACCGAAATCAATCATAAAATAAGACGTATTGCTTTTCAGATATACGAAAACAACGTGAATGAAACCGAGGTTATTTTGGCTGGCATAGACCGAAATGGTTACATTCTTGCAAAAAAACTAAAAACAGCGCTGAGTAAAATATCTGATATAAATCCGGTGCTTTGTAAAGTTAGTATTGATAAAAAAAATCCGTTATCGCCAATTAAAACATCAATTCCTGCCAAGGAGTATCAAAATAAATCTTTGGTTTTAATTGATGATGTTTTAAACTCTGGCACCACTTTAATTTATGGTGTAAAGCATTTTTTAGATGTGCCATTAAAACAATTTAAAACCGCTGTTTTGGTTAATAGAAATCATAAAAAATATCCTATTAAAGCCGATTTTAAAGGAATTTCTTTATCAACATCGTTACACGAGCATGTTAATGTTTTTTTAGAAGGTGAAAAAATTGAAGCGGTTTTAGAATAACTCCAAAAGGATAGCTTCAATAATCTCTTTTTCAGTTTTGTTGTCGGTTGAAATAATTTTATCGGCTTGACCGTAAAACGGCGCGCGTTCAAACAAATGCTTTCCTATAAATTCGGCGAGTAAATCGTCCGTTTCAATATGCGCGATTAAAGGTCGTTTGGCTTTTTCGTTTTTCAATCGGTTAACCAAGGTTGGTATAGTAGCTTTTAAATAGATGCTTACCACATCCTTTGAATTTAAAACGGTTTCCATATTGTTTCCGTAGCAGGGTGTGCCACCGCCTAAAGACAAAATCAGCTTCTTTTTGGTTTGTAAAATATCGGTTAAGTATTGGGTTTCTTTTTTTCTGAAATAGATTTCGCCCTTCAGTTTGAAAATGTCGCTAATGGTTGTGTTTTCCCTTTCTTCAATATAATCGTCTAAATCAATAAAGTCGTAACTTAATTTTTTTGCTAAAATCCTACCAAAAGTAGATTTTCCAGAAGCCATATACCCAATTAAAACTACAATCATTTTTATGCTATAAATTGATTATTAAAAACATACGTTTAAGAGCTGCAAAAAAACGAAAATTTAATTAAAAAAAGTATTGTTTTATTAATTAAACATTTTATATTTGCACCCGCTAACGGTAATAAGGTTGGCAACGTTGAAATAATGACCGGGTAGCTCAGTTGGTAGAGCATCTCCCTTTTAAGGAGAGGGTCCTGGGTTCGAGCCCCAGCCCGGTCACAAAACAAAATATCTTTTTTAAATCAAAACCTTGCTAATTATTTAGCAAGGTTTTTTGGTTTTTGGAATTGTTTTTACTTCTTCTCAAAGTCTTCCACGAGGCTCTGCTTCTGGTTTTCGTTGAAACTGTCATTCCCGAGACATCGGGACTCTAATTAACAAATTTCGGTTTTTAGCCCTAAGAACAAAATGAAACGAGCTAAATACCTTTATGGCTTTGCCTCGAAGATACTTCGCTTCAAGAAATTTTTTATTTCTGCGTAAAGTCTTCGACCATTTTATTTCCGCTTTTATTTTTGTTAAATTAGTACTGTCGAACAGGTGATATAATTTTATAAAAAGATCGATTGCGCTAAGTTTGAAAAACAAAAAATTCATTGATATGGAAAATTGGATTGCACAGATAGACAAGACGACTCAAAATTTTTCTGAAACTTTTGGTGAATTAAGTTTCGAACAATTAAATTGGAAACCAAACGCCGAGACTTGGAGTATTTCTCAAAATATGGAACATTTAATTGTAATCAACGAGAGCTATTTCCCGGTAATCGATTCCATTCGGAAGGACACTTATAAAACCCCATTTTTAGCCAAATTTGGATTTCTTGTATCATTTTTTGGGAAAACTGTTTTAAAGGCAGTTCAGCCCGATAGGAAAAAGAAAATGAAAACATTTACCATGTGGGAGCCAAATGAAAGCGATATCGCAATTGGGATTCTCGATAGATTTAGAAAGCATCAATCTGAATTGAAAAACATCATTCAAAATTCGAAAGACCTGATAGAAAAAGGAACCGTAATCTCATCTCCGGCAAATAAAAATATAGTTTACAAATTAGAAAAAGCTTTTGATATTATAGTGACCCACGAACAAAGACATTTTGAACAGGCCTTGGAAGTCCATCAATTAATGAAAAAGAAAGCAGCCAAAAACTAAAAGGCTATAACCGAAATTTGCATTAAAAAAAACTAAACAATAAGGTTGTTGCTTAGGTTTTTATCCGATAAAATCTTGGGTCATTTATTTTGCGACTAGACAATTTTTTTAATCACCCTTAGTTTATGCGTGTGCATTTTTTTATCTACATTATAAATACCGGAATGGTCTAATCTGTCAATGCGTACTTTGCCGTAAGCGTGAATAATGTAATTGTCTTTCATGATAATGCCAACATGCGTTATGATGCCTTCGTTGTCATCAAAAAAAGCCAAATCCCCGGGTTCGCTTTCTTCAATAAAACTCAATGCTTCACCCTGTGTGGCTTGCTGCGAGGCCTCTCGTAACAATTTATAACCATTTAGTTTGTACACCATTTGGGTAAAACCAGAGCAATCAATACCAAAAGGCGTTTTTCCGCCCCAAAGGTAGGGTGCGTTTAAGTATAAAAAAGATGTTTTTATAAGGTTGCTTTTTGATAAATTTTCGGTGTTTGAATTTCCATCGAAATGATGTTTTAAAATCGATAACCCATTTAACGAAGACCCCAATGGAATGGAATACAACTGTTTGTCCGCATCTTGAACAAACTCAACCAAATCCAGCGAAAGCTTTGGGGTTTCTTGGTTTAAAGCTTGGTATTGTTCTTCGGTAATTTCAATGTATTGTTTATTGTCTATCCAACCTTCATAATTATCAAAAGCGACTCTGATTTTGCTCCAATATTTACGCTGTTCTAAAACTTTAAAATATTCACCGTATAATACTTGCGAAATAAGTTCACTTTTATCAGAGGGTTCTAACCTTAAGGAAACAATGCTTAAATTACAAATTCCGTATTGCATTCAATATTAGTTTCGTTCAATAACAACTGCCGATGCACCACCGCCGCCATTGCAAATAGCCGCTGCACCAATTCTAGCATTATTCTGTTCTAAAACATTTAATAAGGTAATTAGAATCCGTACCCCAGAGCAACCTAACGGATGCCCAAGAGAAACCGCACCACCATTAACATTAACGTTGCTATCATTAAGTCCGAGAATTTTCATATTGGCCAAACCAACAACTGAAAACGCTTCGTTAAATTCAAAATAATCAACATTGTCCATGGTAATACCTGCTTTGTTTAAAGCTTTAGGTAACGCTTTTGCCGGTGCCGTTGTAAACCATTCTGGTTCGTGTGCGGCATCAGCATAGCCTTTTATGGTTGCCAAAGGTTTTAAGCCCAATTCCTCTGCTTTTTCCTTACTCATTAAAACCATGGCTCCCGCGCCATCGTTAATGGTAGAAGCATTGGCCGCAGTTACGGTACCATCCTTTGTAAAGGCTGGCCGCAATGCAGGGATTTTTTCCATTTTCACATTGGTAAATTCTTCATCTTTGTTAACTATAATAGGTTCGCCTCGGCGTTGTGGCACTTCAACAGGAACAACTTCGTTATCAAATTTTCCGGCGTTCCATGCTGCTGCAGAACGTGTGTACGATTGTATGGCAAAAGCGTCTTGATCTTCTCTGGAAAACTTATATTCAACAGCACAGGCATCGGCGCAAACACCCATGGCATTTTGGTCGTAAGCATCAACCAATCCGTCTTTTTGCATCCCATCAATTAAAGTGGTTGGGCCAAATTTTGTACCCGTTCTCGCATATAAATAATGCGGAATTAAACTCATGTTTTCCATTCCGCCGGCAACAATAATATCGGCATCGCCAAGGGCAATACTTTGAGCGGCTTGCATAACGGATTTCATGCCTGAAGCACAAACTTTATTTATAGTAGTACAAGGCACTGTATTGGGTATGCCGGCATAAATTGCGGCTTGTCTTGCCGGTGCTTGTCCGGTACCGGCTTGAATAACATTGCCCATTAAAACCTCTTCGACCAACTCGGGTTTAAGGTTGATTTTTTCCAGGGCACCTTTAATTGCAATGGCGCCCAATTTTGTAGCGGGAACTGTAGATAAAGCCCCTAAAAAGCTACCAATTGGTGTTCTTGCAGCCGATACAATAACAACTTCTTTGCTCATTTTTTTATGCTTAAATTTTGATGCAACGAAAATAATCAATTTTTAGTAGAAATTTGAATGATTACTATATTATAAAATAAATAGAATACGCTTAGAAATTTATTACATTTGAAAATACTAAAGTATTAAATGAAAGACTTTATTAATAAACTTTACCGAAACCATTCCTTAATCTATAAAGGATTATTGTTTATATGCACAACGTTTTTAATTGTGTATTTATTCCCGAAAAGCGGAAAATTCAAATATAATTTTGAAAAAGGAAAACCTTGGCAATCCGAAAATTTATACGCCCCGTTTAATTTCGCCATTAAAAAAACCGAAGATGAAATAAAGGAGGAGAAACAAACCATTAGAACCAACTCCATTGTATATTTTAATATTGATAACTCTATTGAAACTAAAGTAATCAATACGTTTGAAGCCCAATTTAAAAACACGTTTACCGATTCCATTAGTAAAACCGACTTAGATAATTTATTAAAAACAGGACATAAAATCATAGACGAATTATATCGGTTTGGTATTTTAAATGAAGATTATAGTTTTTCAGACAATCAAGTTGTAGCCTTACTTGACGACCGGGTTGAAAAAGAAAAAGTATTGTTTTCAAACTTAATCAAGCAAGATGAAGTGGTGCAGGTTATTGAAAAAACACTGTCGAGTCAGAACTTATTAAAATATAAAAACAATTTTGTATCGCTGTTTTTCGATTTGGTTGAACCGAATTTGGTTTTCGATAAATCGACTACCGATAAGGTTTTACAAGAAGAGTTTGACAAAATAGCCTATGCCCGGGGAAGTGTTGAAAAAGGTACCTTGATAATTTCGAAAGGTGAAGTTATTGAAGGTGACAAATACCAAATCTTAAAATCGTTACAATCGGAATACGAATCGCAAGTTTGGACCAAATCCAATTACAACTGGATATTGTTTGCGTACATTTTGTTGGTGGCATTGGCTTTATTAATGTTGTTATTGTTCCTTAGAAAATACAGGCCAGATGTATTTGAAAACAACACCAAAGTCACTTTTATTTTCTTCAATATATTATTAATGGTTTTTATTACAACATTGGTTGTAAACTATAATTCAAAGTACATTTACGTGGTGCCCATTTGTATTTTACCGTTGGTTTTAAAGGCTTTCTTCGATGCCCGATTGGGAATGTTTGCACATGTTATAACCGTGCTATTGTTGGGCTTTATTGTACCTAATAGTTACGAGTATATGTTCCTTCAGATTATAGCGGGGATTGTAACTATTTTAACGGTTTCGGAATTATACAAAAGAGCCAATTTATTTATTTCCGTAGGGCAAATTACCCTGATTTATATCGTGGCGTACTTTGCTTTTTTTGTAATACACGAAGGCACGGTTGAAACCATTGAATGGCAAACTTTTATTTGGTTTATTCTGTGCGGGCTTGCCACTTTATTTGTTCAACCTTTAATTTATATTTATGAAAAAATATTCGGTTTAGTTTCAGATGTATCGCTTTTAGAATTGTCCGATACCAATTCAAAATTATTAAAGGAACTTTCAAATATAGCTCCGGGAACATTTCACCATTCGTTAAACGTAGCTAATTTAGCTGAAGCATCGGCTAACGAAATTGGTGCCAATGCCATGTTAATTAGAGTAGGGGCGCTGTACCACGATATTGGGAAAATGAAAAGCCCAACCTATTTTACCGAAAACCAGTCCACGGGAATCAATCCACACGATGAATTATTGGCAACAGAAAGCGCAAAAATTATAACCGACCACGTTATAGATGGTATTGAAATTGCCAGAAAAAACAATCTGCCCGATCGGGTTATAGATTTTATACGAACGCATCATGGTACAAGCATGGTGTATTATTTTTATAAGAAAGAAAAAGAGCAGAATAAAGATGTTGATGAGGCGGATTTTAGTTATCCCGGACCAAAACCATTTAGCAAGGAAACCGCTATTTTAATGATGTGCGATAGCGTTGAAGCGGCTTCGAAAAGCTTAAAAGAACCAACATCCTCTAAGATTGATGCTTTTGTTGAAAACATTATAAACAAACAAATAGAAGAGGGTCAATTCTTAAATGCAAACATCACGTTTAAAGAAATACAGTCTATAAAAAAAGTGTTAAAGCACAAGCTTGCAAATATTTACCATTTGCGTATTGAATACCCAGAATAAATTTTACAAAAAAGTAAATAAAATAGTTGCGTTCTTACAGATGATATGTTACATTTGCATCCGCAATTTTATTGCAAAGTTCATTAAAAAGGAGAGGTGCCTGAGTGGCCGAAAGGAGCGGTTTGCTAAATCGTCGTACCCCAAAAGGGTACCCGGGGTTCGAATCCCCGTCTCTCCGCAATAATTAGATAACCAAATCGGGGTGTAGTCTCTTGCTTAACGCGAGATAAACTACACTGCGATTATACATTTTCGGGGTGTAGCGTAGCCCGGTTATCGCGCCGCGTTTGGGACGCGGAGGTCGCAGGTTCGAATCCTGCCACCCCGACATTTTACTTAATAAAAGCCTGATAATTAAATGATTATCGGGTTTTTTATTTTTATAGTATTGTGTGTTTGATAAATTCTTATTTCGAGGCATGTATAATCGGGGTAGTATAGTTTGTTTTATATCACAATTTGCTATAGACCGGGTTGTTTAAAGATATTTCTCCAATTTTTTTGGTTAATTCAATATCTTGGTAAAATTCAATTATTCGATCTTCAAATTGGTACGTAAACATAGGACTTGGAATAGTAATATTAGCTGTATTTAATTCTTTATAAACAATACGAACCTTTATAGCAGAATAGATGAATTCTGTTGACCTTCGACTATTAAAGTCTATACCTCTATTATTTAGAAAATCTTCTGCCTTATCTGCAGATATGGGTAACAATATTTTTGGATAAGTATTTTTAATACTGTTTAAATAAGCATTCTCAAAAGATTCTTCTGGAAAAAATTCGAAGAAAAAGGCTTCGTCTAATATGCCAAAACCAAAATACTCTTTACTATGTGGGGGCAATTGTACCCAAAACCCGCCTTTATCAAAATCGTACTGTCCAAATTTATGCCGCGTAACAAAATACCCAATTTCATCATTATTCTTAAAAAAATCAACGCTCCAGTTTCTTAATTCTTCTAAGTTGGCTGCAACAAAAGCAGCGTATTTTTCCTGTGCTACAAATTCATCTCTTGTGCCTCCCCACTTACCAGTAAATCTACATTTTGGATTTTTTTCTATGTCACAGAAATAGGTACGCTTTATTTCCTCAGAAACTAAAGTATGCATGGCTCTTAATAAGTGATTTTGGGCTGTAAATGAATGTATGTCTTTTTTGTTATCTCGGTTTTCATGTGTTAGCGCAGTTATATACGTGTTGTCTATATCATTATAATAGCGTGCCATATATTTCATTTTAACCATGTTGGCATAATTGGTAAAACCTTCTTTTATCAGCGTATTTTTGGGTCTGTCTAAACCCAAACTATTATACTTATTTATAAAGCGATATTGATTGTGTGCACCAAACCTTGGTAATCCTTTATGGGCTTGCAGATGTATTGATTTAAACTTGTTTGAGGGCGAATTGATTGTAAGCACATCGGTCATGTCGATAGCTACTTCGCTTGTTTCTTGCGCTACGGTATTATTTGTTGATAATGAAAATATTACGGTAATTACGAATGAGTAAATAAATGATTTTTTTTTGCGTGTCATAATTAATACTATTTAGTGTTTAAATTATCCACTGAGATTTCTCCTATTTTTTGAGTTAGCGTTTTGTCTTTATAAACCTCTATGATTCTACTTTCTAGGGAAAAAGACAGTTTTAACTTATTGTGCTTGGTATCTTCGGAAGCTTTTATTTTTACCTTATAAACTAAAAAAATTGGACTCCCTTTTTGAAACTTAAGCGCTTTTGCTTTTTCAACGGCCATTGGTAAAAAGATACCACTACTGCTGTGCTTTAGTTTTTTCTCATTTTCATCAGTGGCTTCAAACCAAGAAGAATGAAGAAATTGCTTTCCGTTCAAGGGATTAAAGATAAAATAGCCTTTTTTATTAAAATCATAAGGGTTTTGACCAAATTTAGCACTTATGCCTGCCTTACTTACGTAATATGCTATAAGCTCATCCTTAGGGAAAAATGTTTGGCTCCAAGTTTGTAATTCTTCTAAAATATCTTTTGTAAAGCTCGTATAGCTTCGGTGTTGTTTAAACTCATTTACATTAAAATTACGCACACCACCCCAGTAAGATGGTTTCGGGCGCTCACCATATTTGCCTATGGCATAAGAACAGGGTTGGGTACTTGAATCATCACAAAAATATTTCTCCAACACCATTTCAGAACACACCAAACCTGCCAATCTTAATAAATGACTTTGTGCAAAAACCGAATTATCAACTTTTTTATCAGCAGCTTGAGAATAATCTTTTTTAGTGAGTTTGTTTTTATCCATATCACTATAGGCAACAGACATATACTTCATTTTCACTAACTCTTCAAATGCCTTTTGAGTACTTAATTCTTTGTTTATCTTTTTAAAAAGAAGGTCTCCGAATCTTGGCAAACCATTATGGGCTTCAATTTCTACATCGATAAAGTTAGAAGAAGGAGCCATAAATGTTATATAACCATCATTAACGTTTTTGGATTGCGCGTTTAATTGTAAGGTTATCGCGCATAATACATAGAAAGTAATGGTTTTTAAAATGATTTTGTTATAAAGCTTCATGGTATAATTTATTTAACCGATAAGTTTTCATCTATCGAAATTTCGCCTATTTTAGTTTTTAAATCTTCGGTATCGTACAATTCTATGGTAGAGTTTTCTAATGAAAAAGATGATTTAATAGCCTCTCTATATGGGTCTATGCCCTTTAACAATACCTTTATTTTAAAAACCATATAGATAACCCTCGTCTTTTCAGAAAATTGTTCAGCATTATTTGCAGGCATTTTATATAAAATAGATGAAACATTTGAACTTGTTAGTTTTCGCTCATTAGCTGTATTAGGAGCCAAATTGTAAAACCGAAGGGAAAACCAACTACTCTGGCTGCTATGGAAACTTAGCCAAAACCCCTTATTTTTAAAATCGTAAGTACCAAGTCTAGATGTTAAAACCATATAAGCATCTATGGTATTGTTTGTAAATAAACTAGTACTCCAATTTTTTAATGGTTCGAGATGTTGCGAAACGTAACTTGTATAACTATTTAATTTTCTAAACTCGTTGGCTCCTTGGCCTCCCCAGGGTAATAAATGGCGAGTTCCTCTATAAAAATTTTCAGGTGTATAATTGCAGTCGTTTATTTTTGGATTACAGAAATATTTATTTATAAGCCTAACACTACTTACGGCATTTGCAAGCTTTAGCAATTGGTTTTGAGCTTGCAACGAGTTTTTTTCGTTTTTATACATACTACTAGCTTGCACAGTGAATGATTCTTTATCCAAATCTTTGTAAACTTCTGCCATATATTTCATGCGTAGAAGTTGTATAAAAGCTTGTCTGCTTTCAGAAAGTTTAGCATTTTTTATGTCAATTCCTTGTGCTTGAACTATTTTATGACTTAAATGGCTACCGTCTGGCAGTAGGGAGTAACTGTTTTGTTTTCCAAACCTTAAAAGGCCATTATGGGTTTGCAAAACAAGAGGTATATGGTTTTGAGAGGTCGACTTAAATGTTTTTGTATCGTTATATCCTATTTTTTTGATAGCATCGGTGGTGTCTGTTTGGGCATTTGCTATGCCGTAAAACATTACAAATTGTATTACAAATAATACTTTCAATTTTTTTATGTGTATCATAGTTTAGTTTTCTAAAGAAATCTCACCAACCTTTTTTGTTAAAGCTGCATCTTTGTATAATACAATAATCGGGCTTATAAAATGATGATCAAACTCAGGGATTTCTGGAGTTCTATTGTTTTGATCTTCAACAAAGGGTTTAATTGTAACTTTTATTTTAGCAGCTGCATACAAGGTATTAAGCATTACAGTTCCTCTATTTAATTTAGTTGGTTGTTGTATTTTTTCTGCCTCTTCGGGCGAGATTTTAAATAAAACTTTTATAGCAGGTGTTGTATTGAGTTTGTTTTTTTCTGAATACAATTTAGTTTCGAAACCATGTTTTGGGACATAATTTTTAAAAAAATTATACTTAGTTGAAAACCTACTATTACGCTGACGCACGGTAGAGAGTATAATGTTTACCCAATAGCCTTTTTTATCAAAGTCATAATCTTTTAGTCTTATCATATTTACCCAATAGCCATTAATGCTATTGTTTTTTAGTATTGTGTTGCTCCAATTTCTTAAACCATCTAAATTATTAGCTACAAAATCTTTATAATTTCTCCTGCGTTCAAACTCATTTGTACCCGCATGAATATCTCCAGTGGTTTCAGTACAGATTTGACTAGCAAGTTTCCAGAAATGTTGTTGCGCTTTATATGAGTTTTCCTCTTTTTTGGTAGTGCCATTAGGCCTGGTTAAAGCCCGAACGGTTCTATTAAAATCGTTGTACATCGCTTTCATATAATCCATTTGAATTAGGCCTATGTAACTTGAATAGCTTTCACTTATTAACTTTGATTTCTCTCTTGAATTGGGCTCAATTTTACCTCGAGATATTTCATATCTATTTAAAACACCAAACCGTGGTAAACCATTATGGCTTTGCAATAGAATGTCTTTATAGTTTTCAGAAGGGGATTTTATCATAAAAACATCACTCGTATCAAAATTATAGGTGCTGGTTTGTGCATTTATTGAAATGCAAAAAAGAAGAATATACGGAAGCAGTTTTATAGTTTTCATACCAGAATATTTATTTCATAGCTAATTAAATTTAGGCATAAACTTTATAGGTAATTTTTATAATTAGTATTCGGGGTATTTCGGTTTATATTCGGGAATATTTGAAGCAAATCAATTCGACTCTCCATTTTATATCAAGATACTGTTTTTGTTTTATTCCACATTATTTTTGGAATTCGTAAAACATGTACGATGTAAACCAGATTAGATTAATCTTATTAAGTATGGGCAAATCAAGTATAACACAGTGTTATATCATGGATTACAAATGGTAAAAAAATATTTTGACTTGCAGCAAAATTCGCATACAAAAAGGATTATATTTACATTATAACCGTAAACTTAGTTGAAATTGAATGAAAATTTTAAAGAAAAAAATAATATTACTTCTACTTTTTTTAATTCAATTTACTTTCGCACAAAAACAAGATTCAATTTCGACACTATTAAATAGCTACATTCCTTCAGACACTTTAAGGAGCAGGCAACTAATAAATGCCTCTAATTATTTCACATATAGCAATCCGCAAAGAGCCTTAAAGTATATTAATGAAGGCTTGACTATTGCAAAGAAAAAGAATTGGAAAAACGGAACAGCTCTAGCCTTAAATCAAAAAGGTAGTATCTATTACACAATGGCCGACAATCTGAAGGCTTTAGATAATTTTTTAGAAGCTTTGAGTATGGCGGAACAAGTTAACAACCAAAAGCTTACACTTAATTTATACAACAATATCGCCAATATTTATGCCGACATGAAAGATTTTGATAAGGCTTTGGATAATTACAATAAATGCTTAAATATTTCTGCGCAACAAAAAGACAGTATCAATCAAATAAGGGCATTTAATAATATTGGCAATGTGTATAGCGAAACGCATCAAGTAGATAAATCGCTAACCTATTTTGATAAGGCATTGTTTTTAGCCCAAGAACTAAACAATACTTTTTTTGTTGCTGCAATTATTAACAATAAAGGACTAGCGTATAAAAGAAAAGAAGACTATAAAAATTCTTTAAAATATTACTCAGAAGCACTACGGCTTTCGCAAAATATTAATAATAAATATATTGAAGCAACGGCGTTAAACAGTTTAGGCAAGGTATATGTGTTACAAAATGAATTTAATCAAGCAAAAAAATATGCCGAAAAAGCGCTAATAGTTTCTAAAAATATTGATGCTGTTGAGTGGCAAGCAGATTCGTGGCAGGTTTTAAACCAAGCTTACGAAAATGATAAGAATTACGAAAGGTCTTTATTCGCCTATAAACAATATATAAAATTAAGAGATAGTGTTACTTCTCAAGAAAAAAATGCTGATTTAACAAAAAAGGATATGCAGTATCAGCTTGATAAGCAAGACGCTTTGGCCTCTGCAGAAATTAGAAGGCAATCTTTAATTAAAAATACGGCCATTGGTATTGGAGGCTTTTTATTGCTGTTTGCTGTAGTTGGCTATTTATTATACAAACGAAAGCGCGATGCCGATCAGCTGAAAAACACGGCAGAAATTAAAGCAAAAATGGCAGAAACTGAGTTAAAGGCATTACGCTCACAAATGAACCCTCATTTTATTTTTAATTCCTTAAACTCTATTAGCAATTATTTACAAACCAATAATACGGTAAAAGCAGACGAATATTTAGCTAAATTCTCTAGATTAACACGTTCTATTTTAGAAAATTCTGAAAAAAAATGGATTCCGCTTCGTGAAGATTTAGAGCTTTTAAAACTTTATATAGAGATAGAATCATTACGTCTTAAAAATAAATTGTCTTATCATATAAAAATTGATGAAAACATGGATATTGACAACACTTTGATTCCACCATTAATTTTACAGCCATTTATTGAAAACAGTATATGGCATGGAATATCAAAGAAAGAAAATGATGGCACTATTTTAATAGAAATTAGCAGTGCCAATCAAAACTTAATTTGTGCTGTTGAAGATAATGGCCTTGGCAGAAATGGTACAATTAAAAATCCTAATAAAAACAATAATTCTATGGGCATAAAAATTACGAATCAAAGATTAGACATTATTAACGAGATTAAAAATGTAAAAGGAACCATCAATTTTATTGATAAAAAACAGGGGTTACGCGTTGAAATTTCTCTGCCTCTTGAGCTTAAATTTTAATTAGGATGATAAAAGCAATATTAATAGATGACGAACTGCATTGTACAGAGCGCTTACAGACCTTACTTTTAAAATATTCAGATAATATACATATCATCGGCGTATATCATAACGTAGAAGATGCCAAAAATAGTATAGAAAAGTTAAAGCCAAATTTAGTCTTTTTGGATATTCATTTAAATGAAAGTACCGCCTTCGATTTATTAAAGTCCCTTAAACAAAAAAAATTTCAAATTATATTCACAACCGCTTATGATAAATATGCTATAGAAGCAATAAAATTTAGTGCTTTTGATTATTTATTGAAACCCATTGATAGCTTCGAACTAAAAGATACTTTGGCAAGACTAAAAAACACAACAAACTCACACAAAAAGTTAGACGCATTGTTTTACAACACCTCTAAAGAAGTGGAAAAAAAAATAATTATTGCTACCGAGAAAGAAACTTTCTTTTTAAATATATCTGACATTGTACGCTGTAAAGCAGACGGAAGTTATACAACGTTTTTTTTAGCAAATGGAAAAAGTGTCATTGCCTCAAAAACTTTAAAACACTTTGATGAATTACTAAGCACATATGCATTTTATAGAACGCACCAATCTCATCTTATAAACACAAAATTTATTGGCAAAAATATTAAAGGAACAAATGCTTATGTTATTATGAACGACAAAAGTGAAATCCCTATCGCAAAGAGAAGAAAAGAAGATTTTTTAAACACCATAAACGAGTTATAAAATAAACAACTCTAAACAAAACCGCGTAAAACCTTCAAACACGCTCCATCTTGCAAAACAGATTGACTATTCTTACCACGTATAATTTATTTCAGTGAATAATACTGCACAAAGGTATTGGTTATAATCGCTATATTTGGTCTTAAAATCAGACAGCCAATAGCTGACAATATAAAATTAACTTAAAACACTAAAAATGAGAACGATTAAATATGCATTAGCATTTATTTTTTCCTGCGCCATATTGCTTGGTTGTGGAGGAAAAGAAGAAAAAAAGAAAGAAGGTTTTACTTACGAAAACAAAAAAAGTACGACAAAAAAAGTTGAAGAAAGCGACCCTAACCAGGTGGTCTTAACCTCTAATGACCAAATGCAGTTTAATAAAACTGAAATTAGGGTAAAAGCAGGTAAAAAGGTCAAGTTAACGCTTAAGCATATAGGGAAGTTAGACAAGAAAATAATGGGACATAATTTCGTTTTACTAAAACAGGGCATAAGTGTTTCTGCTTTTGGTAACCAGGCAGCCACTTTTGCTGAAAACGAATATATTCCTGAAGATACCAAAGATATTATTGTACACACCAAACTAATTGGCGCTGGTGAAACAACGGTGATAGAATTTGATGCTCCGGCAGTTGGCGAATACGATTTTTTATGTAGTTTTCCGGGGCATTATGCCATTATGAAAGGTAAATTTATTGTAGAGTAATTTAAAATAAACCATACCAATTGTACCAAAAAGTCTGAGATTTATATCCTCAGACTTTTTTGTTTTCTAGCATTGGCGCAACGATTAGTGGTTTGTTTTTTTAGTTTAATTTTTTTCAGTGAATAATACTGAACAACATTATTGATATAAATATCTATATTGTATGTTTTAACAAGATATATTTATGAAACTTCTATAACGAGAATTCAATATCCAAGAAGATGATTATATGGAAGCTACATGTGACCATTGAATAACAATTAACATAAACACATGAAAATCAAATTTTTATTAATCCTTGTCCTTTTTGGGCTTTGTCTATCTGCTCAAGAAGAAATAAAACTCGATAACTTAAACGACTTCAAAGCACAAGCCGGAAACTGGCAAATAGTGGGTGACGTAACGGTAAATAGGCATGTTGATGTGCATCACGAAGCAACAGAAGAAGACGATTCAAAAAAGAAAAAGAAACGTAGAAAGAAAAAAAGAAATGCCATCGAGCCTCCAAAAGCCATTGTGTCTACCCCAGGAACAGGGATTCTTTTAAATATAAATGATAAAGAAAAGCATGATGCTTTAATTACCAATTGGGAACACGGAGATTTACTTTTGGAGTTGGAGGTATTGCTTCCCAAAGGATCCAATTCTGGGATCTATTTTCAAGGGCGTTATGAATTGCAGTTAAAAGACAGTTGGGGCGTTAAAAACCCCTTAGGGTCTGATATGGGTGGATTTCATAACAATTGGGAAACAGATGAAGCTAAAATTTTCAGAGGCATACCGCCAACTAGCAATGCTTCAAAAGCACCGGGGTTATGGCAAACATATAAAGTGCATTTTCAGGCACCACGTTTTGATGAGACGGGTAAAAAAACAGCAAACGCTAAATTTATTTCAGTCGATTTAAATGGTGTTCGAATCCATAGCAATGTCGAAGTTCCAACATATACCGGCGGCCCCATTGAAAAGAACGAAGTGGCCAAAGGCCCGCTATTAATACAAGGAAACCACGGACCCGTTGCCATCAGGAATTTTAAATATCAATTATTGAAAGAATCTTCAGTGGAGCTCACATCACTTTCGCATGTTATCTACAAAGGCGCGTTTAAGGGATTGGACGAATTGAACGAAAACGCTAAAGTGGCAACCGGTAAATCCAATAAAATCGATATTCTTAGTGTTGGTGAAGAAGATGAATATGGTATCATGTACATCGGAACTTTGGATGTTGCCGAAAAAGATGATTATATAATTAGCGTGGGTTATACCGGAGGTGTAAAGCTTATTTTTGATAATAAAAAAATAGTAGAAGATAATTCTTCGAGCGGTGAAGGCTGGCTAAATGAAGAAGTGACCTTATCAAAAGGAACACATAAATTCATTCTTATCAATATTAAATCTGCTGCGTGGAGAGCACCACGATTGGGATTGTCTATTAAAAGCAAATCCACCAATTCAAAAGATTTTCACACCTATGATTCTTATCCGCCCAATATAAATACGGTATCTCCAATTTTTGTGCAACCGGATTCTAAACCCCGTTTGTTAAGAGCCTTTGTGAGTTTTAATGGTAACGGCAAACGCTTGTCGCACACCATTGGCGTTGGCACACCGGAAGGTGTCAATTATATTTACGATTTAGGCGCAGGCAACCTTGTGGGTGTTTGGCGTGGCGAGTTTGTCGATGCAACGCCCATGTGGCACAGCCGTGGTGATGGATCGTTTAAACCAAAAGGTGCGGTGCAGTGGACGTTCTTGAACCAACCTATTGCGCAACTTTCTGATTTAAATACTGCTTTTCCGGAAACAGGAACCGCACCAGAATTTGTTTCAAAAGGTTATGTAATCAATAAAACCACTTGGTTGCCAGTCTTTAAATACCGTTACAAAGATGTTGATATTGAAAATAGAATCACACCCGACCCTAACAATAATTATGTGGTTCACGACATTCAATTTTCAAAATCCGGATTAACAAATTGGTATTGCAAATTGGCTTCCGGCGAGGTTGAAAAAATGTCTGACGGCGCTTATCTTATAAAGGATAAACAGTATTATGTTAAAGTACGCACAGGTCAAAATCCTATAGTTCGAAAAGTTAACGGCGAAACAGAATTGATAATTCCTGTTGATGGTAGTAACATTAAATATGAAATAATTTGGTAAAGATGATAAACAAAGTAATTCATAATAAAATTAAAGTAATAATCGTATTGATTGTGATTGGTTTTTCACAAATTGTACTGGCTCAAAATGCACCTAAAGAAGAAGATTACTACCGCATAACAAAAGTGCCCACTCCAGAAGGGGTTAAGGTTGAAGGCGGCGGTGTTTTGTCGTTACCCGATGGCACCATTGCGGTTTGTACCAGACGTGGCGATGTTTGGATTATCGAAAACCCAACCATGGCAAATGGCTATCCGTCCAAATTTATAAAGTTTGCATCCGGATTGCACGAACCTTTGGGTTTGGCCTATAAAGATGGCGCGCTATACACGGCACAACGCGGCGAACTCACTAAGCTTGTAGATACTGATGGCGATAGGATAGCCGATGTTTACGAAACGGTTTATGCATGGCCATTATCAACACATTATCACGAATATTCTTTTGGTCCCGTTATAGCTCCAGATAACGCTTTTTTTGTAACGGCTAATGTGGCTTTTGGAAATGAAGAGTGGTGGCGAGGCGAAAGTCGTGTGCCATGGCGCGGATGGACCATGAAGATTTATGAAGATGGCCGAATGGAACCTTGGGCCACTGGAATGCGTTCGCCAGCGGGTTACGGACTTATTGATGATGAATTGTTTTATACCGATAACCAAGGCGATTGGGTTGGTTCTGGAGGTTTGTGGCACTTGCCTAAAGGCGTGTTTACAGCACATCCGGCGGGTCTTAAATGGAGCGAACATAAAGATTCGCCTATAAAGCTTACCAAAGAAGCATTTTATGGTAAAATTGATAAACGCCAAGTTAAAAAAAATGGACGCTATGTAAAGCCTGAAAATATTATAGATGAGGAAGACCCCGATTTTGTTTATGAAGCAAAAGCATCTTTTCCCGAAGTGCAATTGCCTGCAGTGGTATTGCCACACGGTATTTTGGGTATTTCAAATTCCGAAATAAAAGTAGATAAAACAGGAGGGAAGTTTGGGCCATTTAGCGGACAGGTTTTTGTTGGCGATATGGGACAAAGCAAAATCATGCGCGTGGTTCTTGAAAAAGTAAAAGGCGAATATCAAGGTGTGGCTTTCGATTTTAGATCGGGCTTCCAATCGGGTGTGATGCGTATGGATTTTGACCAAAACGGAAACCTTTTTGTAGGCGAAACCAATAGAGGTTGGGGGTCGGCCGGAACTACTAATTCTGGTTTGGAGTTCCTTACTTGGACAGGACGTATACCATTTGAAATGAAAACCGTAAAATCGATGCCCGATGGTTTTGAGATTGAATTCACAAAACCAGTCGATAAAAGTTCTGCTGAAGATTTAGACTCGTATCAAGGTAAAAGTTATATTTATAAATATCATGCCGCTTACGGAAGTCCGCAAGCCAATCTGGAAACCATTAATTTAAAAGGGGTTAAAGTAAGTGACGATGGTTATAAGGTGCGTATTGTAACCGATAATTTAAGACCGTTTTATGTACACGAAATCACTTTAAATGGTGTTAAGGAAAAGGGATCGGGGCAGATAACATTGCACCCAACGTTTTATTATACTTTAAATAATATTGCTGAAGGCGACAAGCTAGCATTATCTCAACTTTCAACCAAACGATCTTCAAGTATTAAAAAGAAAGTTGCAAAAAAAACCAAGGCCTCTAAAACAGCCGTAGCTAAAAAAACAAAAACGGTTTTAACCGATGCACAGGTGCAACCACTTTTAACCAACAATACCTGTGTAGCTTGTCATCATAAAGAAAAAAGAATTGTTGGGCCATCTTTTAAGCTAATAGCCAAACGCAATTATACCGATGAGGAAATGGTAGACCTTATTTACAATCCGCAGCCTAAAAACTGGCCGGAATATGCCACACCAATGGCGCCGATGCCTCAGGTTCCAAAAGACGAAGCGCTTAAAATTGCGGCTTGGATTAATTCTTTAAAATAGTTATTGATATAGTTTATTCAAGATTTAAGTTCAATTTTTTAGCAATTTCTTGGGTTATTAAAGTAGCTTCAATCTTAACACCCTCATTGTTAAAGTGTACGCCATCATTTGTGTAATAATTTAAGTTATGAGCTGTATTTGAATAAAAATCTATAAGAGGAATATTGTTCTCTTTTGTGAAATTAGTAAGGTATTTGTTGCGCTCAATAATTTGCTTATTTCTAGGAGCAAATTCATTCAAATTATTCTTGTCCCTTATAGCGGTTGAATTCACCCAAATAACAGATTTTTTTGCATTTTTATTTAGCAAATTATAAGCTATAGGCACATATTTTGAATAGGCTTCAATAGGATAATCTTCTCCGTGCAAACCGTTGTTAAAGGATATAACATCAAATGTGTATTGCTTTAAAACCAATTCGAGTTGTTCAATAAAAATAGGGTCTCCAAGGCTTTTAGATGTTGTAAATTTACTGCAGCTCGCATACGATTCGAGGTTGCTTGCAACAATACCATAATATCTTTCTACATGAGAATCTCCCACAATTAAAACTTTAGGAAGCTTGGTGTCATTAGTGTTAACAATCCAAGACCGTGTCCATTCTGTATTTTCATTGATAGTAATCCCGTTTTTCTTGTCAGTTTGATTAACGCATCCTAAAATTAAGCAGCATAACAATAGTAAAACACCTTTATTTAACATGAGATTTTTATTTATTAGTTGCTAGTTTTAGTATTTCTTTTTTAACGTTTATAATTCAACAAAATCCAATTGGCATTTGTAATGTATTGTTTTTTATCTTTTTCATTTTTAAATACAAGAAATAGCTCAGCTTCACCTGTTGTTGGTTTTACGGGTATGTTGTAATATTTCATTTGGCCTTTGTCTTTGTTGAAATATTTTAAATGGGTTTTACCAATAAGATTTCCGTTAGGTGCGTTTTCTCTAATTTCAATAGCACCTTCGTAAGCATAATTGCCCGCAAAAAAGGCAGCGAACTTTATGCTTTCCAACCCTTTTAAAGGCACCGTATCAAATTTTAAATAGGAATTATGAACAATAGAACCCACAAGATTTTCACCTGCGGCACTCCAATTACCTAAGCCACTACTTTTTTCAATGGCGCTTTCGGCTTGGATTTTTGGCGCTTTAAAAATAATTTGGTCTCTGGCCGAAAGTGTGGATTCTGGTTGTCCGTCGTTGCCACTATCCAAATAAGAAGCCATTAAAACGTACATGCCTTCGTTTTTACTGCCCATGTGTTCGTTAAATGTAATGCTGCCTTTAATTGGCAATTGCTTTTTTGTTTCGGCTTTGCCTGGTTTTAGCGATAAAATATAGGTAACCATTTTGTTAACTTCATCGGGCTTTAATTGCGGGTGCGCAGACATCATGGTTTCTCCCCAAACACCGCTTCCGCCTTCGATGATTTTACTGACTAAGTAACCAGCATCTTTGGTGTTGTATTTATTGGCAATCTCGATGTAAGTGGGGCCATTTACTTTTTCCTTGGTTGCATGACAAGCTTTACAATCGCTGCCATCAATAAGTTTTCTGCCTTCGGGCACCGTGTTTTGTTGATGCCCCAAAGTGGCTTTTATTAAATCGTTTCCTTCCGGAATATAATCTAAAGTTACTTTTACTTTATTGGCATCAATAGAGCCGTCTTCGGTACTTCCGTCTTGCTTGTCGTTAACAATTACGGTGTAATTTACTTTTTTATTATCCCAATAAGACTTGTTATTGGGCTCAATTTGAATGCTAATTTCGGGCGGGTCGTTTCCTATCAAAAGTTTGGTGTTTGCCGTTGATGTTTCGCCTTCTTTATCGGTTACTTTTAATTGGACGTTATACGTTCCAGATTGCTTAAAGGTGAACGAGGGAGTTGCTTCCGTTGATTGCACTTCGTTATTGGTAAAGGACCATGCGTAAGTTAGTTTATCATTATCATAATCTACAGACTTCAACCCTGAAAAATTAACCGTTAATGGTGCGGCTCCAACCGTTTTATCTGATGTTATTTTGGCAATTGGTTTTCTGTTTCCGCGTATATAGGAAACTCTATTTAAACGCGCATCCAGATTTTGGGTGTTCCATTTTTGACCATATTCCAAAACATATAAATTTCCGTCTGAACCAAAAATCATATCCATAGGATGCGAAAATTCGGTGTTAGGCATAAACGGTTCTGCTTTTTTATAGTTGTGGTTTTCGTCAAGCGTCACTACATAAATCCAATCCCTCATCCATTCGTAAACTATAAGTTTGCCTTCAAAATATTCGGGAAAAGCATTCGCGTTGGCATTAGGGTAATTTGAAGCGTGATAAATAGGACCCGACATGGGGTTTACACCACCAACGCCCAACCAAGGGAATTCTTCTGACTTATCATAAGAATACCAAATGAGTGATTCCTGAGCCACGGGAAGTTCTTTTAAACCCGTGTTATTTGGCGAATTATTGACCAAATGATTCGGGTCGAATTTTGCTCCCGATTCTTGGGTTGTAAAATTATAGTCGTTATAAACTTGATTGTTCCCTCGGGTGTATGGCCATCCCCAAAACCCGGCTGTTCTGGCTTGGTTGAACTCTCCCATACCTTTGGGGCCTCGGTTGGCATTATCAACACCAGCGTCTGGACCAACATCGCCCCAATATAAGAATCCTGTTTTGCTGTCGATTGAGGGTCTGAAAGGGTTTCTACAGCCCATCACATAAATTTCCGGTTTTGTATTTGGTGTGCCTTTGGGGAACAGATTGCCCTCTGGAATGGAATACGTGCCATCGTCTTCGGGCTTAATCCTTAAAATTTTTCCTCTAAAATCGTTGGTGTTGGCGGCTGATTTTTGAGCATCCCAAAGTACTCTCCCTTCGCGCTCGTCAATGGGAGCATAGCCAGAAGATTCAAAAGGGTTGGTGTTATCGCCTGTTGTGATAAATAAATTTCCATTAGGGCCAAACTCTAAAGAGCCACCGCTATGGCAGCACTCTCTAATCGTGGGAATTTTGATAAGTATTTTTTCAGAATCTAAATCCAGTTTTTTGTCAATTAGATTAAAACGCGAAACATGTTGCAAAGGTTCTTCACCTGGTGCTGAATAAAACAAATAAATCCAATGGTTTGATTTATAATTGGGGTCTACAGCCAAACCCAACAAACCATCTTCGTTGCCATAAAATAAATCGAGTTGCGCAATGGTTTCGGTTTGTTCTGTTTTAAAATCAAATAATTTTAACGCGCCTCGTCGTTCGACAAATAAGATACCTTCACCTGGAAGCTCATCCAACTCCATAGGTTCATTCAAATTGAAGTCTAACACCTGTTTTACAAATCGATTTTCTGGAGGTATGCGATCCGATTTTGCTTTTGCATAATCGAGTGTGTTTTTACCTATGGCATATTTAATTCCACCCAATAAATGTTTTAAAAATATGGGGTTTTTAAAGGTTTCGTCTGTGTGTCCCATTTCGGTATAAAAGGCACGCCCGCCATCAAAATCATGATACCACGAAATTGGATGATTTTCACCATTCGTGCCACCTTCGTAGCTTGTTTCATCAATGGTAATTAAAACATTAATATCTGGATTGATGTCTTTAAAATTATACCATTCATCTTCTTTTACCCAAGGAGTTTCAAGGTTTTTGGTCGACTCATGATTTTTATCTATCACATTGAGTGTCGCTTTTTGAATTTTTGGATGCCCATCAAAATAGGCGCCAACAAGTTTGTTGTACCAAGGCCATTCGTATTCCGTATCGGTAGCAGCATGCACGCCAACAAACCCACCACCGGCTTGAATATAGCGCTCAAAATCGGCTTGTTGTTCGTCGTTTAGAATATTGCCCGTGGTGTTTAAAAAAACGACTGCTGAAAAATGTTTTAAGGAATCCTCAACAAAATATAATGAATCTTCAGTGGCAACCACTTTAAAGTTGTTTTCTTTTCCCAGTTTTTTCAATGCTGTTATTCCAGCTTCAATTGAACCGTGTCTGAAACCTGCAGTTTTACTAAATACCAGTATTTTTTCTTCTTTTGTGCCACACGAAATAATCAAAATACTTATGATGAAAATCAGAATGGATTTTATAAATTTAGGTTTCATTTTAATGATAGTTAAGTTAAATATTGGTTGTTATATATAGCTGTTTATAAGCTGTTCCAAAAGTTCTTGTTTGCCGCTTTTCAATTCGGGTTCTCCATTTTTTGAAGCTAATTGATATAAGTCTTTTAAGCTTAGTTTGCCTGCTTCAAAATCCTTACCCGAACCGGAAATAAACGACTCATATCTTTTTTGCTTCATTTCCAAATAATTGGAATCAGACAATATTTTTTCTGCAGTTAAAAGTGCTCTCGCAAAGGTGTCCATACCGCTAATATGGGCTATAAATAAATCTTCCATATCGGTAGAATTCCGTCTCGTTTTAGCATCGAAATTAATACCGCCATGTTCAAAACCCTTGTATTGCAATATAATCATCATTGCCTCTGTGACCTCGTATATATTGGTTGGGAATTCGTCGGTATCCCAGCCATTTTGATAATCGCCTTTGTTGGCATCAATGCTTCCCAACATATTCGCATCGGCAGCTACTTGTAATTCATGGGCAAAAGAATGACCCGCTAAGGTGGCGTGATTGACTTCTAAATTTAATTTAAAATCCTTTTCCAAACAGTATTTATTTAGAAAACCCAATACGGTTGCGGCATCAAAATCGTATTGATGTTTGGTAGGCTCCATAGGTTTGGGTTCAATAAAAAAGGTGCCCGTGAAGCCTTGAGCCCTAGCATAATCTCTCGATTTGGTTAAAAACATGGCTAAGTGCTCTATTTCCTTTTTCATGTTGGTATTGTGTAACGACATATAACCTTCGCGTCCTCCCCAAAACACATAACCAGTGCCTCCAAGTGCTATGGTGGCATCAATGGCATTTTTCACCTGAACTGCCGCATTAGTTAATACATTAAAATCTGGATTTGTTGCCGCGCCATTCATGTATCGCGGGTTTGAAAACACATTGGCAGTGCCCCAAAGTAGTTTAATACCGTATTCGGCTTGTTTGGCTTGGGCGTAAGGTAAAATTTGATGTAATCGTTTTTCGATGTCAAAAACACTGCCATCACCCACTAAATCGGTATCATGGAAGCAATAATAAGGAATACTAAGCTTATCAATAAACTCGAAAGCCGCATCCATTTTGTGTCTTGCAGCGGTTAAAGGATCCGTATGGGCCCAAGGAAACGTTTTTGTTCCGGGACCAAAAGGGTCGCCGCCTTCGCCACAGAAGGTGTGCCAATACGACACAGCAAATTTTAAATGGTCTTTCATAGTTTTGCCGTTAACGAGTTGGTCTTCGTTATACCATTTGAAAGCGAGAGGATCTTTTGAATTTTTTCCTTCGTATTTAATTTTATTGATTTTTGGAAAGTATGTGCTCATCTTAGTATGTTTTTTTTAATTCTTTTTCCCAATTTTGATACGCATCTTCTAATTTAGATTGCATTTGCTTATTGGGTTGAATGGTTTCTAGTTTTTTAAACCGGCTAAAGGCTTCGTCTGAAGATTTATAAACACCAGCGCCAAGACCACTGCCAATTGCTGCTCCAATGGCGCCATCGGTGTCGTATATTTCTATTTGTGCACCAGATAGGGTCGCTAAGGTTTCTTTAAAAATGCGACTTTGAAACATATTATTGTTTCCTGCTTTTATAACATCTAACTTCAATCCCATGGATTTCATAATATTAATGCCATACTGAAAAGAAAAAACAATGCCTTCTTGTGCCGCGCGTAATACGTGCGCTTTGTTATGGATGTTAAAGTTAAGAAGTTTCCAAGTGCAGCCATTATTTGCGTCTTCCAAAATACGTTCGGCACCGTTCCCAAAAGGAAACACTTGCAAACCATTTGAACCCACCTCAACAGTTTCAGCCAATGCATTCATTTCGGAATAACTCAAACCCTGGGTTATGTTTTTTCTAATCCATGCATTCAATATGCCTGTGCCATTAATACAGGCCAATACGCCATATCGTGGTTGCCCGACTTTATGGTTAACATGCGCAAATACATTAACACGCGAACGTAAATCGGGTTTTATATCATCAACAACGCCATAAATAACACCGGATGTTCCCGCCGTTGCTGCAATTTCTCCGGGTTTTAATACGTTTAACGATAGGGCATTATTAGGTTGGTCACCAGATTTATAAGACACGGGGATGCCTTCGGGAAGTCCTAATTGTTTCGCAATTTCGCTTGTAATCGTGCCATGCGAGCTAAACGTATCGTGGATTTCCGGGATTAAAGAGTCTTTTAAATCATAATGGTTTAAAAGCGTTTCCGAAATGTTATCGGTTTTAAAATCCCAAAAAACACCTTCGGATAAACCGCTTACGGTAATTGTAATTTTATTGGTGAGTTTCATGGCAATAAAATCACCGGGTAGCATTATTTTGTAAATACACTCATACACATCGGGTTCATTGTCTTTAACCCATTTTAGTTTTGATGCGGTAAAATTTCCGGGAGAATTCAATAGGCTGTCCAAGCAGTATTTTTGGCCTAAAGCGTTAAAGGCTTCCTTTCCAATTTCGGATGCGCGACTATCGCACCAAATAATTGAAGGCCTTAATACCTGTTTGTTTTTATCAACTAAAACAAGTCCGTGCATTTGATAAGAAATACCTATGGCCGTAATAAGCGACTTATCAATTTTTGCGCTTTCAATGAGTTTTGGAACGATTAGTTTAACATAATCCCACCAAAGTTCGGGATCTTGTTCTGCCCACCCATGGCGATGCGCCATAATATCCATTTCGTTTTTTGGTTCGAAATTTTGAGCAATTATGGCACCATCAGAAGCTTGCAATAAGCTTGCTTTTATAGATGATGAACCAATATCCAATCCTAATAAATACATCGTTAAACTAGTTTATTTTTTTTTAGGTTTATGCTAAAAACTATAATTTAATTTCAATAAAGCCCTTCTTCGCAAAACGGGAAAAACCACAAAACTGGCATCCGGATTTGCGGCAATAAATTCGGGTGTTGCGCCATTGGCATTGGCTCCAAAACTATTGGCACCAAAAAAATTAGCTAAGCCTTCTGAATTAAAAAGATTGGTGACTAAAATATCTGCTGAAAGGTTTTTACTTATTTGATAGCCCGCGCCTATGTTAAAAATACTATAGGCCGGAAGCTTAAATCCGTTTGAAACGTTGCCATCTCGTTTACCCATAAACTGCCATTTGATAAAGGCTGAAATTTTATCTTTTTGATATTCGTTACTCAGATTAAACATAAGTTTAGGATTAAAAGGAAGCATGTTTCCTGAAAAATCTAAAATACTGTCGTCACTTGTATCAACGGAACCTGCGGCGTCATAAACTTTCCATTCGGTAGCTTTTGGATTTTGGAGAATCCCGTTAAAACGGAAGGTGAAATTTTGAAGCGGTGAATACGCGCTTTCCCACTCTAAACCTATGGTTCTCGATGTGTTAAATTGAATGGGCGTGTAAAAAATACTGTTATCGTCTGAGTCAAATTCAAAATTAGCAACACCAATATTTTTAAGCTGACTCCAAAATAAAGTGCTTGTAAATGAAAAGTCTTTAAGGTTATATTTTACACCAACTTCGGCTTGATATATTTTTTGTACTTCGCCTTTTTTGTTGATGGGAACGTTAGAGAAATTATTAAAATAATAGTTTAATTCAGGCGCTTTGTTTCCTTGTGAAAATCTGGCAAATAAAGCGGCTTCGTCATCAATTTTAAAGTTGATGCCGCCTGAAAAAGACAGATAGCTGTAGTTGTAATTGAAATTATCTTGTTCGCCTGTTGGCGCTAAAATACCATTATCGTAAGCTGTATTGTCATTTCCGTCTAAACCACCATTTTGTGTGAATGGTGCAAAACGGTCTTTGCTACCTTTATGTTTAATGGTCTCATAACGCAAACCTAAATCTAAATGCACGTTGTTGGAAACCTTCCATCGGTCATTAATAAACGTTGCTACTTGACTTACTTTAGCTCTGGAGTTCACAAAAAACAACCCGCCGTAATTACTAAGGCCGTTGGCATCTGATAATTCAATTACTGGGTCTCCAGGATTTTCAAGCGTTACCTGTAGCATTCTCGGGTTTGGTTCGTAGGTTACAAAGGCAAAACTTCCTTGTGTAAATAAAGAGGTGTCTGAAAAACCTAAAGCAAATCCTGTCGTAATATCATGACTTTCTAATGTTTTTTGCAAAGTAAATTGATTCATAAACTCGTCGGCTTTATTGTCTTTGTACCAAGCCGAGGTTCCCATAATGGCATCATTGGGCAAAGTGCCACTATCTAAATACTGTGCAGGTTGTCCAGCTAAAATACCGCTGTTATTTACTCTAGCGAGTTCAGAGCCTGATTGCGCATCATGAAAAACAACTTGCCCAATGGGGAAACTGGCACCACTAATAAAATAGGCTAGTGGGTTGTTTAAAGACACAAAAGCGTTACTTATTGAAGTTTGCCAATTCGCATCTTTGGTAGAAAATTTAATATTATTTTTTAGCAACCAATTATTGCCTAAATCTTGGAAGATATCAAAACCAAAAGCCAAATCTTTGGCGTGAACGCCCTGTGATGGATCAAAACTATTTGATGCACCTTGTGTAAGGTGTCGCCCGTCTGGAATACGGCCGTTAAAACTTGGCATTAACAGCGATGTTGAACCAAAATCCTGACCAAAAGCGGGCGTAGGGTTATCCCAATTTGTGGCAGCAACACCTGTGTATCTATTAGTTTTATCGTTTAAAATCTTTCCATAAAATTTTAAATATCCACGAGCATTCTTTTTAATGACATTGAATTTAAACTGTCCGCCTTTGCTAAACGTAAAATCTGTGTTTCTTGCGCCATCATCATGTCTGTAATGTCCGCCAGCATTGATAAACCAATCATTGCCTAATGGACCACCAAAGCTCGCATCAATTTTATATAAACTATTCCCTTCACCTTGAAAACCGTTGGATAATTGGATATCGCCACTAAACTTATTTCGAATACCTTGCGAAATAAAATTATAAATACCTCCGGGAGCATTAAGCGCCGTAATAGATGAACTGCCACCTCGTATGGCTTCCACTTTTTGGGTGGTTAAATCTAAACGATGGAAAAGGTCTGGACTATAATACGAGTGTTGCACAAGGCTAACGGGCAGCCCATCTTCTTGAAGCGATACATAATACCATCCCGTATCGTCTTCAGCGGAAGCTGAAATACCTCGTGTATAAACTTTCGTGAATACTTCACCTGCAGAGGCATCGGTGAATGTTCCCGGAATATTTTGAAGCAAATTTGCGGTACCTTGTGGATACACCTGTTGCATGTCTTTTGAACTGAGCGTGCTCATTGAGGTGCTTGATTCCAATTGAATTCTGGGATCAAAAGTACCTGTAACCACTATGGTTTGTAAGTTTAACAAATCTTCTTCCATATTAAATGAAAGTGTTACATCATTTTGTTCAACTTTAATAGTGTCTTTTATGGTTTTATATCCTAAATGGGATATGGTAATTATATAATTGTTAGAGCTGATATTAAGGATTTTAAAAACGCCATCTGTATTGGTTGTAGCCGCTTGGTTTGAAGGGCTTAATTGAATATTTGCACCTTGCAAAGGATTGCCAGAGGTATCTTTTACCATTCCGTTTATGTTAGCTTGAGATGAAACGGTTTTGCAAAAAACACATGTTATTGCTATTAAAAAAAGTACTGTAATTTTATTCATTTTTTATTTTGAAATAGGTTAAGTTTTTAAAATTAAGTTTTAATTATCATTTGAAAAAATGGAACGATTTTGAATCTTTTATCAACAATTATAACTAGGTTTTATGGCTGTTTTTTCTAATCCTTAATTGATAAAAAATGCCAAAAGCAGCTATTATAAGCCCAATAAATTCTCGGGTGCCTTCCAAATAAGGTTTGTCGTAAACCATTTCGCCGAAAATTTCTTCTTTGTTTTCTGTGTTTAAATAATCCATAAACAATGAAAAATGAAACACAGCGTAAGCCAACAAAGCGACTAGCGTTATGACTAAAAAGAGTTTTGGGATAGGTTTAAAACTGTTATAAAGGCACATAATTGCTACAATAAGGTAAATGGCGAACCATAAAATGCCATCGGGGTCATTCAATTGTAAAAGCGCAAAAATGATGAAGAGAATACAAAGGATAAAATTAATAACCTTCTTCTTTTTGCTTAATGGTTGAATAGGAATCATTGGTTTAATGTTGCTTTATAAGGTCCAGCCCTCGCGATAGGTTCTTTTTACAAATTGGTTGGCTTCATCAAAATTCGTGATTTTCATGGTTTCACCATGCCACAATAGTTTTTTTCTTCCTGGGTATTCAAATCCATTTCCTTTTGGTGTTCTTAAATTATAACTTCTAATGGCAAGATTACCCATTAAAACGCTTTCGGTTAATGGTCCGGCATAATCAAAAGAGGAGGTAAGTGCTTTGTGCTTTTCTTTGCCATAGCCGTCTTTACAAGCTTCGACCCATGAGGCATTATGCCCGCTTTCAGGAAGTGTGCTTTTTTCGGTATCTTCAAATGTTAGTATATCTCCATTATTCAAATACACTTTCGGAGCCACGCCATAGGTGCCACAGGTCATAATCCCTTTGTCGCCAATCATAATAACGCCATTTGCGCTATCGTGATCTCCAATAGGGTGGTCGGCCGGAATTAAATCCGGGTGGAAAGGTCTTAAGCCGCCATCAGACCATGTTAATGATACTTCCGATTCGTTTTTAGCTGAAGCCGGAAATTTTAACTGCGTTCTTGATGAAGGCGGACAAGATTCCGGTAAATACTCAGGCGACCAATCTTTTTTGAAAACCGCGCCAACACTACTCTCAACTTCTGTAGGATAACCTAATCCTAAAACCCTAAACGGTGGATCGATTAAGTGGCAGCCCATATCGCCTAAAGCACCCGTGCCAAAATTCCACCAACCACGCCATTTAAACGGATGGTATAACGGATGGTAATCGACCATTTTAGCGGGTCCAACCCAAGAGTCCCAATCCAATCCATCTAACATAGCTGGTTTGTCTGTCGGCGTATGTATACCTTGGGGCCAAACGGGTCTGTTGGTCCAAACATGAACTTTATTTACGGTGCCTATTTTGCCTTCATCAAACCATTTAATCATTTGTTTAACGCCATTTCCAGAAGCCCCTTGGTTGCCCATTTGCGTTACCACTTTGTATTGGTTTGCTGCTTCGGTAAGCATTCTGGCTTCGTAAATGCTATGCGTTAATGGCTTTTGCACATACACGTGTTTGTTCGATTTTATGGCAGTCATGGCAATAACAGCATGGGTGTGGTCTGGTGTGGAAACTGTAACCGCATCGATGTTTTTTACATCGTCAAATAACTTACGATAATCGCGATACTTTAATGCTTTTGGGAATTTCTCCATCAATCTTTTTGACTGATTCCAATCTACATCGCAAATGGCTGCAATGTTTGATGCCCCATGGTTCCAAGCGTTTACGGCATCAGAATACCCTTTACCACCACCGCCAATAACGGCAATATTCAGTTTATCGCTTGGTGCAACAAACCCTTTGCCCATAACATGTCTTGGAATGATTGATATTCCCAACGATGTCAACGCGGTTTTCTTAATGAACGACCTTCTGTTATTTGCTTTGTGATTTTTTTTCATTTGTTAATAATTTAAAAATTATCTGAAGCTTTATAAGCTTCAATAACCGCTAATTCACCTTTTTTACCATGCGTTGAATTTCCGTGTTCCATTCCTAAAATGCCTTTAAATCCTTTTGAATGAATGTGTTTGAAAACATTTTTGTAATTTATTTCGCCTGTTGTTGGCTCGTTTCTGCCAGGGTTATCGCCGATTTGAAAATAAGCAATTTCGTCCCAACACGCATCAATATTTGGGATTAAATTACCTTCTTGGATTTGTTGATGATAAATATCGAACAGGATTTTGCAGGTAGGCGAATTTACAGCTTTACATATTTGATAAGCTTGAGGTGATTCCGTTAAGAATAGCCCCGGATGATCTCTAAAATTTAAAGGTTCTAACACCATCGTTAAATTATGAGGCTCTAAAATCGCCGACGCTTGTTTTAGGGTTTCAACAATATGAGCGGTTTGATAATCGATATTTTGACGTAAATCTACATGACCCGGAACCACCGTCATCCATTTGGCATTAACCCGTTTTGCCACTTCTACTGAAGCTTTAATCTCATTTAAAAACTCCTGTCGTTTGTCGGGGTTTCCACTTGCAAGGTTGGGCTCTTTCCAGTAAATTTTATGTGCTACAAAAACGCCCATCGTCATATTTCTGTCACTCATGGTTTTCGCCATTTTTCCTTGGGTTTCAACAGAACGATTTTTCATTCCGTTGTCTTCAAAAGCAGTAAAACCTTGATCTGCCATAAAATTCAACTGGTCTATGGGGTCATCTCCCGCATGATTTTTAAACATCCCCAAATGCGGTGCGTATTTTAAATTAAAATTATGACTGTTTTTTGGCGCATCTAAAATATTCATCGCATTAACTCCAGTTACACTAACACCAATTAAAGATGCCGTAGCTGTGCTTTTTTTTATGAAAGATCTTCGTTTCATCTGTTTATATTTATTATGTTTTAGAGACCATAGAATTTGATTTCTAAACGCCTATTTTGGGAACATGTTATGAGAAATTGGTTTTTCCGGGAATGGGAATCGGATAATTGCCAAATTCGTCTGGTGTAATGGGCGGCACAGTATCAAAGGTAAGGGTGTCTTCATCCGGAACCAAATTATGGTCAAGCGCCATAGCTTCATCCCAAGTTATTTCTTTTCCCGAATAGGTTGCCATTCTTCCTAAAATAGCGGTCATTGTGCTTTTTGCACCGTTTTCAGTATCGCTAATTACCTCACCATTTCGTATAGCTTTAAACAAGAGATTGTGTTCCTGTTGATAGGGATTGATATCATTTTCATTATCGTGCGTGTAGATGCTTGTTCCATCGTATTTCTTTAATTTTGCAGAGCCGCCTCCATCGGTGTAAGCGGTTCCTAAAGTGCCTTGAAAAGATTCATCAACTCGTGTTTTTGTTCCCGGTTGATGTCTGCACTGGCTGGAGATAATAATGCCATTTTCATATTCAAATTCTACCACGTGATGGTCAAAAATATGTCCATGATCTTTCCCTTTGCGAACTTCCCTTCCTCCAGTTCCGCTTGCTTTTATTGGGTAGCCACCAATAAACCAATTGGCAACATCAATGTTATGAATGTGTTGTTCTAAAATATGATCGCCGCAAATCCAATTAAAATAGTACCAATTTCTCATTTGGTATTCCATTTCTGTTTGGCTCGCTTCACGAGGCCTTACCCAAACGCCTGCGCCGTTCCAATACACTTGCCCGGAAACAATTTGACCAATATCGCCATTTTGAATGCGATTATAGGTTTCCATATAACTTGCTTGGTAGTGCCTTTGGAGGCCAACCACCACATTTAATTTTTTGGCTTTTGCAACTTTAGCGGCTTCCAAAACCTTTTTAATTCCCGCCACATCGGTAGCCAAAGGTTTTTCCATAAAAACATGTTTTCCTTGAGATACGGCATACTCAAAATGCTGAGGCCTAAACCCCGGAGGTGTGGTTAAAATAACAACATCGGCGGCATCAATGGCTTTTTTATAAGAACCAAAGCCTACAAATTTATGCGATGGTTTGACGTTAAGTTTCCCTGTTTGAAACATTTTTGTTAAGTTGGAATAAGCGTTTTCCAACCGATCCTCAAAAGCATCGGCCATAGCTACCAGTTCTACATTTTCATCTGCCCTTAACGCTTGACTTACCGCGCCTGTACCACGACCGCCACAACCAACAACAGCTAATTTTAACTTTTTAGTTTTATTGAATATTGGGCTAGCTGTGAGTAGAGAAGGGGTTAGTAAAATACCTCCCGCAGCTAAGGATGTCCCTTTTACAAAGTTGCGTCGTGTTACATTGCTCTTTTTTTGTTCCATGGTGTTTGTTTTTTAATTTAATCCGTAATCTTCAATGGCGGTTAGCCAATAGGTTTTTATGTCTTCTTTTGAGGGTTGGATTTTTGGGCGCACTACACGAAATCCCACAAAAGGCGCGTTGGTGTGCCACCAATTACTTTTTGGAATTTGCGGGTCTCTTCTTTTCCATTTTTGTTTAGATTGACCTCTTGCAGTACAACACAATTTATCTTTGGTGTCTTTCCAGGAACCTCCGCGAACTACCCTAGGATATAATTCTGATGGGGTATTCCAAGGATTTATTTTTGGAGACGTGCTGTAATAATTGGCATCATATTGGTCCATAACCCATTCTGAGACGTTGCCCAATAAGTCGTATATTCCTAGGCTGTTGGCTGTTTTCAATCCAACTTTTTCATATTTATCATTGGTGTTTTCATCAAACCATGCCACGCTTTCAAGGTCGAGATTCTCATCGGTTTTTCCTTTTTTACATACATATTCCCATTCTGCTTCGGTTGGTAATCTATAAAACACACCGGTTTTTGAGGTTAACCATTTACAATACATAAGGGCTGCATATTGGGTCATGTTTACGGCCGGATGGGTTGCTTTTCCCATATTAAAACTCATATCAACATAAGGTGGCGTTGCTCCGGAAACGGCATCAATTCCCAAATCGTTCAGTTTTTCCTTGGTTTTAAATTGTTCGGGGCCAAATTCACCAAATACAAAGGCGTCATATTGTTCCCAAGTAATTTCGTATTTGCCCATCCAGAAATCGTCAACTTCTACTTGATGACTAGGTTTTTCATCTGCTTTACGCGTTGTGTCATTTGTTCCCATTATAAATGTGCCTCCTTTTACGGCTACCATTTCAATGGTTATTTGGTCGTCTTTTAAATCTTGGGAATAATCTTCAAACTCTTGAGCGTTCATAGTTCCCATTTGAATGATGCCCAAAAAAATAAACACTAAATTTAGGTTGCTTTTCATCTTTATAACTCTAGTATTTCTATGTTTTTAAACTCAACCGGATGGCTTTCGCTTTGTAATGAAATATATCCTTTCTTTAAGGGTGTTCCCGCTTTACTTTTCCAATAAGCTTCATTGTAATCTACTGAGCCACCAATTTGGGGTTTTGAATATGTGAGCACATTTTCACCATTAATAAAATGCTTAATGATGGAATCGTTTCTAACCTCAATTTCAAGATTTACCCATTGATCGCCATTGAATGTTTTTGATGAGGAATTGACGCAATGCGGTGTAAATAATTCGCCATTCATCTCAACATGGGTTCCCGGGGTACATAAATTTCCGGTTGGGCGCTCTCCAGTTCCTAAGCCGCCTAAAAGCTGCACTTCAATAGACACCGGAAAATTTTGGTTTAAGCCTATGTTTTTAGGGTCTTCGCAATGAATCATAACACCGCTATTTCGTTTTGCCCATCCTGCGCCGTCTTTTATTTGTTCGCCAATAAATCGGTATTGCATCCTAAATTTATAATCTGAAAATTCTTTGTTGTAAAAAATATGTCCGTAAGAATTGTTAAAAGTGCCGTTGTATTCATCATAATTAACTTTCAGTACGCCATTCTCTACAATAAAAGTGTTCTTGTAATTTTCGCCTAAAGGCTGTCCCTTAATTTTAATGGTCCAATCGTTTAAATCTTTTCCGTTAAATAATTTAACCCAATTGTTTTTTTGAGGTGTTTTTGTAGATTGGTCTTTATTGCTTTTACAAGTAAATAAAAGAGCCGTAGCAATGAATACGACTGTAACTATATGGTTTTTTATCATCTGTGATGTGGTTTTATGCCCTGTGTTTTGTTATGGTGTTTCATTATAAAGGTTAGCGTATTAATAGTTATAAATGATTAAAAAGAATAAAATAACAATTAAATTCTTAAATACTTCGAAAATTAATTAATTTGCGCTATAACAATGTTCAAATTATTTCAGTGAAAATAAACATACAAAAAATACAGCCCTACGAGGCCAATGGAATTGTGTATCATGCCGATACCTGTTTGCCGTTGGTTGATGCCTATAACCGAAAAAAACTAAAATTTAAGGCATTGGCAAGACATACTTATCCGGGAGACCGATTGGATAAAAACACTTTAGGTTTAAACAGTATTGGGTATTGGGATGCCAACGAGCCACAGGATTGGGGCTTGGATTGGCACCGAAATGAAGGTATAGAATTTCATTTTTTGGAATCGGGTACCATGCCGTATTCTCAAGAAAATAAGGAAATGGTTTTGCAACCCAATTACCTGACCATTACCAGGCCATGGGAAGCCCATAAAGTAGGAAACCCACATATTGGCATGGGGAAATTTTATTGGGTTATTATCGATTTGGGTGTGCGCAGACCGCATCAGGAGTGGGTTTGGCCCGATTGGATTACACTAACGCCGGAAGATTTAACGAGACTTACAACCATTTTAAGGCAAAATGAAAAGTCTATTTTAAAGACCGATAATAATATTAGGGATTGTTTTTTGCAGATTGGTAAAGCGATTGATGCCGACGTTGACGGAAGTAGCGCTTCAAGAATAAGACTGCTTCTTAATTACTTGTTGATTTTGATACTCGATTTGTTGAATACAGACGATATTGTGTTGAACGAATCCTTAACAGACAGCTCAAGAAGCGTTAAGTTTTTTCTTAAAGAACTTGAAAACAATTTAACCGAAAACTGGACTATAGAATTAATGTCGCAGTCGGCAGGCGTTGGCTTAACACGATTTACACATCATTTTAAACGATTGACAAATTTAACGCCAATGCGCTACCTAACCATGAAGCGCCTTGAAATGTCGAAAAAAATTCTTTTAGACAAAAGAGATTTAACCATTGCCGAAGTAGCTTACATGTGTGGTTTCGCAACAAGCCAATATTTTGCAACGGTATTTAAAAAACACGAGAAATGTTCGCCAAATGCTTATAGGTTAAAGCATTCGGTTGAGCATTTTCAGTTTAATTAAGCCAAATAAAAAATACATTCTAGTTGTTTAAATTCTTTCACTGAATAAAAATACACATGCTTTTAAGTTCTTATATTTATATTCACGTGGTTAACTAAATTTTACCGTTTAATTAAATAATTACTAAACATGAAATTAAAACAGTCACTTTATAATACTACTGGGGTACTTATTATATTGTCCTTATTGGTTTTTTCTGCTTGTAAAAAAACCAAAGAAAACACAACCGCCGCAATAACCCAAAAAGAGGAACAGCCTATGTTTTTTAAAATCTCGTTAGCACAATGGTCTTTGCATAAAAAGATTGGAAGTGGAAAAATGAGTCCGTTCGATTTTGCAAAAGAGGCAAACGCTTTAGGTTTTGAAGCTATTGAATATGTTAGCGGACTTTATAACAAAGAAGTCAAGGAATTGGGTATTGATGCTGTTGTTGAAAGATTAAAAGCCGAAAGTGAAAAACATGGCGTAAAGAACCTTCTAATTATGGTTGATGGCGAAGGTAATTTGGCAAGCCATGATGAAGACGAATTAAATTCGGCTGTAGAAAACCACAAAAAATGGGTGGATGCCGCAAAAGCTTTAGGTTGTCATTCTATAAGGGTGAATGCCCACGGTAAAGGTACTTATGATGAGGTTTTGGAACAGGCCGTAACAGGTTTAACCAAATTATCCGAATACGCTAAAACCAAAGGCATTAATGTTTTGGTAGAAAACCACGGAGGTTTTACATCAAATGGAAAATGGTTGGCAACAGTTATGGAAAAAGTAACCATGCCCAATTGTGGCACGTTGCCGGATTTTGGTAATTTTTGTATCAAACGAAAAAGCGATGGGTGTGCAGATGAGTACGACAAATATAAAGGTGTTGAAGAATTGATGCCCTATGCAAAAGCTGTAAGTGCGAAGTCCTATGATTTTGACGACCAAGGGAATGACATAACAATAGATTACACTAAAATGTTGCAAATTGTAAAGGCTGCTGGCTATACGGGGTATATTGGTGTAGAGTACGAAGGCAGTAAGCTGAGTGAGAGAGACGGCATTTTGGCTACTAAAAAATTGCTATTGCGAGTTGGAAAGGAGCTTTCTAATTAAAAACTAACCAAACTATATAATAATGGAGAATATTAATAAAAACAAGCTTTTTTTAGCAAGCTGTTTGGCGTTAATTACAACAGCCATGACCTTTGCCATTAGAGCAAAACTGGAAACTGTTTTTGGTCCAGATGGTATCGGGTTAACTTTAGAACAACTTGGGTATGCTTTTGCGCCAGCCTTTTTTGGGTTTACTATTGCCATGATTGTTGGCGGGCCTTTAGTTGATTTGTTGGGAATAAAAAAAATCACTTGGATTGCGTTTTTTACCCATATTATTGGCATTGTTTTAACGTTAATGGCAGATTCCATGACCTCGCTTTTTATTGCAACACTATTTGTGGGCATAGGAAATGGGATGGTAGAAGCTGCATTAAATCCGTTAGTGGCATCCATGTACCCAGAAAGCAAAACCAAAATGCTTAATAGGTTTCATGTGTGGTTTCCGGGTGGAATTGTAATTGGTTCCATATTAGGATGGCTTATTATGGATGTAATGAGGTTAAGTTGGCAGGTTATGGTGGCTACTTTATTTATCCCGTTAATTATTTATGGCATACTGTTTTTTGGACAAAAATTCCCGGTAACAGAGCGTGTTCAGTTAGGAATTAGCAACAAGAAAATGTTTAAAAGCGTATTAAATCCATTGTTCTTATTTATGGTATTTTGTATGTTTCTTACCGCTGCTTCAGAACTGGGAACCACACAGCGCATCGAATCCTTGTTAAAAGAATCTGTTTCGGCGCCTTTGTTGGTGTTGGCTTTTATAAACGGTATTATGGCTTTGGGCCGATTATCAGCAGGTCAGGTAGTCCATAAATTAAGACCATCAGGTATGCTGTTGTATTCGGCTATCATTACTTTTATAGGTCTTTGGTTGCTCACCATTACAAGTGGCGGCATGACCTTTGTGGCGGCAGCCATTTTTGCTATTGGCGTTACTTTTTTCTGGCCAACAATGCTTGGTTTTGTAGCGGAATATTTACCGGAAACCGGAGCGTTGGGACTTTCAATTATGGGCGGAGCAGGAATGTTTTCGGTGTCCATTGTATTGCCCGTTATGGGTAAATTAATGGACGATGCTAATGCTGCCGAGGCATTGCGAACCATGTCTATACTGCCCGCTATTTTAATTGTGGCGTTTTTAGGATTGAATATTTATATGAAAAAACGAAGAACCGTAGAAGCTTAAAATATATGATGGGTAGAAAATTAAGAATGGGAATGATTGGTGGTGGTATCGGATCATTCATCGGTGATGTCCATAGAAAAGCTTCCGCAATCGACGGCATGATTGATTTAGTCTGTGGGGCCTTTAGTAGCAATGCTGAAAAATCAATAGCTTCTGGGAAAGCGCTTTATCTCTCAGAGGAAAGATGCTATGGCAGTTATGAAGAAATGATTTTAAAGGAAAAACAGCTTCCAGAGGATGTTCGAATGGATTTCGTGGCTATAGTTACACCGAATCACATGCATTTTCCACCGGCTAAAATGGCACTTGAACATGGGTTTCACGTGGTTTGCGACAAGCCCTTAACATTGACTTTGGAAGAGGCTGAGGCACTTCAAAAAGTAGTTGAAAGCAGCGGAAAATTACTTGCATTAACCCACAATTACACGGGCAACCCCATGGTTAAACAAGCCAGAGCCATGGTGGCCAATGGCGATTTAGGCGAGATTAGAAAAGTACAGGTTCAATATCTACAAGGTTGGTTATCAACTGCCGTAGAAAGTACAGATAATAAACAAGCCGCTTGGAGAGTAGATCCTAAAAAATCAGGAATTGGTGGTGCATTAGGTGATATTGGGACCCATGCTGAAAATTTATTGGAATATATAACAGGTTTAAAAATAGCTGAATTGGCTGCAGATTTAGGAAGATTTGGTAAAGGAAGGGTTCTTGATGACGATGGCAATTTATTATTGAGAATGGAAAACGGTGCCAAAGGAACCATGTCTATTTCGCAAATAGCACTGGGTGAAGAAAATAATTTGGCCATTAAAGTTTATGGCGAAAAAGGGAGCTTTGAGTGGTATCAAGAAAACCCAAACGAATTAATAACGCGTTGGATAGACCAGCCTAAAAAAGTGTATACACCCAATGGCAACGGATTGTACCAAGAGGCCCTAAACGTATCCAGAATTCCGGCAGGCCATCCCGAAGGGTATTTGGAAGCATTTGCTACCATTTACAGAAATTTCGCTTTACACATAAAAGCAGTTAATAACGGCGATATTATTAAAAATCCAGATTACCCAACGGTTGAAGACGGCATTCGAGGCATGAAATTTATTTACGCGGCCGTAGAGAGCGACAAGAACAACACCATTTGGGTGAAAGTATAAAAACCACGCTTTGGCTTATAGTCAAGGTTTTCATTAAAATAAACTATTGTAAATCCGATAGTTACCTGGAAGGAAATTGGTTTAAAGATTAATAAGATATGAAAACAATAAAAGGACCAGCAGTGTTTCTAGCGCAATTTGCCGGAAGCGAAGCTCCGTTTAATTCCCTAGAGGGCATGTGCCAATGGGCTTCAGATTTAGGGTATAAAGGCATTCAAATTCCAACATGGGAAGCTAATTTAATAGATATCGATAAAGCAGCCGAAAGTCAAATTTATTGTGATGAATTAAAGAGAAAAGTCGAATCATACGGATTGCAAATAACCGAGCTTTCAACGCATTTGCAAGGGCAGTTGGTTGCGGTAAATCCAGCTTACGATACCATGTTTGATGGTTTTGCACCCGAAGCTGTTAGAAACAATCCCAAGGAAAGAACAGCCTGGGCCATTGATTTTGTTAAAAAGTCAGGAACTGTAAGCGGTAGATTGGGTTTAAATTCGCACGCTACTTTTTCTGGTGCATTGATGTGGCACACCATGTATCCGTGGCCTCAGCGCCCTAACGGGTTGGTGGAAATGGGATTTAAAGAATTGGCAAATCGATGGATTCCCATCTTAAATCATTTTGATGAAATGGGCGTCGACGTCTGTTTTGAGCTTCATCCCGGAGAAGATTTGCACGATGGTATTTCATTTGAACGTTTTCTGGAGGCAACCAAAAACCATAAAAGAGCAAATATACTTTACGATCCCAGTCATTTTGTGCTTCAGCAGTTGGATTATTTAACTTTTATAGATTATTATCACGAACGCATTAAAGCATTTCATGTGAAGGATGCCGAATTCAATCCCACAGGAAAACAAGGTGTTTATGGCGGATATGCCAATTGGAAAGACCGCGCAGGACGCTTTAGGTCGTTGGGTGATGGGCAAGTGGATTTTAAAAGTATATTTTCAAAACTAACCACTTATGGTTGCGATGTTTGGGCGGTTATGGAATGGGAATGCTGTATAAAATCATCTTCTCAAGGTGCTAGGGAAGGAGCGCCATTCATTCAAAAACATATTATAGAGGCTGCAGAACGAAGTTTTGATGATTTTGCTGGAGGCG
The DNA here is from genome assembly GCF_048381975.1 of Hwangdonia sp. NCBI lineage: Bacteria > Pseudomonadati > Bacteroidota > Flavobacteriia > Flavobacteriales > Flavobacteriaceae > Hwangdonia > Hwangdonia sp. The sequence goes on along the minus strand of NZ_JBLWYT010000009.1, from coordinate 45,765 downwards.
AAACCGATGAAAATCAAATCAAAAACATACTTGGTATATAATTATTAAAATCAATTAGATATGAAATCGTTAATTCAATTACTGTTGGTGTTGTTGGCCATTGTTTCTTGCAAACAAAAAAACACTAATTCACCTATTCAAAAAGATGAGGTTAATAGCATTGAAGCAGATGTTACCGGAGAATGGATAACTCTTTTTGATGGCTCTTCTTTGGATAATTGGCGCGGTTATTTGGCTGATTCTATGTACCCGGAATGGACCATTGAAAATAAGACTTTGGCCTTTACACCCAGTGAGAATGGCGGTAAAAATATTATAACCAATGAAAAATATACCAATTTTGTTTTATCGCTGGAATGGAAGATTTCAGAAGGGGGCAATAGCGGTATTTTCTGGGGTGTTTATGAGGACGAAGCTTACCCGGAAGCGTATCACACAGGTTTGGAAATTCAAGTATTGGACAACGATAGGCATCCGGACGCCAATGCAAATCCAAAATTTCATCAAGCGGGAGCTTTATACGATTTGGTAGAGCCAGCTTACGATGTGTGCAAACCAGCAGGAGAATGGAATTTATGTGAAATTAAAATTGACCATAACGCCAATAAAGGAAGTGCGTCGTTAAACGGAATAGTAATAGTGGAGTTTCCACTTAGGGGTGAAGCCTGGAAAAAAATGATTGAGAATTCCAAGTTTAAAGATTGGAAAGGATTTGGTACCTACAAAACCGGACATATCGGATTGCAGGACCATGGCGATAAAGTATGGTACAGAAATATTAAAATAAAAGAATTATAAATTCCTTATTCATCATTTTTTTGCGGTTTCCAAAAAATAGAATAATTTATCTTGTATAATAATGAATAGCATATTATATTTGCACCCACATTTGCAAGAGTAAAAATAAAACTTAAGTTCTTTTCAAATTAATTGCGCGTGCTACTCCGTATTACGGTTGTTAAATCGCAATTTTTATTGATTGTTTAAATAAAATAAAGGGTGTGGTATTTTATTTGCCAACTCAACCCTGTTTTCGTAGAAACACAAAAACTACGGGCTCTTAGCTCAGCTGGATAGAGCACCTCCCTTCTAAGGAGGCGGTCGAAGGTTCGAATCCTTCAGGGCTCACTTAAAGCTTCACTATTTTTTTAGTGGAGCTTTTTTGTTTTTGTAAATTACTTTGAATTTTAAAATTATTTGCTTAATTGGTTATAATATTTATTAGTTTAGCAATAGCGTATTATGAAAAACCTCTGCCTACTTATCTGCATCATACTATCTTTTAGCGCCTTCTCACAAGATGCTGAGATTGCTACGAAATTCAGTGAAAACGGTACGTTGTACGATAGTTTAGACAAACCTTCAAAACCTTTAACGCAATTTAAAAAAGATGAAAACTGTATTGTAATTGGTTATTTAGGGAAAGATAATTACAAAGTAAAATATAAAGAATGGGTTGGAGTTTTAAGTTCTGATTTTCTGTTGATAAATGATGAAATGATGGATTTATACTATGATTTTCAAGAAAAGGCAAGAAAAAAGCTTATTGAAGAAAAAGAGAACAGAAAGAAACGGTTACAAGAAATAATTAGGAATAGTCCGGAGGAAAAGGCGAAACGAAGAAAAGACTCCATTGCTAAAGCGAAAGTAGCCGAGGAAAAAGCACAGCGAAAACGCGACTCCATTGCCAAAGTTAAAGAGATAGAAAGGCAACGACTTGCTGCAGAAGCCTTATTGCGCAAACAGGCCGAGGAAAAAGCACAGCGAAAACGCGATTCCATCGCCAAGGTTAAAGAAATAGAAAGACAACGACTTGCCGCAGAAGCCTTATTGCGTATACAGGCCGAGGAAAAGGCACAACGTGAGCGCGATTCCATCGCTAAGGTAAAAGAGATAGAAAGACAGCGACTTGCCGTAGAAGCCTTATTGCGCAAGCAGGCCGAGGAAAAAGCACAACGGGAACGCGACTCCATCGCCAAGGTAAAAGAAATAGAAAGACAACGACTTGCTGCAGAAGCGCTATTGCGCAAACAGGCTGAGGAAAAGGCACAAAGGGAACGCGATTCCATCGCCAAGGTAAAAGAAATAGAAAGGCAACGACTTGCTGCAGAAGCGCTATTGCGCAAACAAGCCGAGGAAAAAGCACAGCGGGAACGGGACTCCATCACCAGGGTTAAAGCGATGGAAAGGCAGCGATTGGCAGAGGAAGAATTCCAACGCAAGAAGGCCGCTTTGCGAGCACTGAGGATAAAAGATAGCATTGCGAAAGTTGAAGAAGATGAGAAGCAACGACTTACCGAGGAAAAAGCACAGCGAGTGCGCGACTCTATCGCCAAGGTAAAAGAGAAAGAAAGACAGCGATTAGCAGAGGAAGAATTCCAACGCAAGAAGGCCGCTTTGCGAGCCCTAAGAATAAAAGACAGCATTTCGAAAGTTGAAGAAGCTGAAAAGCAACGACTTGCCGCACAAGCCCTATTGCGCAAACAAATTGAGGAAAAAGCGCAACGTGAACGCGACTCAATCGCCAAAGCCATGGAGATTGAAAAACAACGGTTGGCAGAAGAAGAGTTCCAACGCAAAAAACTAGCATTGCAAGCCCTAAGAATAAAAGACAGCATTTCGAAAGTTGAAGAAGCTGAAAAACAACGATTGGCAGCACAAGAATTACAGCTTAAACAAGCTGAGGCAAAAGCCAAAAGACATCGCGATTCCATCGCCAAAGCCAAACCATCCGAAGAACAACGTTTGGCCACCGAAGCGATGTTGTTAAAACAGGCCGAGGAAAAAGCCAAACGATTATTGGATTCTATCGCTAAAGTAAAAGAAGCACAAAAGCTTCGATTGGAAAAATCTGAATCGCGAAATACCTGTAATTACCTTATTAATGAATACGATGAGTTTTACAAAGAACAATTAATTAGAACTGAGGTATATAGGTTAAATAAGAACTTAACCGTAGAATTGTACCGGCAAGGAAATAAGGTAAATGTTTTTTTAAACCTTTCAGAAAATTTGGGTTGTGCCAGTTATTTAACACGCAACAGGTCTTCGGTAAGAATTCAGCTTGAAAACAACCAAAGCATAACGCTTTTCCATTCATGGAATATCGATTGCGAAGACTTTAATTTTAAAGGCACCATATCTAATTCGCAAATGCAAAAATTAGAACAATCTGCCATAAAATCGATTTATTTTAAAGGTACGAAAGGCGCTAAAGTAGTTTCGGATATAGAGTATAGAACGTTTTTTATTGAAAAACTAAAGTGTATTGAATAGCTCATGTTTCTGGCTATTCAATAAGCTTTTGTACAGATGATTACGGTTTTGTTTCCATCAACATCTGTAGTAAAAAATAAATACAAATTTCCGCCATCTTTAATATTGAATTTTTTTCTGATCTGTTGAACCGTTTCAGGGAAATTCCGGGTTGTAATATTGGCTTTTGTAATAGCTTCTTTTTTTAATGTCTTTTTATTGAAAGGCAATAGCTTTTCAATTTTAAAACACCGTCCGGGGAAATCCACAAGCTGTTCGCTGGTGTATAAATGCGAATGTTGATGCAGCTTAAAAACGTTTAATTGTTTAGAAATGGAATGAAAACCACCCGCTTTTAAAATAGCGGCATTTGGCTCGTACAAATAGGTGAGTGGTTTATCGTAATTGGATGGTGTGCTTTTTTCTTCTTCTAACAAAAAATTAAAATGTGCGTTTTTATCTTTTTTAATATTTACCGTTTCAATTGAAATTTCTTCAGAATAACCGCGTTCCAAAATCCAAAGCAATTCTTTTACTTCATTGTTTATAGCGACAACGTGAATGGTTTTTACATGCTTCAGTTCGTTTATCCCCACCGAAAAATCGAGTAGTGGCGATGTTTTTATCATTATATTTTTTGAATGCTTAAAAAGCAAATCGATATGTTCGGGAATATTGGGCAGGCAATCGTTTAAAAAGAAAACTTTCCCTTTGCTGTCGTGTCGTCTCGATGGGTCGATATAAATCCAATCGAAGGTTTTGTTTGAAGTTTCTAAATACGCCATGCCATCCATATTTTGGGTTGAAATATGCTGAACATGCAATTGCGTATAATTGTGTTTTACGATTTCTGAAAGCTTATGGTTAATCTCGCAATGCACCGTGGTTTTAAAGTGTTTTGAGAAGTAATAACCATCTACCCCGAAGCCACCCGTTAAATCTATAATAGAGTCGCCATCAATTAAATTGGATTTGTAATTTGCCGTAATTTCTGAAGAGGTTTGTTCAATATTCAGCTTATTCGGATAGTAAATATTTTTGGTGTTGAACCATGTTGGCAATTTTTTTTCGCAGCGTTTTTTGGCTTCAATTTGTTCGATGATGTCTTTGGTTTCAACCCCATCAAATGGTGTTCCCTTTAACAATAATTTGGAAACATCGGCATGTAAATGTTCATTTATAAACTCTTGAATTTCAGTATTTAGAATAGAAGGATTCAACAGAAATTATATGCCTTTGGTGAGTTTTTTAACAATCTTGTTTTCAGATAGAAATTCCTTTAAAATTACTTTAATGGCCGTATAAGCCGGCACCGCTATGATTAAGCCGATAACGCCAAAAAGTATGCCCGTAATTAAAATAACCAAAAATATTTCAAGTGGGTGCGATTTGACGGTTTTTGAAAATATGATGGGTTGGCTGCCAAAATTATCGACTAATTGCCCTATTAAAAACACGATAAGCACCCAAATTGTTTTTGGCAAAATAACGGCGCTAAACGATTCGCCAAGGTTGCTGGTCATGGTTAATGTAATCATTAAAAAGCCACCAATTAAAGGGCCAACGTATGGGATTAAATTAAGCAATGCACATAAAAATGCAATAACAATAGCGTTTTCAACCCCGATAATTAAAAGGCCAATGGTGTAAATAACAAATAGGATGAGGATTTGAAAAATGAGTCCGACAAAATATCTAGAAAGCAGGTCTTTTATTTTTGTTGAGGAATTTCTCCAACGTGATTCCTTGTTGTCGGGTATAAAAGTTAGAATGCCGTTTTCAAACAATTTGCTGTCTTTTAAAAAGAAAAAAGAAATAAATAAAACCGAAAATAGCCCAATGCTAAAACTGCCCAATCCGCTAACTACGGCATTTAAAAAATTAGGAATTATCGAATAATCCAATTCTGTTAACAGGTTCGAATTTTTTATGGATTGCTCGATATCAATTTGATTCAACTCGAAATACCCAATTATTTCCCGGTATAAAGCCTCAATTTTACCTTGTAATTGCTCAATATTTAAAAGCGATAAATTATGCCCTTGTTCAATAATCAAAGGAATAAACAAACTTACCAAGCCCACAAACAGTCCAACTAAAAACACCATGGTTACAATAACCGCTATGGTGTTTTTAAACTTTAATTTGCGGCGTAGAAACAAAACTATAGGTCTGCCAACTAACGAGATTACCGCGGCAATGGCCACATAAACGATTACGGATTGTATTTTGTATAAAAAGTATAATAATAAAGCAATGCCAAGTATAATGGCGATGGCTTTTAAAATACCGTTGGCTATGGTGTTGGATTTCATGTAGTAAATATAATCAATGAAGTTGGATGCACGAAGACTGAGGTTAGAAGAATTTTACAATAATTGCTTCGTAATTTCATAAAGTGCAATATTGGTGGCCTGTACCACATTCATGCTACTGTTTCGACCGAACATATCAATATGGATTATAGCGTCGGACATGTTTAAAATTGCTTCTGAAACGCCAAAATTTTCGTCGCCAATAATTAATGCGATTGGTTTTTCTTTTGAAAATTTGAATGTATGAATGGGCTTGCTCGAACTTGTAATTTCCAATGAAATGATTTGATGGTTTTCGTTTTTTAAACGTTCAACAACTGTTGAAGCAATTTCGGCAATTTCGTAATTCACCACTTTTTCTGTGGCTCTTGAAGTTTTTGCCATTTTACGCCCAAGCTGGATGTTTTCGCCACAGAGTATCAATTTTTCAACGCCAAAAGCATCGGCCATTCTAAATAAACTTCCAATATTTGGCGCGTTGGTTACATGGTCGCACACCAATGTTATTGGGAATTTTTGTTTGTTGAAATTGGTATTGTAATGGGTGAGTTGCAATTTATGTTTATTTGTTAAGCCGTTTGTTGTTTATATGTTTTGCCACGAATTCACGAATGTTTACTTAAAATAATCCAAAGAATAATTGTTAATGCAATAAAGAAAATCAAAATTTTCAAAAGTAATTTAAGAAGACCTTTAAATGTGCTTTCTTCTTTTTGGTTTTCAAAAAAGAATTCAACTATCATAACAAGAATTTCTTTCAATATTATTCGTGTATTAGTGGCTTAATTCTCAAAAGCATACTTAACAATGTTGGCGCCCATCTTTAGGGCTTTTTCCCTAACATCTGCGGGGTCGTTGTGTACTTCGGCATCTTCCCAACCATCGCCCAAATCACTTTCGTAAGTAAATAATAAAACCAATCGGTCTTTGTGAAAAATACCGAATGCTTGCGGCCGTTTACCATCGTGCTCGTGTATTTTTGGCAAGCCTTTTGGAAACTTATAAACGTTATTAAATAGTTTATGGTTTACGGGCAGTTCAGTTAATTCTTGGTTCGGGAACACTTTTTTTAATTCTTTGGTAATGTAAGGTTGCATGCCGTAATTATCATCAATATGTAAAAAACCACCAGAGATTAAATAATTACGAAGGTTTTCGGCATCGGCTTCGCTAAAAAACACATTACCATGTCCGGTCATGTGTAAAAACGGATACTGAAAAATATCTGAGCTTCCCACTTCAACAGTTTGTGGTTTGGGGTTTATTTTAGTGTTTATGTTTTGGTTGCAAAACTTGATTAGGTTGGGCAATGCCGTTGGGTTTCCGTACCAATCGCCACCTCCTTTGTATTTCAGTATTGCTAAATCTTGGCTAAACAAGAAAAGAGAAAAGAGAGAAAAGAATACAGAAAAAATCAGTTTCATATTTTATTTAATCTTCGTTTATAAAAGCCACAGAATGGCAAGCGACAATAGCCGCTGTTTCAGTACGTAATCTGGTTGCTCCCAAAGTTACAGGTTTAAATTTATTTTGAAGCGCTTGCTCGATTTCTTTAATAGAAAAATCGCCTTCGGGTCCGATTAAAATGGTGGTATTTTGCTTTGGTTTTAGTTGTTGTTTTAACGATTTTCTATCGGTTTCCTCGCAATGCGCTATAAATAAATCGCCTTTAAATTCTTGTTTTATAAAGTCTTTAAAAGATATGGCGTCATTCAGTTTAGGTAAATAACAGCTTAAAGACTGCTTCATGGCCGATTGCAAAATCTTTTCAAACCGTTCTGGTTTTATGACTTTTCGTTCGCTATGGTCGCAAATAATAGGTGTGATGCTATCAATGCCAATTTCGGTGGCTTTTTCCAAAAACCATTCGTAGCGGTCGTTCATTTTTGTAGGTGCAACGGCTAAATCTAATTGGTAATTTCGTTTGGGTTGTTGCGTTTTAGAAACAACCGTTGCTACACATTTGTTAATATTTGGTACTGTAATTTCGGCAGTAAACAACCAACCGTTACCGTTTGTAATATGCAGGGTGTCGCCAACATTTTTGCGCAATACTTTTACAATGTGTTTGCTTTCTTCTTTAGCAAAAGTGAATTGTGTGGTGTTTTCTGAAATGTCCGGGTTGAAAAAGAGTTGCATAAAGCGAAGATAAAATAATTATAATTTTGCTACGAATTCACGTATGGTTTTTGTTAAAAAAAATAAATAATTATTCGTGTATTCGTGGCAAATCCTAAATCTTCAACCGCGCCGAAGCCATAATACTTTGTTCCGCAAAATCGCCTTCTAAATACTTTAAATAGCCCACAATGGCAATCATAGCTGCATTATCGGTTGTGAATTCAAATTTAGGAATGTATGTGGTCCAACCAAATTTTTGTTCGCCATTTTTTAAGGCTTGCCTTATGCCCGAGTTAGCCGAAACGCCACCGCCAATGGCAATATGTTTTATTCCGGTTTGTTTCGATGCGAGCTTTAATTTATCAATTAAAATACCAATAATGGTGTATTGAATGGAGGCACAAATATCGTTTAAGTTCTCTTCGATAAAATTCGGATTTGCTTTCACTTCACGTTGAATAAAATACAAAATGGCCGTTTTTAAACCCGAAAAACTAAAGTTTAAACCTTCCACTTTTGGCTTGGTGAATTTAAAGGCTTTCGGGTTACCAAGTTTCGCGCGTTTGTCAATTTCCGGTCCCGCGGGATAGCCCAAACCTAAAATTTTTCCGCTTTTATCAAAGGCTTCACCAACGGCATCGTCAATGGTTTCGCCAATAACCGTCATATTAAAATAGCTATCAACCTTCACAATTTGGGTGTGTCCGCCAGAAATGGTCATGGCTAAAAACGGAAACGGTGGTTTCTCAAAACCTTCCTCGTCTATAAAATGCGCTAAAATATGCGCTTGCATGTGGTTTACATCAATTAACGGAATGTTTAAGCCATAAGCCAAAGACTTCGCAAACGATGTGCCCACCAACAGCGAGCCCATTAAACCCGGGCCACGGGTAAACGCCACAGCGTTAAGTTGTTCTTTAGTAATGTTGGCTTTTTTTAAAGCTTGGTGCACCACAGGAACAATGTTTTGTTGGTGCGCACGCGATGCCAATTCTGGTACCACACCACCAAACTCTTCGTGTATTTTTTGGCCCGCCACAACATTGCTTAAAATTTTGCCGTTGTGTATTACAGAAGCCGCTGTATCGTCGCATGAAGACTCAATTCCTAGAATATAAATATTTTGTGAAGACATTAATAAAAATTAGGCACAATAATTGTTAATTTTGACTCGATAATCGAGACTTAAATATTGCCAGTATCGTTTTATGTAAAACATCTGGCTGTGTGTAAATACTCGTAAGTACAAAAGTAGTTTATTCTTAATTAAATCGTAACTTTAAGAGCATCAAAAAAATTCTAAAAATACTGTCAAAAATAGCCGGCATCTTATTGCTGCTTTTCATCATTTTGGTGTTGGTGCTTTCTATTCCCTTTGTTCAAACAAGTTTAGGTAAACATGCCACCAAAAAACTTAATAGTGAGTTTGGTACCAATATTAATATTCATAAAGTTGGCATGCAGTTTAATGGCGATGTCGAGTTAAAAAGCATTTACATTGAAGACTACAAACAAGATACACTTATTAGCATAGCCGAACTTAACACTTCCATTTTAAGTTTTAGAAATCTGTACAACGGTAAATTGGTTTTTGGCGATATTGATATTATCGATTTGGTTTTTAATATTAAAACCTACGAGGGCGTAACCGATACCAATTTAGATGTGTTTGTTGCCAAATTAGAAGGGAATGACAACGAAGAGAAAAGCGGCGATTTTTTACTCTCGTCGAGCGATGTGTCGATTTACAACGGACATTTTAAATTATCAGACGAAAATAGGGAAACCACAAAACGACTGGATTTTGAAAATTTAAACATTAACGCCACCAATTTTTTAATTAACGGAAGCGATGTTAGTGCCAGAATTAACACGTTGGCGTTTAAAGACAGTAGGGGCGTCGAGGTTAAAAATCTAATGACCGATTTTAGCTATACGTTAACCGACATGACCTTTGGTAATTTGAAAATTAAAACACCAAATTCAGAATTAAAAGGCGATTTGAATTTTTCGTACAATCGTGAAGATTTACAGTTTTTTGAAGACAAAGTTTTGGTTACCGCTAGTTTTAAGGATTCCAATATTTTACTTAACGAATTAAACACGTTTTATAACGAGTTTGGCAGCAACCAATATGCACGATTTAGTGTTGATTTATCGGGAACTTTAAACGATTTAAAAACCACGAACCTAAAATTGAATACCAGCCGAAACACCAAAATTTACGGCGATTTAAGCTTTAAGAATTTATTTAGCAAAGAGGTGGACGATTTTTATATGAATGGCAAGTTTAACAATTTAAGCTCAACCTATAAAGATTTAACGGCACTGTTGCCCAATGTTTTGGGGGAAGCTATACCATCGTCGTTCGATAGATTGGGCCGGTTTAAAATAGTTGGGCAATCGCAAATTACGGCATCAACCATAAATGCCGATGTTAAAATTGATACCGAACTGGGCTTTGTTAATTCTACCTTGGAAATTACCAAAATCAACGATATTGATAATTCGTCATATAAAGGAAAAATTATTTTTGAAGATTTTGATTTGGGCACTTTAATTGAAGCCCCAAACGTTGGGTTAACCTCACTTAACTTAAATGTAAACGGCACGGGTTTTATTGCTGAAACCATTGACACACAGGTTGATGGCGATGTGTTTCAGATAATGTATAACAACTACAATTACAATAGGATTAAAGTAGCGGGCAACGTTAAAAACAGAATTTTTGATGGTAATTTAATAACCAACGACAGAAACCTGCAATTAAATTTTAATGGGTTAGTTGATTTTTCAGAAAATTTAAAAAAATACGATTTTACCGCAAATGTAGATTATGCCAATTTAAACGCCTTAAACTTTGTTGAAAAAGACAGCATTTCAATCTTTAGAAGTCAGGTGAAAATGAACATGAATGCAAGTGATTACGATGATGCTTATGGCAGGGTGCTGTTTCAAAATACATCGTATAGAAATCAAAAAGACACGTATTATTTTGATGAGTTTACCATATCATCCCGATTTGATAACGGCACTCGGTTTATTGAAATCAATTCACCGGATATTATTGAAGGAAGCCTAGAAGGGCAATTTGTATTTAAGGATATAAAAAAACTTTTCGAAAATTCAATAGGCCATATTTACACCAATTACATCCCGCATAAAGTTGCTGCCAATCAAAATATCAATTTCAATTTTAAAATTTACAATAAAATAGTTGAAGTGTTTTATCCAGAAATCCAACTTGGTAAAAACACCTTTGTGCGCGGTAGGGTAGAGAGCGAAGAAGAAGCGTTTAATCTAACCTTTAAGTCGCCAAAAATTAAATTAATGGATCACTTTGCAAACAATATAGAGTTGCAGGTAGATAATAACAACCCGCTGTTTAACACCTATGTAGAGGTAGATAGTATTAACACCGAATACTACAACGTTTCTAAATTCAATTTGATAAATGTTACCGTTAACGACACCTTGTTTATGCGCTCGGAATTTAAAGGCGGAAAGCGGAATAACGATATATTCAATTTAAGTTTTTACCATACCATTAATGAAGAAAACGAGTCGGTAATCGGTTTTAAAAAATCCGATGTTACCATAAAAAACAACAAATGGTTCATTAATGAAGATACAGATAGATTTAATAAAATTTCGTTCAACAAAAAACTGACCACCTTTAATATTGACCAGCTTAAAATAAATCATAACAACGAGGAAATTAAACTTTCTGGCTTTTTGAAAGATTCCACACAAAAGGATTTAAAACTGAATTTTAAAAATGTCGATTTAGCCAAAATAACCCCCGATATCGATAGTTTATCGCTGGCCGGAAATGTAAACGGAAAGTTGGATATTCTTCAAAAAAACGGAAGCTATTTGCCAAATTCATCCGTTATAATTGATAATTTTAAAGTCAATAATTTCCTTTTGGGAGATTTTGATGCCACCATAACCGGTAACGAAGATTTAACCAAGTATAATGTCGATGCCACCATAAAAAACGATTATACCAATTCTTTTAGTGCCGTGGGAGATATTACGGTAATTGGCAAACAATCAAATATTGATGTTAATTTGGCTTTCGACGAGTTTAATTTACAACCATTAAACCCATTGCTGCAAGATGTTTTGTCGAATATCAGGGGGCTTGTTTCTGGCGAAGCCAATGTAATTGGCGATTTGAAAAGGCCGGATATTAACGGCAAACTCACCTTAAATAAAGCCGGACTGGGCATTCCATATTTAAATGTCGATTATAATTTTAACGATAAGGCTTCGGTGACCTTAAAAGACCAAAGTTTTAATTTTAAAAACCTTCAATTAACCGATACAAAGTACAATTCCGTAGGGCAGTTAAATGGATCGTTAAGTCATGTAAACCTCTCGAAATGGCGTTTAAATTTAGACATAAACACCAACCGATTATTGGTTTTAGACACGAAAGAAAGCGACGAGGCTTTGTACTATGGCACAGGTTTCGTTGGCGGTAATGCACGTATTAATGGGCCAGCCGAAGCGCTGGTTATAAATGTTATTGGCGAAACCAAAGCGGGCACGGTTTTTAAAATACCGTTAAATGATACGGAATCTTTTGGAGACAACTCTTTTATCCATTTTATTACCAAAGAAGAAAAATTAGCAAAGGAAAATGGCGTAGATATTGGCTTTGAAGATATAAAAGGACTTGAGTTGGATTTTGATTTGGACATTACCGAAGATGCCGAAGTGGAAATAATTATTGACAAAAACACAGGGCATACCTTAAAGGGGCGCGGAATTGGAGGGCTTTTAGTTGAAATTAATACCAACGGAAAGTTTAATATGTGGGGTGATTTCTCGGTATTCGAAGGGGTTTATAATTTTGCCTTTGCGGGCTTGGTACAAAAAGAATTTGTGGTTCAACCCGGAGGTTCCATCAACTGGAATGGCGAACCGCTAAAAGCCAATCTTAGAATGGATGCCATTTATAAAACCCAGGCAAACCCATCGCCTTTATTGGACAACCCGATTAATAGAAGCATTCCCGTAGAGTTGAAAATTACTTTAACAGGTGCTTTGGAACAGCCGGAACCCGAGTTTGAATTTGAGTTTCCCAGTGTAAGCTCAACCATTAAATCGGAGTTACAATACCGATTGGAATCTGTGGACGACAGGCAAAATCAAGCGTTATATTTATTGTCAACCGGATCTTTCTCCCGTGGGTTAAACGATCTTAATTTCTCGGGCACCATTGCAGAACGACTTAACGGCATAGTAAATGGTATTTTTTCAAGTGAAAACGGAAAATTCGATTTTGGTTTTAATTACGAGGTTGGAGAAAACCGACCAGATTATAAAACCGACGACCGATTTAGCGCATCTATTCAAACAAAAATAAGCGATAAGGTATTGATTAACGGTAAATTGGGAGTACCTATTGGTGGGGCTACTGAAACTGTAATTGCCGGTGATGTTGAAATAAATTTTCTGCTTAATGAAGAAGGCACATTAACGGCAAAGGTGTTCAATAGGGAAAACAGTATTCGGAATTTTGGCGAAAAAATAGGGTATACCCAAGGTGTTGGTTTATCTTATAATGTAGATTTCGATACGTTTAAGGAATTAATACGTAGTCTTTTCAAAAAACAAGCCAACGAAAATAATGGGGAAAAAGATGATTCTGATACAACCGTAAAAGAAGACGAAAGCGATACGGCTCCAAGTTACATAACCCATAAATCATCTTCAAAAAAAGATAATTAGCAGTTTTTTAAACTTTTTGTTGCATATATTTTTATAAAAACGTTTTTTTTATTAACTAAAACGTTATAGTTTAACAGCTATTGTTAAAATATGACATATGTTATATAATTGTAATATTAGTTTACTAATTTTACTTTTTAATTATAAAATTAATGCCAAAAAAGATAAAAAAAATAGGTGTTTTAACATCTGGGGGAGATTCACCGGGGATGAATGCTGCAATTAGATCTGTAGTTCGAACATGTGCCTATCACAACATAGAATGTGCTGGTGTTTATCGTGGTTTTGAGGGCCTGATTGAAGGCGACTTTAAACTCATGGATGCCAGAAGCGTAAAAGGAATCATTAATAAAGGTGGGACTATTTTAAAAACGGCCCGCTCCAAGGAGTTTAGAACCAAAGAAGGCAGACAAAAAGCCTTTGATAAATTAAATCAAGCAGAAATTGAAGGACTGGTTGTTGTAGGAGGCGATGGCTCTTTTAACGGAGCTATGATTCTTAATAAAGAATTCGGTTTCCCGGTAATGGGAATTCCAGGAACTATTGATAATGATATTGTAGGAACCACACACACTTTAGGCTTTGATACCGCTTTAAACACTGTGGTTGATGCCATTGATAAAATTCGGGATACGGCAAGTTCGCATAACAGATTGTTTTTTATAGAAGTTATGGGGCGCGATGTCGGTCATATTGCTTTAAATGCAGGAATAGCCGGTGGTGCCGAAGAGATTTTAATTCCAGAAGAAGATTTGGGATTGGACAGGTTGGTAGAATCTTTAAAACGCAGCCGAAAATCCGGTAAATCTTCAAGTATTGTTATTGTGGCTGAAGGTGATAAAATAGGTAAAAATATTTTTGAACTAAAAGACTACGTCGATGAAAATATGGAAGGTTACGATGTACGCGTATCTGTTCTTGGGCACATGCAACGTGGCGGCTCACCCTCTTGTTTCGATCGGGTTTTAGCGAGCAGAATGGGTGTAAAAGCCGTAGAATCGTTGTTGGAAGGAAAATCGAATTACATGGTTGGTTTGCAAAATGGTAAAATGGAACTAACACATTTAGATAACGCCATAAAAGGAAAAACAAAAATAAATTTAGAATTATTGCGTGTCTCAGATATTATGAGCACTTAAACATTAATAAATAAGATTATGTCAAAATTAAAAATTGGAATTAACGGATTTGGTAGAATTGGTAGAATTGCTTTTAGGGTAGCTGCCGAAAGACCAAATATTGAAATAGTAGGTATTAATGACCTATTGGACGTAGAGCATTTAGCTTACTTACTGAAATTTGATTCGGTACACGGAAGATTTAATGGCACGGTTGAAACAAAAAACGGAAACCTTGTAGTTAACGGTAACGAAATAAGAATTACGGCCGAGCGTAACCCAGAAGATTTAAAATGGGATGAAGTTGGCGCAGAAGTAATTTTAGACTGTACCGGTATTTTTACAAAATTAGAAGGTGCGCAAAAGCACATTGCTGCTGGAGCTAAAAAAGTAGCTATATCGGCACCATCTGCCGATGCACCAATGTTTGTAATGGGTGTAAACCATAAAGACATTACAGCTGCTGATACTATCGTATCTAATGCATCTTGTACTACAAATTGCTTGGCGCCTTTAGCTAAAGTAATTAACGATGAGTTTGGTATTGCAGAAGGCTTAATGACGACGGTTCACGCTACAACAGCAACGCAATTAACCGTTGACGGACCATCTAAAAAAGACTGGAGAGGCGGAAGAAGTGCATTGGCAAACATTATCCCTTCATCAACGGGAGCTGCCAAAGCTGTTGGAAAAGTAATTCCTGAATTAAACGGAAAATTAACGGGTATGGCATTTAGAGTGCCAACTCCAGATGTATCTGTTGTAGATTTAACGGTTAGAACCGAAAAATCGGCAACTTGGGATGAAGTTAAAGCAGTTCTAAAAAGCGCTTCAGAAAACGATTTAAAAGGTATTTTGGGCTACACTGAAGAAGCTGTGGTTTCTCAAGATTTCGTTTCAGAGCCTATGACCAGTGTATTTGATGCGGGTGCAAGTATTGCTTTAAATGATAATTTCTTTAAATTAGTATCTTGGTACGATAACGAATATGGCTATTCAACTAAATTAGTAGATTTAGCAGAGCATATTGGTTCAATATAATTATTAACTTGAATCCGCAGAATTATCGTGTGAATGCATAATAATTCTGTGGGTTTTTTTACTTTTAAACTTATGATTTTAATTGTTGATAGTGGTTCTACTAAATCTGATTGGATAGCGGTAGACAGTAACGGGAATAGATTGCTGGAAAAAATTCGTACTAAGGGTTTAAATCCTGCCATACTTCCAGAGAAAAAGCTAAAAAAAATAATTAAAAAAAATGAAGATTTAAAAGCCAATAGCGAGCAGGTTACGCACGTCTTTTTTTATGGTGCCGGTTGTGGTACCGAAAAACCAAATGCGCTCCTAAAAAGTGTTTTAGAGGGTATTTTTATTAACGCCATTGTCGAGGTTAATGAAGACACTATGGCTGCGGTCTATGCTACCATTAACAGTATAAACGAAGCTGCCGTTGTTTGTATTTTAGGCACGGGATCAAACTGTAGTTATTATGATGGGGAAACCGAACACAAACGTGTTAAATCTCTTGGATACTCTATTATGGACGATGCTTCGGGTAACTATTACGGGCGTCAGTTAATTAGAGACTACTATTTTAACCACATGCCCGAAAATGTTAAAATTGCTTTTGAAACCAAGTTTAATGTTGAAGATGATTACATAAAATACAATCTGTACAAGCAACCCAACCCCAACGCGTATTTAGCTAGCTTTGCAGAGTTTATGTTTTTACATAAAGATTCATATTATATTGTTGAGCTTATTAAAAAAGGCATCCGTTTGTTTGCCACTAATATGATTATGCAGTATAAAGAAGAGTTATCAACTGTTCCGGTGCATTTTGCAGGTTCCATTGCCTTTTTCGCAAAAAAGGAAATTATAGAAGTGGCCGAGGAAATGGGATTCAGAACTGGTAATTTCGAACGAAGACCTATTGATGGTTTAGTGGCATTCCATACCAGTAATTTGAAAAACTAATCTAAAAAAATATAGTTTTTGCACAACCACATTGCGTTTTATATATCTAATAACGATGATAAGCAGCTCCTCATTAATCGCATTGTGACAGAGAAGTTTGTTGGCGATTTTTCAACTTTAAAAGGTGTTATATTTTCAAAAAAAACCTTAGATAAGTTTATAGATGAAGAAGTACGCCACGGCAACTATAATGTGGTTACCAGCACAAAAAACAGCTTATTGAACTCCTCCGAAGGTGAACGCAAAAAAGCATTGTTACAACACCTCATTTTACAAAATCCAGAGTATATTTTGGTCGATAACGTGTTTGGTAATTTAGATGCCAATGCACAAAAACATATTGAAAAAACATTAATCCGCTTAAGCCAAAATATACCGGTAATTCAAATTTCCAATAGAAAAAGAGATATCCTTCCTTTTATAAATCAGCTTTATAAATTAGAAAATAATCGTCCTGTTCTATACAAAAAAGCAGATGTTTTGTCCGACGACAAATCCATGGATTTTTCGTTGAGTTTACCCCAACCGTACATTCAAAACGACAATCATTTCAAGTCGTTGGTTAATTTCAAAAATGTTACGGTAAGTTATGGCGAACGTACCATTGTAAAAAACATTAATTGGGAAATTAAACCCAACGAATTTTGGCAATTAACAGGTCCAAACGGTTCAGGAAAAAGTACTCTTTTAAGTCTTATTTCCGGCGATAACCCAAAAGCTTACAACCAAGACATTACCTTGTTCGGCATTAAAAAAGGGAGCGGTGAAAGTGTTTGGGACATCAAACGAAAAATCGGTTATTTCTCTTCGGAATACTTGCGGGGTTTTGAGCGTTTACAGCCTATTGAAAAAATGATTATCTCTGGTTTTTATGATTCCATCGGGCTTTATAAAATTCCAAACGAAAGACAAATTGCCTTGGCACATCAATGGCTAAAAGTGCTAAATTTGTTCCATATAAAAAACAAAAGTTTTTTAAGTTTGTCCGTTGGGCATCAACGTTTGGTGCTTATCGCCAGGGCCATGGTTAAACATCCGCCTTTACTAATTTTAGACGAGCCAACCAACGGTTTGGACGATACCGATGCTGCCTTATTTTGTAAACTGGTAAACAAAATAGCGTCCGAAAGCAATACAGCCATTTTATACGTGTCGCACAGAAAAGAAGAAAGCTTGTTAAAACCCAACTTTATTTTCAAATTACAGCCACAAAAAACAGGCTCTATAGGTAAATCTATTAAAACTTCTTAATATTTTATTACCATCCTTAATTTGTAAGTTATACCTTTGATATTAGTAAATTTATTAATAAGTTTATTTTATTATAATAGCTCTTGATGCCGTTTTTTAAAAACCAAATAAAACCCTTGCTTGCAAAAATTATTTTATTGATTTTTGTGGGTATTGCTTTTGCATCCATCTTCTTTGTTGGCTTTAATTTCCTTGAAGAACCTTTGGCATTACAAAGCATTTCTTTACTGCTGGCTATTCTTTTGTTGGTTTTAGTAGCGATAGCCTTCAGCTTTTTTAAAAATCAATACGCCAACCAATTAGAAATAGAAAATTTAAGTAACCTGATTAATGATTTAAAGGAACAGCTAAATGAGGCCTTAGATTCGGCTGATTATAAATCGATTTATTTGGCAAATATGAGTTACGAAATCAGGACGCCCTTAAACACCGTATTGGGGATGCTTAATATGTTAAAACAAACCAATTTGGATCCCGATCAAAAGGCACAAGTTGAAATTGCGGATTACTCTTCTGAGCATTTGTTGCAATTGGTAAACATGATTATTGATAATGCTAGGGTTGACGATGGCGAAGTGGAGCTGAATTTGGCCGCAATTAATTTAAAATCGGATTTATCGAGACTATTTAAAATTTTCGAGTACCAAGCTTGGGAAAAAGGTTTGGAATTGGAGTTTAAGTTCTTGTTTGAAAGCGAAGCGAAATTTTTGGTTTTAGGCGATGTAGCTAAAATCCAGCAGGTGCTTATTAATTTGATAAACAACGCAATTAAGTTTACCAATAACGGGAAAATAACAATCATTGTTGACCAAACCGTTGGTATTGATGACGACCAAATCGTTACCTTTTATATAAAGGATACCGGTGTTGGCATGAGTTCTCACGAAGTGAAAAGAATTCTTAAAACTTCCAATAAAGTAGATGTTTCTAGATTTACTGATTATAGAGGCGGCGGTTACGGACTTTCAATTTCCAGGGATTTGGTAAAGCTGATGGGCGGCGAACTTAAAATTGAAAGCAAAGAAAATAAAGGCACCACATTTTACTTTAGCTTACAGCTAAAAAAGACTTTAAATGTTCAGGTTCCAAGCGCAGAAGTTAAACCCATACTGTTCGATAAGTTTAGCGTATTGGTCGCCGAGGATAATAGGATGAATCAGAAAGTAATTAAATTCCTGTTAGAACAGCAAGGCGCCGATTGTACCTTTGCCAAAAACGGTGTGGAGGCCGTTGATTTGTACAAGATTCTTGATTTCGATATGGTTTTTATGGATATTTATATGCCGGATTTGGATGGTTACCAAGCCACCGAAAAAATCAAGAAAACCCGAAAATACGCTAAGCATAAAACGCCAATTATTGCTGTTTCCGCAAGTGCTTTTGATGAGGATATTGAAAACGCAAAATTAGCCGGAATTGACGATTTTTTAGCAAAACCAATCGAAGTGGAAAAGCTAAAAGAGTTATTGGTAAAATACGCTTCAATTGATGAACCCGCTTAATTTCTAAGAATAGCCGTCTTTTGTTTTGTTACTAATTTTACGTCATGCTGAATTTGTTTCAGCATCTCATGAATATTTAATAAAGGTTTTTATTAATAATGTGACCCTGAAACAAGTTCAGGGTGACGTGCATTATAGGATTAATCCGTAATTACTTTACGGCAATCATGCTAATTTCAACATTCACGCTTTTAGGTAATCGAGCTACTTCAACGGTTTCACGTGCTGGCGCCGTGGCATCAACAAAATAGCTGCCGTAAATGGCGTTAATTCGTCCAAAATCATCCATGTTACTAATAAATATCGAAGACTTTATAACGTTTTCAAAAGTCATGTTGGCTGCTTTTAAAACGGCTTTCAAGTTTTCCATAACCTGTTTGGTTTCGGTTTCAATATCATCCAAAACAAGTTCTCCCGTCTCGGGATTAAATGCTATTTGACCCGACGTGTAAAGAGTGTTTCCGCTTAAAACAGCTTGATTATAGGGCCCAATAGGAGCAGGGGCATTTGATGTTGTAATAATTTTTTTCATTGGTTTGTGGTTTTTCCATTCCCTCGAAGCAGGGAATCTAGTTATTCTTTACTTCTGTTTCCGCAAAATCTAAAATTCATTTTTATAAAAATATTAAACAATGAATGAATTAAACGAAAAATTCAGCATTAATTTAATTAAAGTTGCTGGTCGGGTTGCCTGCGTTTTTCGTATTTCAGGTCTTTTAAGATATTGGATTTTATACCGATAAAGAAATTCCAGGATGCCCTAGTGCTAAATGGCACCCAACTAAAATTCATGCGCCAACTTAATAAATCGCGTTCAAATCGCAGTTGGGTGTATGTAAACCCCTTGTTTTTTAAATCGTAACCGGAAGAAGCACCAACAGACCATTTAGGCGATAATTCTATATTTCCGGAAAACATAAGCGAGTGCGACGATATTTCGTTTTGTCGCGTATTATTTGAGTAATTAACCGCGTAGGCCAAACGCAAATCCCAAGGTATTTTAAAGTTGTAAAACGCACTTGGCTCTTCATCTTTTTTGCTATCGGCATCTTCATTTTGTCTAGAAAAATCTTCAGAAACTCCAAATAAATCATCATCTCGACCACCACTTCGTAGGTTTTCTTGTATGGCACGACCTTGGTTGCGATTTTCACTGCCATCTTTTTTACTGCTTGACAGCGAATAACTCATAGTCATGTTCGCACTCGTTAACCTAAAAAGGCTACCGCCATTGTTAACGTTGAATTTATTGATGCGCCTATTGTTATTGTCCAAAGCATACGGATCTAAAGTGGCACCAAAATTCACGCTCAATTTATTGTCAAACAACTGGGTGCCACCGCTCATTCTCACTGGGCTCCATTGCAACGAATCTCCCGCAAAATTGTACGAGGTAGAAAAGTTTAGGTTGTTAAGTAAAACCACTTTTTTGGGCTCTGTGGCGGTGCTGTCTTTATCGCGTACCTTCGCTTCAAAATTATTGGCAATGGAAATTCCCATGGAGCTGGAGAAGTTTTTCCCCGGAGTTCCAAAAAGACCCCCATCAAAACGCGAGTATTCCAAATTGTTTTCGTTTTGAATAATTTCAATTTCGGCAGCGGTTAATCCATCGGCGTTAATAACTTCGGCAGTTTCATAATATTTATCGAAAGCCGGATTGATGTTATAACTAATTGAAGGCCGGATAACATGGCGAATAGCGTGGATTTTAGGGTTTTCTTTGTCTTTTTTAAAGTTGAACATCCCGTAAACCGTTGTTCCTAAACTGGTGCTAAAATTATAGGTTCTAAACGCATCAAAACCATTTACGGTTTCGGTAATCACTTCATCGGTCAAATTATCGTAAAATTTATCAATCGTTTTAAAAGTCCACACTTCATTAAAACTAGCCGATGTACTTAAGCTAAAATGTTTAAACACTTTAAAGTTTGTACTGATGGGAATGGAATGCTGAAAACCTGTTTTGGCATCATCAAACATTTCTTTTTTAAAGAACAGGGAATCGGTGGTTTGAATCCGGTTTTCACCACGCACGCTATACTGAAAATTTATATTTTGAATGATGCCTTTTTTTGACCCGTTTTTAGGGGCAAACGGAAAAATTCTGCTCACATTTCCTTGAAAAGTAGGAAGCGTCATATTAATTTGCTCCGTATTGGTATTTTGGGAATGGGTTGCGGTAACGCTGTAGTTTACCGAGGGTTCGCCTTCAAAAGTTTTGGAATACGATACCGAGGACGACAAGGTGTTATTTAAAAAAGCACCCGTATTAATTTGATTTACAGATTGCCTATAATACGTGCTACTACCCAAGTTTACCGATGCCGAAAAACGCGAACTAGGGTTTGCCTTACTATCTTGACTGTGCGACCAACGTAAATTGTACACCGTAGATTTTCCGTAATCAGGAAAACCACGCTCACTGGTAATCAGGTTTTCGTACCTAAACCCAACATTTCCTCTAAACCTATAACGTTTGGCATAGGTGTTTTCCAATCGCAAACCATAGCTTCCGTTCGTGTAATAATCGCCTAAAACCGCCAAATCTACATAATCGTTTATGGCAAAATAATACCCGCCGTTTTGCAAAAAATAACCGCGGTCGTTCTGCTCGCCAAAAGTAGGTATTAAAACACCAGAGGTTTGTTTTTCGCTTTGCGGAAAAAATGCAAAAGGCACACCAATGGGGGTTGGGACTTCGTAAATAAAAAGATTGGCTAAACCCGTTACAATTTTTTTACCCGGAACTATTTTGGCTTTTCTCAATAAAATATAATATTCTGGGTCGTCTAAATCCTCGGCGGTTGTGTATTTTCCACGGTGTATAAAATAAACCGAATCGTTTTCCTTTTTTGTCACTTGGGCAATAACGGTGCCACCGGATTGCTCAGTTTTAGAATTGTAGATTAAAGCTTTTTCGGTTTGGGTATTAAAAACAATCGAATCGGGTTCAACCACATTCTTCCCTTGGGTAAATACAGGTGCTTGCGAATAGGTGCCAACAGAATCTAAAATACCTTTGGCGTAAACCGTATTGGTGCTGTAATCTATAACAATGCTGCCCGATTTTATATTGATGTCGCCGTAATCTATTTGGGCATCGTTATATAAAAATAATTTCTGTTTTTTTTGATTGAACGACGTGTAATCCTTAGCGCTGTATCTTACAATATGCTCTAATAATTCTTTTTTTGGCTTAATGGAATCTGTAGTGGTGGAATCTTGCGCTTTTTCAGCCGGAGCTTCATTTTTTACAAAATCCTTGGCATTAACAACTACACTATCTTTAACCGTGGGTTTAATACTATCTGTAGGTTTCGGAATATCTTGAGCGAAGCTAAACGTGTTAATAAACACTGTAAAACTTAATGCAAAAAGTATTTTAAAGTTGTTTGTACGCAACGCTTTTAAATGTATTTTTGTAAAAGTATGGCTCGGTTTTTGAATTGCCAAAATTACATATATTTTTCTGTGATAATTTATTATTCAACGGAAAAATTTAAAATTAAATGTTTACTCCATGTTGTGGAGTAATAAACCGAATTTTTACGCGTTAAAAACACTTATGAAAACGTCCAGAGTATTACTTTTCGTATCTTTTATAATAGTATTAACATTTTCTTCTTTTATAAATGTTGATGATATTCAAGCCAACGATAAATTTGTTGTGGTTTTAGATGCTGGCCATGGCGGACGAGATCCGGGGAATTTGGGCAATGGTTATAAAGAAAAAGACATTGCTTTAAAAGTGGTTTTAGCCATAGGCAAAGAGCTTGAAAAAAATCCAGACATAGAGGTAGTTTATACCCGTAAAACCGATGTGCTTGTCGATTTATTCGTTCGAGGAAAAATAGCAAATAAGGCCAATGCCGATTTGTTTGTTTCGGTGCATTGCGATTCGCATACCAGTCAAGCTTATGGCGCTGGCACCTTTGTTCTGGGAACACATAGAAACCAGACAAATTTTGAAGTTGCAAAAAAAGAGAATTCAGCTATTTTTTATGAAAAAGATCACGAAACAAATTATGATGGTTTTGATCCCAATTCGCCAGAATCCGTGATTAGTATTTTATTGGGGCAAGAAGAATATTTAGACCAAAGCATACAGTTGGCAGGCTTAATTCAGGATAATTTTGCGAAAAGATTAAAACGAAAAGACCGAAAAGTAAAACAAGCCGGTTTTATTGTATTGCATCAAACCGTGATGCCTAGCGTTTTGGTAGAACTCGGGTTTTTAACCAACAAAAGGGAAGGCGCCTATTTAAATTCAAAAAAAGGGCAAACAGAAATGGCTTTGGCCATAAAAGATGCTATTTTAGAGTACAAAAAAGCCTTATATTTAAATGTTAGCCACCCTGTTTATGCCGATGATATACAAGAGGTTGCTGAGCAAACAGACGAGGTTTACACCAACATTGTCTTCAAGGTACAAATTGCTGCAAGCTCTAAGGCCCTAGAAACCAAGCCGTATAATTTTAAAGGCTTAAACAATGTTTCCAGAATTAAGGAAAACAATTTATACAAATATTTTTACGGCGAAACCTCAAATTACAATACCATAAAAAAGCTGGAAGAAGAAGCCAAAACCGCTGGTTTTAAAACCGGTTACATCGTGGCATTTAAAGATGGTGAAAAAATATCTTTAACCGAAGCTTTAAAAACAACTGCTAATTAGATTCATTCTTTTTAAATTTATCTTAAATTTGTTTATCTAAACATATTTATTTTGAATATATCAAAAGAAGTTAAAGCAGCCATATTAGTTATATCAGGAATTATCCTTTTTATTTTCGGATTCAATTATTTAAAAGGCCAAAACCTACTCGATTCTTCCCGTACATTTTACGCCGTTTACGACAATGTTGAAGGTTTAACGGCATCAACCCCAGTTACCATCAACGGTTTAATAGTTGGTAAAGTGATTAGCATAGGATTTATGGGCGATGGCTCTGGCAAATTATTGGTAAAGCTTTTAGTGGATAACGATTTTCAGTTTTCAAAAAACAGTAAAGCAGAACTTTACGAAACAGGTTTAATAGGCGGAAAAGCTATTGCCATTGTCCCTGCGTTCGATGGTGCCGAAAACGCTGAAAAAGATTCTTATTTGCAAGGTTCGGTAAAAGCCGGATTAAGCGAATTGGTGAATCAAAAACTCACGCCGTTACAAGGAAAGATTGAAAATATGATGGTGAGCGCCGATAGTTTGTTGAATAATTTAAATCAGGTTTTTGATGCTCAAACCAAAACGAATCTTAAAAAAAGTATTGCTAGTTTAAGCTCTACTATAGATTCATTTAAAAGCACGTCACTTGCTTTGAATCAGGTAATTAAGGGTAATCAGGTTAAAATTGATAGTGTTTTAACCAATGCTGAAAAACTAACTGGCGATTTGGCGAAAATAACACATACCATTTCTGAATCGGACCTTAAAAAGACGATAAAAAATTTAGAGTCAACCCTTCAAAACTTCGATAAAATTATTGCCAATTTAGAAAATGGCGAAGGCTCGATGGGCAAATTGCTAAAGGACGAAGGTTTATATGATAACCTAGAAGGTGCCACGTTACAATTAGAGCAGTTGTTGGAAGATATGAAATTAAACCCCAAGCGCTATGTGCATTTTTCATTATTCGGAAAAAAACCAAAACAATACGATGCTGAGGGAAACGAAATTAAACAAAAAGATTAACGCCTTTAAAATATGAATTACCTACCAAACGTACTTTTTGCAATCATACTTATCTTGGGTATTGGCTACTTCGCAAAAAACGTAAAAAAATTAATTCGTAATATAAAACTTGGTCAAGATGTTGATGTTAGCGACAACAAATCGCAACGCTGGAAAAACATGACCATGATTGCGTTTGGGCAAAGTAAAATGGTGCGTCGCCCCATTGCTGGATTGTTACATATTGTAGTTTATGTGGGCTTTATCATCATAAACATTGAAGTGCTGGAAATCATTATTGATGGTTTAATTGGCACGCACAGAATTGGCTTAAAAGTATTGCCAACATCGGTTTATGGGGTTTTAATAGGCGCATTCGAAGTATTGGCTATTTTGGTATTTATATCGGTTACCATATTTTGGATTCGTAGAAACATTATAAAATTAGCACGGTTCTGGAAAAGCGAAATGACGAGCTGGCCAAAAAACGATGGTAATTTTATTTTGTATTTCGAAATGGTGTTAATGACGCTGTTTTTAATAATGAATGCTACCGATGTCCATTTTCAAGAATTGAACTCCGGCAACATCATCAGTCAATTTATAGCACCGTGGTTTTCAGGATTATCCGAAGCCACATTGCATGGCATCGAACGTGCTGCTTGGTGGCTGCACATTGTCGGTATTTTGGTGTTTTTAAATTATCTATACTTTTCAAAGCATCTGCATATTTTATTGGCATTTCCAAATACCTATTACGGGAAATTAACCCCACAAGGGCAATTCAATAACCTCGAAGCGGTTACCAAAGAGGTGAAAATGATGATGGATCCCGATGCCGACCCTTATGCCGTACCCGAAGATGACGGCGAAGCACCGGCAAAATTCGGTGCCAGCGATGTACAAGATTTAAATTGGGTACAACTATTGAATGCTTATACCTGTACCGAATGTGGCAGATGCACCAGCGAATGTCCGGCAAACCAAACGGGTAAAAAGCTATCGCCCCGAAAAATAATGATGGATACCCGCGACCGTCTGGAAGAAGTGGGTAAAAATATTGACGCTAATAACGGCGAATTTAAAGACGACGGAAAACAGCTTTTAGATAATTACATTACCCGCGAAGAGCTTTGGGCCTGTACCTCGTGCAACGCCTGTGTAGAAGCTTGTCCGGTAAGTATCGATCCGCTGTCAATCATTCTGGATATGCGTCGCTATTTGGTTATGGAGCAATCCGCGGCACCCGTCGAACTCAATAATATGATGACCAACATAGAAAATAACGGCGCGCCGTGGCCATACAATCAAATGGACCGATTAAATTGGAAAAATGAATAATTAAATAATTTGGGCGTTACCCTAAAAAGGGTCGGGCTTTCCGCTATATCTTTTTGTGGAAAACAAAAAGGATGCCGCTGCAATACCTAACGCAAAAACGAACACTTAACAATAATCCTGCAAAGTTTCAAATAAGCTTGTGGGTATTAAACATAAAAAAATGAGCGAAACAATAAAAGTACCAACCATGGCCGAATTTATGGCCCAAGGCAAGCAACCCGAAGTATTATTTTGGGTAGGCTGTGCAGGTAGTTTTGACGATAGAGCAAAAAAAATAACCAAGGCATTTGTTAAACTTTTAAATAAAGCCCATGTAGAATTTGCCGTATTGGGCACCGAAGAAAGCTGTACCGGCGATCCTGCAAAACGCGCTGGAAACGAGTTTTTATTTCAAATGCAAGCCGTAACCAATATAGAAGTGCTAAATGCCTACGAAGTAAAAAAAATCGTTACCGCTTGTCCGCATTGCTTTAATACCATCAAAAACGAATACCCGGAATTGGGCGGTAGTTACGAGGTAATGCACCATACGCAGTTCTTAAAAACATTATTGGACGAAGGGCGTTTAACCATCGAGGGCGGTAAATTTAAAGGCAAACGCATTACCTTTCACGACCCCTGTTATTTAGGGCGCGCCAACAATGTTTACGAAGCGCCACGTGAGCTCATTCAAAAACTGGAGGCGGAGTTGGTAGAAATGAAAAACTGCCGACGAAACGGATTGTGCTGTGGGGCAGGAGGCGCGCAAATGTTTAAAGAACCCGAAAAAGGCGATAAAGACGTTAACGTTGAGCGTACCGAACAAGCCCTGGACGTAAAACCGGAAATTATAGCGGCAGGTTGCCCATTCTGTAACACGATGATGACCGATGGCGTTAAGGCCAAGGAAAAGGAAAACGATGTTGAAGTTATGGATATTGCAGAACTTATAGCGAATGCCCAAGATTTGTAAATGGCACCTAAAAGTTTAAAACACCAAATAATTTACGGCTTGGTAACCGGCTTAATTTATGCCGGTTTTATTGCCATTGTCGAATATTATAAGGATAAGGAATTTAATCTTCAAAAATTTATTGTTGGATTTATTCTTTTCGGAATAGGAATGATTATTGTTGTACGAATTAAACACAAGAAAGACAAATAAAATGCTAGTTGATTTTAATACATTACCCGAAGAATCACGTGTTTGGATATACCAAGCCAACCGTTCGTTTACCGAACAAGAATTGGAGGAAATACAATCGAAACTTAAAATTTTTATTGATAACTGGACGGCTCACGGTAGCGATTTACAAGCGGGCTACACCATAAAATACAAGCGTTTTATCGTGTTGGGCTTAAACCAAGATGTAAATAATGCTACAGGCTGCTCCATTGATGCATCGGTTCATTTTATACAACAATTGGAAAAGGAATACAACGTCGATTTAATGGATAAAATGAATGTATCCTATAAACAAGGCGAGTATGTGGCTTACAAAACACTAACCGATTTCAGGAAGATGGCAAAAGACAAAGCCATATCAAAAAACACCATCGTTTTTAATAATTTGGTTAATAATATTGCAGAATTTAAAGAAAACTGGGAAGTTCCGGCAAGCGAAAGTTGGCATAGTCGTTTTGTAAAATAGGTTATTTTCTAGTTTTATCTTCGGATCATTACTATTATTTCTTTTTCTATACTGTTTGGTTATATGATTGTCAAAAATTGTGATAAGCACCTATAATAACCCCAAAAAACTTTTATATTTCAAATAGAATATTGATTTTTACGTCCCTATTATGATCGGATTAAAAGAGTGAAAATTACATTATGGCTAACGAGATTTTCTTATTAACAATTTCAGGACAAGATAAACCAGGTATAACCTCGAGCTTAACAGAAGTTTTGGCTAAGTACGGTGCCAAAGTATTGGATATTGGGCAGGCAAACATACACGACACACTATCTTTGGGTATTATGTTTGTTATTGAACGCGGTAAAGAATCTGCACCCGTTTTAAAAGATTTACTGTTCAAATCTTACGAACTTGGTATCAAAGCTAAATTTATACCCATATCGCTCGAAGATTACGAAAAATGGGTAAACCTTCAGGGGAAAGACCGCTATATTGTTACCATTTTGGGTGAAAAACTGGCTGCCGAACAAATATCGGAAGTTACCAAAGTCATTTCAGATAAAAACTTAAATATAGATTCTATAAAACGACTTACAGGGCGTTTATCGTTGGTTAAAGAAGATGTATACCCTAGAGCGTCCATTCAATTATCTATTAGGGGAAAAATAGATAACAAAAGGGATTTTACAGAAAAATTCATGCAAATCTCACACGATTTGGATGTCGATATTGCATTTCAAGAAGATAATATTTACCGCAGAAACCGACGCTTGGTGTGCTTTGATATGGATTCCACATTAATTCAAACAGAGGTTATTGATGAGTTGGCAGAATTAGCGGGCGTTGGCGAAAAGGTAAAAGCCATTACGGAATCGGCCATGAACGGCGAAATAGATTTTAACGAAAGTTTTAAAAGACGCATGAAACTTTTAAAAGGTTTGAGCGAAGATGTGCTGCACGATGTTGCTGTAAATTTACCCATAACCAAAGGGGCAAGACGACTCATTGATACCTTAAAAAACTATGGATTTAAAACCGCTATTTTGTCGGGAGGCTTCACGTATTTCGGTCATTATTTACAAAAGGAATTAGGTATAGATTATGTATACGCTAACCAACTGGAAATTAAAGACGGCAAGTTAACGGGCGGCTACCTTGGCGAGATTGTCGATGGCAACAAAAAAGCAGAATACCTTAAAGAAATAGCCAAAAAAGAAGGTATTGATATAGGCCAAACCATTGCCGTTGGCGATGGTGCAAACGATTTGGCAATGCTAAATCTTGCTGGCTTAGGGATTGCTTTTCATGCAAAACCGACGGTAAAAGATAACGCGCAAAGTGCCATATCGAGTATAGGTTTAGATGGTGTTTTGTATTTGTTGGGTTACCACGACAGGCATATCGACTTATTGGAGTAAGTGAATCTTTAAGATAATTAGGGTTTTTAAGCTTTATGTTTAGTATTGCAGATTTTGTTTGTTTTTAAATTTTTCTGGGTTAGCTTTTAATCAAAAAATATAATTCAAATTACTACTGTTTGTAATTAGTTACTATTAAGTCTTGGTTCTTGATTCTATCAGCATTGCGGTCTAGAATCTCTAATCGAATACTAATGTTTAAAATCTTATTATAATTCTATCTTAAAGTCTTTTTTTCTTCTTTTTAAAAGTATTATTTTGGCATAGTTTTTCCTATTAAAGTGTTTTTCCTAAAAAAATAAAAAAATTTAACTACGCTATGCGCCATTTTGTACTCTCATTTCTGTCATTTTTTTCCATAATTTTTGCATTTGGTCAAACCACCACAAATCCATTATTGGATAAAAACGTGGAAGCACAGCAAAAATGGGTTGATAGTGTATATAGTTCTTTAACCCTAAAAGAAAAAATAGGGCAGTTGTACATGATTATGGTATTTACCAATCAAAATAAAAAAGCCATTGATGCTAATGTAAAACTCATACAAGATCATAAATTGGGAGGTGTTATTTATTCCCTCGGCGGTCCGGTAAAACAAGCCAAATTAAACAATATGTTGCAGGCCACCGCTAAAGTGCCGCTTTTGGTTGGAATGGATGCCGAATGGGGATTGGGAATGCGATTGGATTCTACCTACTCGTTCCCGTGGAATATGACACTCGGTGCCATAAAAGACAATAATTTGGTTAGGCAAGCAGGAAAACATATTGGCGAGCATTGCAAACGATTAGGGGTTCATTTTAATTTTGCACCCGTTGTAGATATCAACACCAACCCTAAAAACCCCATTATTGGCAACCGTTCGTTTGGTGAAGATAGAGATAATGTAACCGCTAAGGCCTTAGCTTTTATGGAAGGCATGCAAAGTGCTGGTGTTTTGGCCAATGCAAAGCATTTTCCGGGACACGGCGATACCGATCAGGATTCGCATAAAACGTTGCCAACCATTAACTTTAGTGAAAAGCGTATAGATTCCGTAGAACTGTATCCTTATAAAAAATTAATTAAAGAAGGACTTTCTAGCGTTATGGTTGCACATTTGAACGTACCTAGTTTAGAGTCGCGTTCAGGCTATCCTTCCTCTTTATCCAAACATATAGTTACCGATATTTTAAAGGAACGCTTAGGCTTTAAAGGGCTGATATTTACAGATGCCTTAAATATGAAAGGTGCCTCAAATTTTGATGAATCCGGAGCCATCGATTTAGCCGCGTTTAAAGCGGGGAACGATGTGTTGTTAATTTCGGAAGATGTTCCTACGGGTATTTCAAAAATAGCTGAAGCCTATGAGAAGGGCGATATTACCGAAGAGCGATTGGCACATTCGGTAAAAAAGGTGCTTCAAGCTAAATATAAAGTCGGACTGAACAATTACAAACCCATTGGATTGTATAATTTATCAAAAGATTTAAATAGAATTGAAGACGATGTTTTATACGAAGATCTTATTGAAGATGCCCTAACCATAGTGAAAAACAAAAACGATTTGTTGCCTTTGCGACAGCTTGAAACAAAAACGATTGCTTACGTTAAAATGGGTGACGATAGTGGAAAACCGTTTTTTAACGAACTTAAAAAATACACCAAAGTCCATGCTATTGAAGCTGAAAGCTTAGATGAATTAATGAATAAACTACATCCATATAATACGGTTGTGGTTGGGTTGCATCGCTCGAACGATAACCCTTGGAAGGCTCATAAATTTACGGATAAAGAATTGGTTTGGTTGTACGAAATAGCAAGAACGCACACCGTAATTTTGGATGTTTTTGTAAAACCTTATGCACTTTCCGATTTAAAAACCATTGAAAATATTGAAAGCATTGTGGTTAGTTATCAAAATAGCGAGATTGCGCAACAAAAATCGGCGCAGCTTATTTTTGGAGCTTTGGCAGCCAAAGGAACCTTGCCCGTTTCAACCGGAGCGTTTTTTAAAGAAGGCGATGGAATTCCCACTTTTTCAATAAAACGATTGGGATATTCAAGTCCCGAGCGTGTGGGGATGAATTCGATAAAACTGAATAAAATAGATTCGGTGGCACAAATCGCCGTGGATTCGTTAATGACACCAGGGATTCAGCTTTTGGTGGCGAGACGCGGGAAAGTTATTTACAATAAAAACTTTGGAAAACACACCTATGAAGGCAAAGAAAAAGTAGCTTTTGATGATGTTTACGATGTCGCTTCACTCACCAAAATCTTAGCCACATTACCCTTGCTTATGGAGTTGGTTGAGCAGGGAATTGTATCATTAGATAGTAAACTTTCAGAGATTTTGCCCGAGTATAAAAATTCAAATAAAGAAAACATTACCATTAAGCAAATGCTGTCTCACTATGCACGGTTGCGCCCATGGGAACCCTTTTATTACAAAACACTCGATTCGATAACCAAGCAGCCAAGTCCAAAATATTATAGAAAAACAAAAAGTGAAAAATTCAATATTGAAGTAACCAAGGATTTGTATTTACGAAGCGATTATAAAGATTCAATTAACGGCATCATTAAAGATTCCGAATTGTTAAGTCGTTTAAGGTATCGCTATAGTGATTTTCCGTATTACATTTTAAAGAAATTTATCGAAAAGCATTACGACAAAGGATTAGATGAAATTGTACAAGATCGTTTTTATCAATCGTTGGGTGCCAATTATACACTGTATAATCCGTATCATAAAATAAGCAATAAGAAGATTGTTCCTACCGAAGTAGACGATTATTACAGACATCAAAAAGTACATGGGTATGTGCACGATATGGGTGCGGCAATGCAAAATGGTGTAGGGGGTCACGCCGGTGTTTTTAGCAACGCTAACGATGTGGCCAAAATTATGCAATTGTACCTGCAAAAAGGGTTTTACGGTGGAAAACGGTATTTAAAACCAGAAACTGTAGATAAGTTTAATACTTGTTATTTTTGTGAAAAAGATAATAGGCGAGGCGTGGGCTTCGACAAACCACAATTGGGAGAAGAAGGGCCAACATGCGGTTGTATATCGATGACGAGTTTTGGGCATTCAGGGTTTACCGGAACCTATGCTTGGGCAGACCCTGAAGAAGAAATTATTTATGTGTTTTTGGCCAATAGAACGTATCCGAGAGCGGGTAAAAACATATTGTTAAAAAGGAATATTAGAACAGATATACAACGTTTAATTTACGAAGCGATTGAAGATTAAAGTAATCCTGCACGGTTTTTGATAACCTTGTGGGTGTAAACAAAAGATTCTCACCTTCACGAGAATTAAAAAAGAGAATTAATGAAAATAGGTATTGTTTGTTACCCCACATTTGGAGGTAGTGGCGTAGTAGCCACAGAGCTGGGTTTGGAATTATCTAAACGTGGACATGAAATTCATTTTATCACTTATAATCAGCCTGTACGATTGGATTTGTTAGGTAATAATGTGCATTACCACGAAGTAAACGTACCGGAATATCCGTTATTCCATTACCAGCCATACGAGTTGGCATTATCGAGTAAATTGGTCGATATGGTAAAGCTTCATAAAATTGAAATTTTACATGTGCACTATGCCATCCCTCATGCTTATGCGGCATATATGGCAAAAAAAATGCTGATTGAAGAAAATATTTATGTGCCCATTGTTACCACGCTTCACGGCACCGATATAACACTGGTTGGCAGTCATCCGTTTTATAAACCGGCGGTTACCTTTAGCATCAATAAATCGGATGCCGTAACCGCAGTTTCACAGAGTTTAAAGGAGGACACCCTGCGTTTATTCGATATTAAAAATGAAATAAGTGTGGTGTCTAATTTTATCGATTTAAGTAAATACAATCACGATTTTACAGATTGCCAACGCGCTATGATGGCCAGTGATAATGAGAAAATAATTACGCATATTAGTAATTTCCGGGAAGTAAAACGTGTACAAGACGTCATTACAATTTTTTATAACATCCAAAAAGAAATGCCCGCAAAACTCATGTTGGTGGGTGAAGGTCCGGAACGCGAAAAAATGGAATGGCAATGCCATGAATTGGGTATTACCGATAGAGTGGTTTTCTTTGGAAAAAGTAACGAGATAGACAAGATTTTATGCTTTAGCGACTTGTTTTTATTGCCTTCGCAAACCGAAAGTTTTGGATTGGCGGCACTGGAAGCCATGGCGTCTGGAGTGCCCGTAATATCAAGTAATACAGGTGGTATACCCGAAGTAAATATACACGGTGTTTCGGGATTTTTAAGCGATGTGGGCGATGTAGACGATATGACTAAAAATGCCTTGCATATTTTAAGTGATGAAAGCCGGTTAAAAACCTTTAAAAGCAATGCCAGAAAGGAATCATTAAAATACGATTTGCATCATATTGTACCTCAATACGAAACCATTTACGAGGATACTTTGGCTAAGTGTTTGGTGCTTTAAAGTTTGAGGGTTCGTTTAACGTGTCCTTGTATGGTTTCGAGTGGATTTTCAGCCGAAGCACCTTGTGCTAAGATGAGCCATTTATAGCGAATAATCCAATGAAAAAAGGATTGAGGCAAAGTCTTACTATTTTTCCGAGAAACCAATGATTTGTTTAAAAATATAAATTTAAATCGAAGTTCATTGTAAGGATGAACTATACAAGACTTAAGTTGGCTAACGTTTTTAGATTATTTGAGCTGTTTATTTTTGCACAAATTAAATTTAGTTTGAGTCCTTTCGAATTCAATAATACAGTCCGTTACACCAAACTTTAAGTTTAGATTAGGTTTTACAATGTCAATATTTTTAGAAAGTAATCCAAATGCATATTTTTCTTTTAATTTTAGGTGTAATTCTGTTTTAGAAGAAATAAAAAACTCTTTTTCTATAAGTTCAATTTTTAAATTATCTATATGCCAGGAATTTTGTAATCTTTCTTCATAAGACAAGTCCTTCATAAATTCTAAGAAAAAAAAGACTAAATGAAACTCCTAATGTGATTAGTGATAATGAGATTCGAATACCCATTTTGTTTGTATGCCAAAAAATAAAAACACCGAAACATAATAAATTGACCACTGTAATTACATAAACATTAGTGTAAATGAAATTAATATCAGAATTATAAATTAATAATTCTACCATAACTACAGAAATTAAAATAACTGCTAAAATGTCTTTGAGTTTTTGCTGCATCAAATGTTTTCCAATACTTTACTGATATAAAACCGTTTTATGCTTCGACTTAACTCAGCACAGGTGTTTTATATCAGATGTTAAACGAATTTATCTTTTTTTTCTGACAATGTCAAATACAGCCAAAAAATAACCCCAATAAAAAAGCGCCCAATCGGGCGCTTTTTAAAAATGATATAAATTGTTTTTTAGAACTGATAACGAATACCTAAAGCAATATCAAAATCTAAATCATTGTTGTTAAAATTGTCATTTCCAAAACCAATTTCGGGTCTAAAATCCAACGACAGTAATAAAGGAATATCAAAATTATATTCAATACCAACATCTCCAGCAACAAAAATAAAGGTATCGGTAGCGTCGTTTCCTCCTGGAACGTTAACACTAAACGACCCTAAACCACCACCGGCACCGGCATACCAGTTAAACCCGCCATCTAAATTCCATACCCATTGGTACAAACCAGCCAGTTTAAAACCGTCGTAGTTTTTGCCATCTCTCCAACCCAAATCCAATTCTAAACGATTGTTATCGCCTAAAGCATGCTGATACGATATTTCGGCACCAAAGCCATCGCTATCGCCCAAACGGAGCCCAATAGCATTGTTTGAAATCTCTTGTGCACTTGCAGCAAATGTAAAACCCAATACGGCAACTGATAATAAAAATAATTTTTTCATAAGTTTAAATGTTTTGTTTTTATTCATTAATATTTAATGTGTTTCAAATCGAACGCAAAGGTAAGATTCGTATCATAATTTATACTATAAATTTAACCATTAAAAAAGAGGTCTCAATATCAATATACGGACTATTGTAAAAAATAGATCATTTTAATATTCAGTTAACATTTACAAATGTAACGCCAAAACCATAATTATATTGGACTTTTTCTAGATTTGATGTAAAGATTTATAACGCATTCCATACGCCCAATAAACGCTTTAAAAGAAACGTTGTTTAGTCTTCGGTCAACAGTCTTCAGTCTTCGGTCATCGATTTTCAGTTAACAATTTCCGTATGTCTAATAATAGAATTATTTTAGCATCAAAATTTTACTATGGCAGGGAACTCTTTCGGAAAACTATTCAGCTTAACAACTTACGGTGAATCTCACGGCCCCGCTTTGGGTGGCGTTATAGACGGCTGTCCGTCTGGCATCGAGCTTGATTTAGAAGCCATTCAGAACGAGTTGGATAGGCGCAAGCCCGGGCAATCGGCCATTGTAACCCAACGTAAAGAACCCGATACGGTAAAATTCCATTCCGGTATTTTCGAAGGTAAAACCACGGGAACTTCCATTGGCTTTGTTATTGAAAACACCAACCAAAAATCGCACGATTACACGCATATAAAAGACAGTTACCGACCTAGTCATGCCGATTATACCTACGACCAAAAATACGGTTTTAGAGACTATCGTGGTGGCGGACGTAGTTCGGCACGCGAAACAGCATGTCGGGTGGTTGCCGGTGCCATTGCAAAACAAATGCTAAAAGGCATTGAAATTACTGCTTATGTTTCTGGGGTTGGAAACATGAAACTCAACAAACAATACACTGAGTTGGATTTAACAAAAATCGAATCAAACATGGTGCGTTGCCCAGACGAAGCCATGGCTTCAAAAATGGAAACATACATTAAAGAGGTGCGCAGTAAAGGCGATACCGTTGGCGGTATTGTAAGCTGTGTTATCAAGAATGTGCCCGTTGGTTTGGGTGAACCCGTGTTCGATAAATTGCATGCCGAACTCGGTAAAGCGATGCTCTCCATAAACGCTGTAAAAGGCTTTGAGTACGGTAGCGGATTCCACGGTAGCACCATGTACGGCAGCGACCACAACGATGCATTTAATACCGATGGCACTACAAAAACCAATTTTTCCGGTGGTATTCAAGGAGGTATCAGCAACGGGATGGATATTTATTTTAACGTCGCTTTTAAGCCCGTTGCCACACTTATCCAAGCCTACGAAACCATTGATAAAGAAGGTAAAGTAGTGCAAATGCACGGAAAAGGACGACACGATCCCTGTGTGGTGCCTAGAGCAGTGCCCATTGTTGAAGCCATGGCGGCTTTGGTTATCGCCGATTTTTATTTAATAAATAAGATTTACAGTTAGTCTTTTTTTAGAAGCTATTTCCCACTTGCAATTTATCCTGAGCGCAGTCGAAGGGCTGTATCTTTTTAAAACTACGTTATTGCGCTCCTCGTTATGACGATTATATTAACGTATTTGGGTTTCCGCGTTAGGGATAGCAGTGGAAAGCCCACAGCGAGGTACGAGCGCGGACTTGTAACGAATAACCCGACCCCTTGCCCTGAGCGCAGTCGAAGGGTCGGGGTAACGCCCAAAACAAAAAACACAGAGGCGTTTTATCTGCAAAATAAAAACATATCTTTATATTTGATATTCAATTAATAATTCACGCAAACGACGGCCAAAAACACAATATGACTTTAGGAGAGTACGTTGAATTGATTACCAACAAACTGCAGTCGGGCATTTTTGCCTCAATTGATAATGGCAATGAAAAAACAGGCATCGTCAATCAAATAGCCAAAAAACTAGACTTAACTTTTGTGCCGGATAAAGACAGCGATGGCAACGTTTGTTTTGCCAACAGCACCGAGCTTCGCGACGATTACAAAACCAGTTTTGCACCCATCGATATTTTGGATTATAACTATGCCGTGTTGCACAGCCAAAATTATAGGGAGAAATACAAAGAATTTTTAAAAATAGATTATTCCAAAGTGCCGTATCCAAAAAATGTCGATGCCTTTTGGGAATTGGTAAAATGGGGTGGCCAACTAAGGCAATTGCATTTACTGGAATCGCCAAAAACCGAAAATTATATCACCAGTTACCCCATTGATGGCGATAATGTAGTAACCCGAAAAATGACCAAAGACAGTATGGGGTTCGAGCCAAACGTCATTGCTACGTCGCAAGTGCCTCACAATGACGTGGCCGGCAAAGTCTGGATAAACGACACCCAATATTTTGACAATGTGCCACAAATCGCTTGGGAGTTTTATATTGGTGGTTACCAACCCGCGCAAAAATGGTTAATGGACAGGCAAGGGTGTACTTTAACTTTTGAAGATATTTTACACTATCAAAAAATAATTGTGGCTCTTACCGAAACCCATCGTTTAATGGGAATTATTGATGCTATAAAAATTGAGTAGTTTCAAACGCTATTTCGAGAACACAATTAGCCTACACTGAGCTTGTTGAAGTGGGGCCATCCGTTAATTAAAAATCGGTTTGATGCCTATTATGTAATCCATAAAATTTACTACCTTAATTTTTTTTAAACAATATGATTAAAATTTTAATAACATTTATAAAAAAAATAAGAACCTTCTTAATAAATAAGTTGGGCAAATACAATGTTACCTTGCCTTATGTGATTGCCCTTTTATTAGCCTTGGTTTTTGTAGTTGTGGGTATCAATTTATTTATTGAACTCACCGAAACACTTACCACAGACGTACTTGCCGAGTACGATACTAGAATTACCGATTACATTATTTCGTTTCGGTCATCAGCCTTAACAAATTATTTTGTGTTTGTAACCCATGTGGGCGATATTTATGGTTATGCATCCGTACTTGCCATTAGTATTTTTTTGTCCCTAGTTATTTTTAAACGGAAAAAATACGTGGTTCAAATTTCTGTGGTATTGTTTTTATCGGCGCTTTCAAACTTGGTATTAAAACGTTTTATAAATAGAGCAAGACCTGATATAGAACACATGGTTTCGGTTGAAACACTAAGCTATCCCAGTGGTCATGCCATGAGTGCCATGGCTTTTTATGGTTTTTTAATCTATCTTTTTTATAAGTTTAAAATGAACGGGTTTATAAAATTTACCACTATTTTTATGTTAACCTTGCTGATTTTAAGCATCGGGATCAGCCGTATTTACCTGGGTGTACATTTTCCTTCGGATATATTGGGCGGATTTATTGCGGGTGCCATTTGGGTGGTGTTTTGTATTGTTCTTTTTAATTTGATTGAAGTGTTTAGGCGCGACCCAAAAACATAGCGCTGCGTTGCAAGCAATCCTTTTGGCAAAAATTGAAAGTAAACCATGGTTGCTACACACAAAAAATACTTATATTGTTAGCCATTTTAAATTACGAATCTAAAAAAAACCTCTTGCTTAAAGAGGCTGGAAAAAACTTATGAAGAAACTCGCGCTGCACTGGAAGATTATTATAGGAATGGTTTTAGGAATCATTTGGGCTTTATTATCGAGCACGATGGGTTGGAGTGCATTTACTATAAATTGGATAGACCCCTTTGGAACCATTTTTATTAATTTATTAAAACTCATTGCGGTACCATTGGTTTTATTTTCTATTATAAGTGGCGTAGCAAATATTGGCGACCCTTCGAGTTTGGGAAGAATGGGAGGAAAGACCCTTGGGATTTATCTTCTCACAACCTTACTGGCAGTTACATTGGGTTTGGTTTTGGTAAATATTATAAAACCAGGAAAACTTATTGATGAAGAAAGTAGAATTGATAACAGGATAAGTTATGAGATTTGGGCAGATTCCCAAGGTTACGAAATTAAAGATGGCATCAATTATTTACAAAAAGAAGATTTTTTTGAACGTGCCCAAGAGATTTCAGAACTAACAAAAAGCGAACTTCAAGAAGCGGCTGTATCCGATAAATTGGAGATAGTAAAAAA
The DNA here is from genome assembly GCF_048381975.1 of Hwangdonia sp. Classification (NCBI taxonomy): domain Bacteria; kingdom Pseudomonadati; phylum Bacteroidota; class Flavobacteriia; order Flavobacteriales; family Flavobacteriaceae; genus Hwangdonia; species Hwangdonia sp. The sequence goes on along the minus strand of NZ_JBLWYT010000009.1, from coordinate 6,529 downwards.
GAAAAAAGAAACAACGCCATTACAGCCATTGGTAGACATTGTTCCAAGTAACTTCTTTTATTCATTATCCAATAATGGGTTAATGTTACAAATTATATTCTTCGCTGTGTTTTTTGGTGTTTGTTTATTGTTTATTCCTAATGATAAATCAGATCCTGTTTTAAATCTTGTGGACGGAATTAACGAGGTTTTTCTAAAAATGGTAGATGTTGTTATGCAAGCAGCACCATTTTTTGTCTTTGCTTTGTTAGCAGGGGTTGTAAGTAAAATGGCAGGGGATGATATTGGTAAGGTTGTTGAAATATTTAAAGGCCTTAGTTGGTATTCGCTCACGGTTTTAGCAGGATTATTACTAATGATATTTGTCGTATACCCTATGATTCTCAAATTGTTTGTTAAGAAAATTCCATACGTTGGCTTTTTCAAATCAATGAGTCCTGCTCAAACTTTAGCATTTTCAACGTCTAGTAGCGCAGCAACGTTACCTGTAACTATGGAGTGTGTTGAGCAAAACTTAGGCGTTAATAAAAAGATAAGCAGTTTTGTGTTACCAATTGGTGCGACTGTTAATATGGACGGAACGAGCTTGTACCAAGCTATAGCTGTAGTTTTCTTAGCGCAAATACACATGATAGATTTAACCATAGCACAACAGATAACTGTAGTTTTAACGGCAACGCTAGCCTCAATTGGTTCTGCAGCTGTACCTAGTGCCGGTTTGGTTATGCTTATAATTGTATTGGATTCAGTGGGGTTAAATCCTGCTTGGATTGCCATTATTTTTCCAGTAGATCGCATTTTAGATATGTTTAGAACTGTTGTTAATGTTACCGGAGATGCTACGGTTTGCTCCATAATTGCAGATGGTGAAAACATGTTGGATTACAAAGAATTAAAAGACCCGACAGAAACTTTTGATTTAGATTCGTAAATTTTAAACCGTAGATTACTAATTAATTTTTTTAACTTTAGACAAACCGTCAAAACTCCAATAAAATGAACATTTGTTTTATAATGTACCCATGGGAAGATATTGACCCAGAAAACGACACCACATTAGCTTTAATTAAAGAATGTGTAAAACGCAAACATGGTGTTGCCATGTGTACACCGGCAAATCTAACCATTAGAAACAGCGTTACCAATGCCAGTTGTACCGTTATAAATCGAATGGACAAAACGCCATCGTCGTTAAAATCGTTTTATAATAAAGCCCAATTGCGCGAAGAAATGCTACCGCTAGCAGGATTTGATGTGATATTTTTTAGAGCAAATCCGCCGTTAGACCCCATCATGCTTAACTTTTTAGATTCGGTTAAAGACGATGTGTTTATCATGAATTCGCTTCAAGGTATGCGCGAAGCGAACAATAAACTATACACGGCTGCTTTTGGCGATGCGCACAGCAACATCATTCCGGCAACCCACGTATCGAAAAATAAAAATTACTTGATTAGGCAAATTAAAGAATCTGCCGCCGATAAAATGATATTAAAACCACTTAACGGTTTTGGAGGTTCAGGCGTTATTCTTATTGAAAAATCGGCGATGAGCAATATTAACTCGCTATTGGATTTTTATATCAACAGCAGTGGCGACGGTTCTTCAAATTACGTGATTTTACAAGATTATATTGAAGGTGCCGATGAAGGCGACATCCGTATTTTAATGCTTAACGGCGAACCTGTTGGCGCTATGAAACGGGTTCCGGGAAAAGAAGATCACCGTTCCAATGTTTCTGCTGGCGGAAGCGTGCAAAGGCATACGTTAACCAAAGCCGAAAAAGCACTGTGCAAACAAATTGGCCCTAAATTGGTAAACGACGGTCTGTTTTTTGTGGGCATTGATGTGATTGGCGGAAAACTGGTTGAAGTTAATGTGATGTCTCCCGGAGGCATAACATACATCAATAAAGTGTACAAACTTAAAACGAAAATAGAGGAGAAGGTTGTCGATTTTTTAGAAATGAAAGTGATTGATAAACTTCAAGCTTTTGATAGACGTACACGATTGCGTAAAACAGTGCAAGACGCTTAATTAATTTGCAGTTGACGGTCGCAGTTTCAATTTTCAGTTTTCTATCATAAAACAATTAAAATGGATTCCAATATATATCTAAAAACACCCATTGTTTCAGCGGCATGGCTTCATGAAAATTTGAATGCCGAAAACCTCGTTGTTTTAGACGGCACGATTAATAAGGAGTTTGAAGCTTCACAAAAGCAAATTCCAAAGGCGCGTTATTTCGATATAAAAAATAAATTCAGCGATGTATCGAATCCGTTTCCGAGTGCATTTCCTTCGGCGGAACAATTTCAAAAAGAAGCCAGGGCTTTGGGTATAAATAGTAATAGCGCTATTGTGATTTCAGATGATAAAGGCATCTATTCCAGTGCGCGGGTTTGGTGGTTGTTTAAAGCTTTCGGACACTCAAATGTGGCGGTTTTAAATGGTGGGTTTCCGGCATGGTTAAAAGCAGGATTTCCAACGGAAACGTTTAAAAATTATTCAGGTGAAGCTGGTGATTTTGTGTCAAAACTTCAGCCTAAAGCCATGCAATTTTTTGAGGATGTTAGTAAAGCTTCAAAAGAAAAAACATATAAAATAATCGATGCACGTTCTGCGGCCCGATTTAATTGTACAGAGCCCGAACCCAGAGTGGGCTTACGAATGGGAACGATTCCAAATTCAAAAAACATCCCGTTTAAAAACCTATTAAACGACGATGGTTTGCTAAAATCCGAAAAGGAATTACAGGATATTTTTTCAGAAATCATTAATGAAGAGGATAACGTTATCTTTTCATGCGGCTCGGGCATAACAGCTTGTGTTTTAGCTTTAGGTGCTGAAATTTCGGGGTATAAAAAGACGTCTGTTTACGATGGCTCGTGGACGGAATGGGGCACTTTGGTTAAAGAATAAAATATGCAAAAACTTCCACTTAAAGATATAATTGCCAAAATTAAAAATGAAGAGGTGTTTGAAGCCGTGTCTTCAGATTATTCATTTACCCTAAAAATCGATAAGTATGTGCCCTATGCTTGTGCGGCCATTCATGACGGGCATCAGTTTAGAAAAGAGCTTTGGCCCAATTGCATACATACTGAATACGAGCGTTGGTACGAAGAAGACCCGGAGACCAAAAAAATGGTTAAATCGCATCCCATTGTAATTGCGGGCTGCGACTCGCGCTTTGAGTACGATTTAAACCGTGCGCCGGAAGCTGCCGTTTTTGATACCGCTTGGGGAAAGCAACTGTGGCACAAACCACTATCGGAAGACATGAAAGATAAAAGCCTACGCAAACACAACAACTTTTACAAAGTGGTACATACTTTAATTTCGGTTTTAGAATCAAAATTCGGGTTTTGTACCGTTTACGATATGCACAGTTACAACTGGAAACGATGGGAAAGGGAGGTGCCCACATGGAATTTAGGCACTTCGAATATCGATAACAACCGTTTTGGAGAGGCTGTTGAAAATTGGCGACAAAGTTTATCGGAAATAAAATTTCCGTACGGCATACCGTTCACTTCAAAAATTAACGATACTTTTCAGGGTAACGGTTATTTTTTAAAATATATAACCAACAACTTTAAAAACACCTTGGTTTTAGCCACCGAAATTGCCAAAGTGTATTGCGACGAATATGATTATATTGTTTATCCTGAAATCGTACGGCATACGGAAATTGAACTACTAAGGCGCATACCCAAACACGCCACAAACACCTACAATACCTTTAAATGATTGAAGATTTAATATGAAGACTGATAATGTAATTACAAAACCACTTTTGGAAATCGATAAAAGCATTGATGCGCTTGTTAAGCAAATTGAACTGCTTAGCTTTGTAAACCCAACTAATATTGAAGAAGAAAAAGCACGTTTTTTTTCATCGAAATACTTAACCCAACCTGTTTTTAAATATCCAGACATTAATTTTGACCGATTTAAACTGCACCGAAAATTATTTAAGCAACAGATTGAACTGATTGAAGACGAGCGGATTAAAAACCTCTATGAAGATATAATCTACACCTATTCTGGCCTAATTAAATGCATCGAGACCATTGGCAGCGGTAAAAAGTTTTATTACAATAGTTTGCATTGTTTTGGAACACCCACTGAAATTGATGTTGAAAATGCGAAATATATTCTTCATTTTGAAGATGAAGATTTAGATTCACAAGCATTTGCACCAAAATACAATGCCAAAGAAGCAGAGTCTTTCTTTAGAGCCTATTCCAAGCAATACGATTTTACATATCATATAAAACATTCCGATAAAATTTCAGCCATAGCCATGGTATCAAACAATGCCAAAACCTTGGTGTTGAATACAAATCACGTGTATTCCGATAACGAAATTGGGGTACTTACCAACCACGAAATTGGCGTGCACATGGTAACCACCATGAATGGTTTATTGCATCCCTTAAAAATATTTTCACATGGTTTTCCCAATAATGAAGAAACCCAAGAAGGTTTGGCTGTTTTTGCCGAATATATGAGCAATAATTTAACGGTAACCCGCTTAAAAGAGCTGGCATATCGTGTAATTGCGGTAAACAGTTTGTCTAAAGGCTATTCGTTTTCAAAAACTTTTAGACTGCTCCATAATCAATATGATTTGGAAAAAGAAGCTGCCTATTATATTACGGTAAGGGCGCACAGAGGAGGCGGTTTTACCAAGGATTATTTATATTTAACCGGACTAAAAAAGGTTTACGATTATTATCACGCCAATAAAAATTTAAGCTTGCTGCTAACCGGTAAAGTGTCGTTGGAATATGCCGATGATATAGAATCGCTTATTGAAAAAGGGTTGGCCGTTCCTGCAAAACATATTACCGATGCTTACACAGTAAACAGCAATACAAACAAAACCGTAGACTTTATTCTTAAAAATTTAAAGTAAGTTTTGTTTCCAATTTGCCGTAAAAACATTCAGCTTTTCTTATAAAAACCCAAGGCCAGTAAAAAGAGTCCGAGTCCAAAAACAAAAAAAGAGAACGCATTAAAAAAGGTGAGCGTGACCTGCGCATCCAATATGGCTTCGGTTCCTTTTTGGGCAGCCCAAGCATTATATACAAAACCACCAACTAAACCAACACTGTTTAAAAGGCTTCCCACAAGTAATAATAACGATGCCACAGAGCGTTTTTTTACTACGATAATTATTGAGGCTGTAAGAACAATTAAATGCACCAAGCCATTAATAAAGCCAGCTATGGCAAATTGCCATTGTATTGTATCCATGTGTTCCATAGGTTTAATTTTAAGTTAATGTGAGTTCGATTTAAAAACCCCATTTTCGAATTAGAATTGTCAATAAATTCAACCAATGCTCAAGCTGACACGACATGTATATGCTTGATTATTAACATTCAATAAAGTTAATTATATTGAACTCACGTTGAGTTAGTCGTCCAGTAAATCGGGTCGGCGTTCTTTAGTGCGTAAATAGGCTTGTTCTTCGCGCCATTTTTCAATTTCCGGTAAGTTGCCGCTAAATAAAAGCTCGGGGACTTTCCAGCCTTTGTACTCACGTGGTTTGGTGTAAATGGGCGGCGCCAATAAATTATCTTGAAACGAATCGGTTAGGGCAGAAGTCTCATTGCCCAAAACCCCGGGAATTAACCTTATAATGGCATCACAAAGTACAGCAGCACCCAATTCGCCACCAGACAGCACGTAATCGCCAATAGATATTTCGCGGGTAATAAAATGGTCGCGCACACGTTGGTCCACACCTTTATAATGGCCGCATAAAATAATAATGTTTCCTTTTAACGAGAGTTGATTGGCGATGCTTTGGTTTAAGGTTTCGCCGTCGGGTGTCATATAAATAACCTCGTCGTAGTTGCGTTTTGCCTTTAAAGCGGTAATGCATTTATCAATAGGCTCTACCATCATCACCATACCTGCGCCGCCACCAAATTGGGTGTCGTCGATAGATTTGTAATTGTCAGTTGTGTAATCGCGTAGGTTATGAAAATGAACTTGAACCAAACCAGCTTCAATAGCGCGTTTTAAAATAGAGGCTTCAAACGGACTTTTAAGTAATTCTGGTAAAACGGTAATAATATCGATGCGCATGGTGTCGTGTTAAGAATTGCAAAGATAATTTAATTGTTTGGGATTATTTGAGAAGTTTTTTGGAGGGTTCGTTTAACGGTCAAGTATAAGAATAGTAGCGGATTTATAACCACTAACTTTTCGGTTAAACACAGACCTTTTTTATTATAATTTCACTTTCGTTTTAGCGATTAAACCGCTATTATTTTTATACATTGTTGTAGCCAGTACTTTTTTTATGAACCCCAAATTTCTAATTGAGCCATACTTCCTAAAATTCGTTCATACATTGGGATTGCTAACTCGTATATATTATTATTAATTCTATCTCGATTTGATACTTGTTGTATGTCAAAACCTGGTTGTGGTAAAATTATATTATAACTCCAATTATTAATTTTGAAATTATCAGCTAATGTGTCCCAAGTAGCTTGACTAGTTTGTA
>NZ_JBLWYT010000008.1:0-136235 GCF_048381975.1 Hwangdonia sp. | reverse complement strand
AACAGAAACCCACCAAGCAAGCCAATAAATTCATTGTCGTTTTTAAAACTAAGCTGGGCAAATTGCTAGCAACGGTTTTGTGTATGGCTCGTTGCGGGAAATCCGCGAGGATTTTCCGCCGTAACACGAAGATAGCAAATTGCAATGAATTCCGATTAGGAATTCAGCCGCAATGAGCTATACACGTTGTTAGCAAACGTTTTTTTCTTTTATAAATTTATTTTTTTTATCAACGTTTCTTTGTCAATTCCTGTTTTAATTTCAGAGCTGTCGTTCATTACAATTGAACAAATCGCCATTGTATTAACTTTAACATAAGAAATGTTATCCACGTTTATTAGTTTGACTGTATCGTCATTGTCAATTATTTCTATAAAATTTGCCATATCAGTTATTTATTATTCGTAATTCCATAATTCGTTATCATTCCAGAATTTCTCAGCTCTTTCCTTATATTCACTTTCCATAGGCGTTTCGTAGGCTTTTTTTATCCAATAAGCACAAAGCTTTTTATTTTTGTCAGTACCTTGTCCATAGAAATACATTCGACCAATGTAGAACAGAGATTTAGCGTCAAGTTCAAATCCAAGTCCTCGCTGTATGTAGTAAAAAGCATCTTTATAACTTTTTAGAGTTCCTTCTCCGTCGTAATACATATAAGCAACTCTCGCATTTGCGCCGACAACTCCGTTTTCAGCACTTTTTTTGAACCAATAAAAAGCTTTTTTAAAATTTTTTTCGGTTCCTTTTCCTTCGTAATACATTTCTCCTAATTCCATTTGAGCAAAAGGCTGTATTTCTAAGTTATCATTTCGAGCATTTTTTTCAGTCTTTTCAAAAAGTTGTTTTTCTTCTTTTTTGTTTATTGTTTTCTCTCCGTTTTGAGAATAACTTATTGAGAATAACAACAAACTTGCAATTAATAGAATCTTATTCATAATGTTAATTTTTTTCTCAAATGTTTGCTAACTTATTTATATGGATTATTAAATGCATCATAATATTCCATTAAGGTGGGATAACGATGTATTTTTAATAAAATTTCCACTGTTATTATTTTAGGTTAGTTTTCATGCAATATAATAAAATTCTTATAATGTGTCGAGGGAATTCTCTATGATTTTAAATTGTTGTTGTGTTAAGGAAATGGAGAAATATACAATGAATCAAAAAACTAAATTGTTTTAGTAGGACTTTTTCTGCAATATAGTTTGTCCAATAAATAAATGAATAGAATTGAATTTTAATTTCATTGTTAATACTTTAGATAAACAAAATAATAGGATTACCTAGCGTGTGTGTGATTGGTATGATAAGAATGATGATAAAGAGTATAAGGTAGTTTTGCCGAAATTAAGGCTTGAAAAAGTCAAATGATTATTTGTAAATAATTGAAAAGTTAAACACTAACTGATTTTTTATCAAAACTCTGATATGGAAGGTGTCTTTGATTGGCTTAGGTAATTTTTTTTTAGTTTTATAAAGTTAAGTTGGAATAGTAAACCCCTTTATGGTTCATGAAAGTGTCAGCTTTTTTATTTAATTCTAAAGTTTCACCATTAAAATGAGTGGCAGTTAAACCTAATTCTTGGAAAATACATGCTGTAGCAGCAAAGTCCCAAATACTACCGCCTCCAAGGTCTTTTTTAGGGAGTTTTAAAAAACATGCGGGTCCGTTTTCTATAACTATAATAGCACTTAGTACGGCACCTGCTCCTGAAATTTCCTTAATATATTTTAGGCCTAAGTCAGTTTTGTGTTTATTGAGTATGTCTTGTATTTCAGTAGATTTTGGAGTATCCCTTAACTTTTTATCGGTAACGTAAGTTAAATAGTCGTTGGTGTTTTGAATGTTCCAAGGACTTTTATTTTTATATGCACCATGTCCTTTTATTGCATGGTATAATATTTTAGTGCTAGGGTCGAATACAACCCCTATTACTGGTGTTCCATCTTTGGCAATTAAAGCAATAGACACAGAAAACCCAGGTTGTTTATTAATAAAAGCTAGTGTGCCATCTAAAGGGTCTATACACCAAAAGTACTCCTTTTTAAATCGGCTTTCATCATCTTCTGTTTCTTCGGAAAGTAAACCAATATCATGCGCTTTACACGTGGGCTTTAAATACGATAAAATGATACGTTCACATTCGCGATCTACTTTTGTTACAACTTGAGACGCATAGTTAGAACCTCCTTCTTTTTTTTCTACAACAATGTTATCATTTAAATGCTTTTGAATGGTTTTTCCAGCTGAAAGTGCTGCTTCAATGGCAATATTTGTCAAATGTTTTAAGTCCATTTTTATAGATTTTTAATGACTTCAGAAGTTATTCTTTCACTGTAACTATTAATTTTCCAATGGCTGGGGCTCCAACCCTTTAAAAACCGATGAAAATCTGCCCAGGCCACTCGATATAAGGGGCGCCATTCGTTTTCAAGGGCTACATTCCGTTCACCGAGTGCTTGGTGTAAATAGGCAAAGTATGTGTCTAGGAGTTTTGATTCTAAACGTTCACAATCCCTTTCATTAAGGCAACTTCCAATAAAATACGAAACGTCTTTCATACCACATCCACCGCCTACATATTGAAAATCTACGCCAGCAACTTGTCCGCTTTCTGAAAAACAAAAGTTGGCCAATTTTGCATCGCCATGAACAAACGCTTTAAAGTTGCAGTTATTCAGTTTGTTGTTAATAGCTGCAGCAGCATTTTTCAAAGGTTCATCTTCTAAAACCTCTAGTTCTTGAGGTCTAGTTTCCAAATGCCAATAGGTGCCAACTTCCCAAAGGCCGTCAGGAACTTTCCCTAAATAGCTGGCATGGAATTGTGCTAACCATTTTAAACAAGTCTCTATATCTTTCCATGTTACCTTTTGCTTTCGTAATGGGAAACCTGCCATATCTAAATCTTCAAGAACTATCAGTGTTTCATCACCCTTACTTTCAATAGCAAAACACTTTGGTAAACGTGCTAAACTGTGTTTACTATATAACTTATACCAAGTGGTTTCTACTTCATAAGATTTCAGTTTTCTTTGATGACCAATATCAGAGTTCCATCCTCTAGGGTGGGTATTCCCACTAGATAATTGAATATGTTTAACAACAACACTTTCTATAGGTGTATTTTCTAAGGCAACACGTATTATTTTACCATAACCACTCCATAGTTCCTGTATAGTTTCTTTTTCAACTAAAGAGGAAGCATTCGTTTTCTGTAAAATAATAGATTTAAAATATTCGTTCATAAGGTTTCAAAGGTAGGAAAATGTGATTTTTATGCATTGGAAAAAAATATAGCTTTTAAAAGCTGTTAACTATGATAATTATGTTCAAAATCATTAATTTCTATAATAAGAGCAAGAATTATTATAAATCAGAGTACTCAACTCAGTACACGATTTTACTAGAAAGAGTTTAAAAAGCATCAATTTTGTTTGTTTTTTTCAAACTCCAACTTACAATTCCGCAAATTTCGCTCTTTTATTCCATTTTATTTAAAAGCATTATATTGAGATGGCAAAATGTTATCTATGGCAAAACAAAGCGACTCACACTCTTGGCTTCAAATTATTAAGGAACTTGTAGAGGCTTATTTTAAAAGCTCAAAAAAAACAACTAGAACATGGCATCAACACGTGGTTCCATACGATGAAGGGTGGGCGGTGCGACGTGAAGGTAACAAGCGTATCACTTCTAAACACAGGAAACAAAGCACTGCCATAAACAAAGCCAAAACCATTGCTAAACGCCGTAAAGCAGATGTGATTATACATCGAGCTAGTGGTGGTATCCGGGAGCGCATTAGTTATGACTAAAAGATGATTTTCCTATGTGTTATCAAAATAAAAGGGATGGCATCAATGTTGAGCTAACCTCTTTCTCAATATTTTCTGCACATCCAAATTATCCTTTTGCGGAATTAAAAAGGCTTCCAATGCTTCCGGTGTATTAATTTGTTCTGTTTTATCAATAAAACCGTATCCTAAATAAACACTGTTTTTAATTAAAACAAATGCCTCTTCGTCGTCATGTCTTCCTTTTTGTTTGAGCACCATATCTTTTGTGTTTTCAATGGTAAATGAAATGGCTGAGCTTACACGTAAATTATATGAGTTTACCGTTTCATTATTTGAACAGATGCCTTTACACGTGGTGATTTTATAATGAGAACATTGCGAAACGCCATCTTGTAAATGACAAAATTTAGGGCACAGTTCAAATTGAGCACAAATCTTTTCTAAGTATTGTCTGCAATCTGTAATAGTGGAAAAGGTTTGGATGGGGTTTGGTGTTGCCTTTAACGTATTGTAGGCTAAATGTTTTATGCCTTTTCTGTCTTCATAACTAAAAATGGCATAGGCTTTGGGGTTGCGTTTTGAAACCACGTTGTATATTGGATAATGGTGTTTAATGGCGGCGTCTTCCATAAGTAACGCAATGAGTTCGCTGCCCGATAATTCAAAATCAATATCCCTGGTTTCTCTAACCATGTCTAAGGATTTTTTTGTTTTACTATAAAAGTGACTTAAAACCCGTTTTTTGATGTCTTTAGCTTTACCGATATAAATAATTTTTCCTTTCTTATCTTTAAAAAAGTAGACACCTGCCTTGTTGGGCAGATTATTAAAAACAGCTGTTGGTAAGTGCGATGGCAAGGTGGCTTCTTTAGATGATTTTTTTAAGAAGTCGTTGAAAACGGTTTCAGCATTTTCTTTGTTTAACAGCATTTCAAACAAAACAACGGTTGCTTCGGCATCACCTTTTGCTCTATGCCTTCCGTTAATTTCAATGTTTAGTGCTTTACAGATCTTTCCGAGGCTATACGATTTATAACCGAGCATCAGTTTTCTTGACAGCCTAACCGTGCATAGTTTTTTTCTTCTAAAATCTATACCAATCGCCTTAAATTCATTGCGGATGACATTGTAATCGAAATTTACACTATGGGCGACAAAAATGGTGTTTTCCGTTATTTCTAAAATAGCGTTGGCGATGTCTGAAAATGTTGGGGCATTGGCAACCATTAAATTATCAATCCCGGTTAATGCGGTGATGTAATCGGGGATATAAGCTTCTGGATTTACCAGCGATGTAAACTCGTCGACAACCTGATTGCCATCATATTTAAAAATAGATATTTCCGTAATTTTATTACCCTGTCCGGTGGTTTCAACGTCAATGATGGTATACATTATCTTAATTTTTCCAAAGCTTTTAACTCCACGCCCAAATCATTAAACATATTTATGATACTGCTGATTTTTAAATCCTGTGCATCGTATTCTTGGGTATTAATGCTACAGGTAAATTCCCAGATTTCCAACACTTCATCAATGGGCACGCTGTAGTCGTGATACGTTTTGTTATCGGACATTAAAAGTAACGACCCGTTAAAATCAATATTGTTCATAACCCGTTTGTACACCATTCCTTCATTGAGGGTTACCAAAACATAGGTTTTCCCTGTTTTTATTTCGCTCCTATCTTCAATAAAACGCCCCACAACATAAGAGCCATCTTTCATGGGCAGCATAGAATCGCCTTTTATGGGGAAAGCTCTGTGTTTTCCCGTGGGTAAAAACGGTAGCTTGATTTTTTCCAATTGCTCGATGTATTCAGGGTCGTCATAACCAGATAAGTAGCCTGCCGATGCTTTAATGGGCACGACTTCAATTAAATTATCGTTGTCTTTATCAACCGTTATGGGAAACAAAACACGCTGATTGCCAATATCGATAAACGAAAAATCACTGGCTTTTGTTAGGTCTTTACGCAATAGAATATCAATGGGCAATTTAAAATAATCGGAGAGTGTAATTAAAAACTCAATGGTAGGTGCAGAGCGTGCTTCTTCGTAAGATGAAATACGAGAACGGGTTACCTGTAATTCATCAGCAAGTGCCTCTTGGGTTAAACCCTTGAGGTGTCTTAAATGTGAAATGTTTTTTGCAATTATTTTCATAATGCTACAAATATAAGCAATAACTGCTACATATAATAGCTAATTTTGAAGCATGGAAAAACAAATTTTGCATTTAGACTTAGATACCTTCTTTGTGTCTTGTGAGCGGCTGATAGACAGTAGTTTGCAAAAAAGGCCGTTGTTGGTTGGTGGCACTGGAGATCGGGGTGTTGTTGCGGCATGCAGCTATGAAACGAGACGTTTTGGTGTGCATTCTGGCATGTCTATGAAACTGGCAAGACGTTTATGTCCAGAGGCTGTGGTTATTCGTGGCAACTCATCGATATATACCAAATACTCGCATCAGGTTACCGAAATTATCAAGGAAAAAGTCCCTGTTTTTGAAAAAGCAAGCATTGATGAGTTTTATGCCGATTTAAGTGGCATGGATAAGTTTTTTGGCAGTTATAAATACGCCACCGAAATGCGCAACACCATAATTAAAGAAACAGGTTTGCCCATTTCGTTTGGGCTGTCGGGGAATAAAATCGTTTCAAAGGTAGCAACAGGCGAGGCCAAGCCCAACAACCAATTGCGTATCGATTTAGGTTACGAAAAACTCTTTTTGGCACCGTTATCCATACGTAAAATCCCATCGGTTGGCAGTAAAACTTACCAAACCTTACGGAATTTAGGTATCGATAAAGTTAGGGTGGTGCAGCAAATGCCCATTGAAATGATGACCAGTGTTTTGGGTAAAAATGGCGCAACCATTTGGAAACGCGCCCATGGACTGGATAATCCGCCATTAACGCCTTACCACGAACGTAAATCCATTTCAACAGAACGCACCTTTAATAAGGATACCATTGATGTGATAAAATTACGGACGACCATTTTTGCCATGGCCGAAAATCTGGCCTTTCAGTTAAGGCGGGGCAATAAACTGGCATCCTGCATCAGTGTGAAAATTAGGTATTCCGATTTTAACACCTATTCCAAACAGATAAAAATCCCATATACCAGTGCAGATCATGTTATTATCCCCAAGGTTTTGGAGCTGTTCGATAAGTTGTATCAGCGTCGCTTGTTAATTCGGTTGGTGGGCGTCAAGTTCAGCGATTTAGTAACGGGAAACTACCAGATTAATTTATTTGATGACACTGAGGAAATGCTGAGCCTTTACGATGCCATGGATACCATTCGCAAGCGTTATGGCGAATTAAGCATTCAAAAAGCAGCATCAATGGGCGCAAAAACCATAGGGCGATTTCAAAACCCTTTTAACGGAGAACCACCAATGTTATTAGCACACAGAAAACAATAATGTATTTAAACTGTCATTCTTATTATTCACTTCGATATGGCACTTTTTCTGAAATTGAATTATTGGAATTAGCCAAAGAAAACCATATCTCAAGCTTAGTATTAACCGATATTAATAATACATCTGCATGCTTAAATTTTATTCAACAATCAAAAAAATATGGCATAAAACCTATAGTTGGTATAGATTTTAGGAACGGCGCAAAACAAAAATTTATCGGTATAGCTAGAAATAATAAAGGCTTTTATGAATTGAACAAGCTATTGTCACATCATCTGGAAAACAAAATAGAGTTTCCAGATATGGCACCAAAGCTTTCAAATACATTTATTGTTTACCCTTTTGAAACTGTTTTAGAGCTGGAAATAACCTCTTTTCAAGAGAATGAGTTTATTGGGATTTCTGTTGAAGAATTGAAAAAACTCCGATTTTCCAAACTGAAAGATTTCAAAGATAAATTAGTCATTCAGCAAACCGTTACCCTTAGAAACAAAAGAGATTTTAATGCACATCGTTTGCTTAGGGCTATTGATAATAACTGTTTGTTAAGTAAGCTTCCAAAAACTGAAGAATGCAGGCCAAATGAAAGTATGATTTCAAAGGAAAACCTGGAAATCGCATTCTCTGATTTCCCTCATATCATAGAAAACACGCTCCATCTTATGGGGCAATGCGGCATCGATTTTAGTTTTGGAAGTGAACGGCAATCCCAGAATTTAAAACTATATACCAATACGGTTGAAGAAGATTATAACAGCTTGAAAAAACTATGTGACGCTGGTTTTTCAAAACGATATCCGAACCCAACCGATAAGGTGTTTAAAAGATTGAACAAAGAGTTGAAAACCATAAAAGAACTAAATTTTGTGAGTTTCTTTTTAATCAATCACGATATCGTTACTTACGCTAAAAGCCAAGGTTATTTTCATGTGGGGCGGGGTAGTGGCGCTAATAGTATTGTGGCATATATTATTGGCATTACCGATGTAGACCCCATAGAACTGGATTTGTATTTTGAGCGCTTTATAAATCCGTTTAGGGCATCGCCACCAGATTTTGATATTGATTTTTCGTGGAAAGATAGAGATGATGTTACGCAATATATTTTCAACAGATTTGAAAATACCGCCCTTTTAGCAACCTATAATACCTTTAAATATAGAGCGGTAGTACGGGAACTGGGAAAAGTTTTTGGTTTGCCAAAAGAAGAGATAGACAAGTTGAGTAAAGGAAATTTGCCTATAAATCAAATAGACGAAATTGGGCAGCTGGTTTTAAAATACGGTAAGTTAATTGAGGGTTTTCCAAACTATGTGAGTGTGCATTCGGCAGGTATTTTAATTCTCGATAAACCCATTCATAATTATTCTGCAACATTTTTGCCGCCAAAGGGCTATCCTACGGTACAGTTTGATATGATTATAGCCGAAGATGTTGGTATTTTTAAATTCGATATTTTAGGGCAACGAGGTTTGGCGAAAATTAAGGACACCTTACAAATTATAGCAAAAAACAGACCCGAATTGCCGCCTATTGATATTCACGATTTACCACGTTTTAAAAATGATAAAAAAATCAATAATCTGCTTAAAAGCGGAGGTGCTATAGGAGCGTATTATGTAGAATCTCCCGCCATGCGTGGCTTAATGATTAAACTACAAACCCAAGATTATTTGGGGCTGGTAGCGGCAAGTTCAATAATCCGCCCAGGCGTTTCTGGCTCAGGTATGAAAGAAGAATTCATAAAAAGACATCGGTTTCCGGAATTTAGAAAAAATGCACATCCTGTTTTACTGGAAATCATGCCCGATACTTATGGTGTTATGGTATATCAAGAAGATGTGTTAAAAGTGGCCCATCAATTTGCAGGTTTAACATTGGGCGAAGCAGATGTTTTAAGACGAGGTATGAGTGGCAAGTTTCGTTCACGTGAGGAGTTTTTAGCGGTAGAACAAAAGTTCATTTCAAATTGTAAAAATAAAGGCTATTCGGATAAGTTGATAAACGAGGTTTGGAACCAAATAAAAAGTTTTGCAGGTTATGCTTTTGCTAAAGGGCACTCCGCATCTTATGCTGTCGAGAGCTATCAAAGCCTGTTTTTAAAATGCTATTTCCCCATTGAATTTATGGTGGCGGTTTTAAATAATGGTGGCGGATTTTACAGTACCGAACATTATTTGCACGAGGCCAAAATGCAAGGAGCCACTATAAAATTACCTTGTATAAATTATAGCGACCATGCAAACAGGGTAATGGATAAAGGCATTTATTTAGGTTTTGGATATTTAAAGAATTTAGAAAAATTAGTTGTTCAAAGACTGCTTACTGAAAGACAATTGCATGGGTATTATACTTCTTTGGAAGATTTTATCGATCGGATAACCATTAGCATAGAGCAATTATCAATTTTAATACGCATAGGTTGTTTTAGGTTTACCGAAAAATCGAAAACTGAACTTATGTGGCATGCCATTTTTAAGCTTAACGCCACTAAATCTTCAAATAAACAACCTAAATTATTCAAACCAAAGCACAAACATTTTGAATTACCTGTTTTAGAAGTAAGTGCTTTAGAAAGTGCCTATGACGAAATGGAATTATTGGGGTTCCCGTTATGTGGTTATTTTGATTTGGTAGATGAGCCTTTAGAAAATGATATCACATCAGATAACATGGGAAATTATGTGAATAAAGAAGTTGTAATTTATGGAAACTTGGTCAACACAAGGCATAATAAAACGTCACAAGGAAAATTAATGCGATTGAGCACATTTGTTGATAAACACGGAAAATACTTTGATGCTGTGCATTTTACAGAAGTCGTCCATAAATACGCCATACATGGACTAGGTGTTTATAAGTGCCTTGGGGTTATTACAAAAAAACATGGATTCTGTAGTATGATAATTTCTAAAAGTAGAAAAGTTAGGATTAAACCCAATCCTAGGGCGGTAGATTAGACATAAGCACTTTAGGTATCGCCTTTAAAAAGAGCTATTTTCCACATCCATTTCTTAGAAAACTTCAATTGGCCATCAACTTTTGCAAGCTTAAAATTTAAAACGTCATCTGTTTCCGGACCCAGAGCAGCTATAAAAATTTTGGCTCAAAGCGAGGGGGTTTTATTAGATCCTGTTTATTCAGGTAGAGCTTTTTATGGCATGATCGATTATCTTGATAACAAGAAATTAAGGAACAACTCTAATGTTCTTTTTTGGCATACAGATGGATTGCCCGCTAATTTTTATTATTCTAAAGAGTTAAGGGAGTAGAATTATACATTAATGTCATTTGATGTCATATAAAACCAATTGAAAAGCAGGCTTAAAAAACAACCATTTGTTGTACCTATGTTGTACCTAAAACAAAAAAGCCGAAGACTAATCTTCAGCTTTCCCTTGTATACCTTGTAGCGAGAGGGGGGCACGATCCCCCGACCTCCGGGTTATGAATCCGACGCTCTAACCAGCTGAGCTACCTCGCCATAATTTAAGGCTGCAAATATAAAAACAATATTATTCTCAACAAACTTTTAACGCCGTAAAATATTATTAAAAATTACTGTTAAACTTATCAATTAATGTATATATTGAGCATCATAAATTTTACAGCACTTATGGACGAGAAAATTAAATTTGAAATTGAATTTCCAATACACGCATCACCACAATTACTATATCAATACATTTCTACGCCATCAGGTTTATCTGAATGGTTTTCAGATAATGTAAACTCCAGAGGCGAATTATTTACTTTTATTTGGGACGATAGCGAAGAAAAAGCAAAACTATTAAGCAAAAAAAGTGGCGAACGCATTAAGTTTAGATGGCTAAACGATGAAGACGATACAACGTCGTATTTTGAAATTAGAATTCAAGTCGATGAAATCACTAAAGATGTGTCGTTAATGGTAACCGATTTTGCCGATGAAGATGAAGTTGACGAAGCTAAAATGCTATGGGAAAATCAAATTGCAGATTTAAAGCAAGTATTGGGTTCCGCATAATTAAATAAAACATAAATCAATTATATTTGTCCCACTTTTAATTAAACTGAAAGTGGGATTTTTTTATGATAAATTTTAACGAGCAAATTGTAGAGCCAGATTCTAAATTATCAATAAACAGCAGGGGTTTTAATTACGGCGATGCCCTTTTTGAAACCATTAAAACCTCCTACGGGAAACTGCTTTTTTGGGAAGACCATTATTTTAGGTTAATGGCATCAATGCGCATTATGCGTATGGAAATCCCGATGAATTTCACCATGGAATTTCTCGAAGAACAAATTCAAAAAACATTAAAAGCAAATCAACTGCAACAAGCATCGGCCCGGGTTAAATTAATGGTGCAACGCCACCAAGGCGGCTTGTATTTGCCGGATAGTAATTCAGTTGATTTTATAATAACAACCCAAGCTGTACCAGACGATTTTTATTTGCTTAAAGACGATTTTTACGAAGTCGATTTGTTTAAGGATTATTATGTATCACCCACTTTATTATCTACTTTAAAAACCAATAACAAAGCCCTTAATGTGGTGGGAAGTATTTATGCAAAAGAAAACAGCTTACACAACTGTTTGCTTTTAAACACCAACAAACACGTTATTGAAGCATTAAACGGAAATGTTTTTGTGGTAAAGGATAATGTGATAAAAACACCCCCAATAGCTGATGGTTGTTTAAAAGGCATTATGCGAAAACAACTTATTGATATTGTAAAAAAGATGCCTGAATTAGAGGTGATGGAAGCTTCCATATCGCCGTTCGAGCTTCAAAAAGCCGACGAAATTTTTATAACAAATGTTATTGTGGGTATTCAGCCCGTAACAAAATACAGAAAAAAAACATTCAAAAACGACGTGTCTAAAATGCTATTGCAAAAATTGAATGTTAAAATTAGATTGAGCAGCACGAACTAAACCTTTGTAGCCGTTCTGGTTTTACTTTTTTTTTTGGAAATTGGGATTTATTTTTTTTGGAATTTGATAGCTCGAATGCTTGCGGCGAGGTAGTTCATTTAATATCAGTTATAATTCGGATTTTCAGGAGCATTGGACCAAATGCTGTACTCGCCACCAAATTCTAGCATCTTTTCTTTCCAAAACGATTCGTAATTTTTTTCAATAATATGTTCCTTGTAGATGTTGTTCGTAACAACCCACGAATTCGCTTTTAATTCTTCATCCAACTGATTGGTTTCCCATCCAGAATATCCAAGAAAAAACCGAATATCGGTTTCCTTAATAGAGCCGCTTGCAATAAGTTCGGCAACTTTACTAAAATCGCCACCCCAATAAATACCCAAAGAAATCTCAATACTCTCAGGAATTAAGTCCGGTACTTTATGTATAAAATATAGATTGTCTTGCTCAACGGGGCCGCCGTTGTAAACTTTAAAATTGGCCTCAACATCTGGCACCAAATCGCTAATAGTGTACTCTAAGGGCTTATTCAAAATAAAACCTATAGAGCCCTCATGCGAGTGATCTGCTAACAAAACTATGGAGCGATTAAAAGAAACATCTCCTATTATAGCAGGTTCTGCGATTAACAAATCACCTTTTTTGGGTTTAGTTGTAATCATACTGTCGAGGAATTTATCAATTAAATCTAATATTTTTTTATTTAAAATGCAACTGTTTTACCATATTCAACAAAAAATGCCTTCAATTCTGAAGGCATTTAAAGAATATATTATCGGTAAATATTAGTTTACTGCATTTGATAAATCAGATCCAGCTTTAAACTTTACTACGTTTTTAGCTTTGATTTTGATAGTCTCTCCAGTTTGAGGATTTCTTCCCTCTCTTGCAGCTCTTTTAGAAACTGACCAAGATCCGAATCCTACTAAAGAAACTCTGTTGCCTTTTTGTAAAGCCCCTTCAATTTCAATAATTGCGCATTCTAAAGCTTTTTTTGCAGCTGCTTTAGTAATTCCTGCGTGTTCTGCCATGGCATCGATTAAATCTGTTTTGTTCATAATATAAAATTTAATAATTAATAAATTGGTTAAACATTTTTGTTAAATCCTTTACAAATTTATACGGATTATACTACCATGCAAGTAATAGCAAGGGAAATACCCGCTTTTGTTGATAACTTAATGCTTTTGTTAATAAAGACAATGCGTTTTGTCGATGTTTTTATAATATGAGTGGGAATAAGGGTTTAGAGCACTTTGGCACCATCTTGAAAAGCATACCCGTTTAAAAGCGATTTTATATCCATGTTGCGCTTACCCGGAAGCTTAATTTCCTTTATAATAAGGTAACCATTTGTAACAGCAACCTTTACTTCGTTTTTATTCGAAACCACGGTTCCTAGTTCCAAGGCGTGAGCTGTTTTTTCTTTTTCGGCTTTATAGATTTTAACGTCCAATTCGTCCGCGCCATTTATTAACCTGCACCAAGCTGCAGGATACGGACTCAACCCACGGATATGATTGTAAATATTATCCAAAGTATCGTTCCAATCTATTTTACAATTGTCCCTATTTAGTTTGTGCGCAGTTTTTATAGCGTCGGAGTCTATTTGGGGAGTCGTTTTCACATCGCCCTTTTCAATTAAAGCAACGGTTTTTAAAACCAGTGCGCTGCCAACAACCATCAATTTGTCGTGTAAGCTTCCTGCATTTTCCTCAGGGTCTATGGCCACGTCCTCTTGAAGAATCATTTCGCCCGTATCAATTTTCTCATCAATAAAAAACGTTGAAACTCCGGTTTTGGTTTCGCCGTTTATAATAGCCCAATTAATAGGTGCGGCACCGCGGTAATTAGGCAACAACGAAGCGTGTAAATTAAAGGTGCCGTATTCCGGCATTTGCCAAACCACTTGGGGCAGCATCCTAAAAGCCACCACAATTTGAAGGTTGGCTTTTAAAGCCTTTAGCTCATTCAAAAAATCCTCGCTTTTTAAATTTGTGGGCTGCAAAATGTTTAAGCCCACAGATTTTGCATATTGCTTTACCGCACTTTCGTTCAATTTTCGTCCGCGGCCGGCAGGTCTGTCGGGTGCTGTAATAACGCCCGCAATAGTATAGTTGTTTTCTACCAATGTTTTTAAGGTCGCAACTGCAAAATCTGGCGTACCCATAAAAACAATTCTTAAGTTTTTCATTTTTTTTTGTATTTAAAATTTGGGCGTTCCCCTGCGCTTCGAGTACCTCAGCGCTTGTCGGGTCGGGCTTTCCGCTGCAAGTCCGCGCTCGTACTTCGCTGTGGGCTTTCCGCTGCAATCCCTAACGCACCTATCTGCCAAAGCTATACCAAACCCAATATTTAGTTCGTCTTTGCAACGTTCTTTTTTTAGTAATCAGTCTTTTAGTTTATAGGTGTTTGTTGGCGTAATTGTAATCATATTATGTTCCAAAAGCAACTTTAAAACGGTTTTTACATCTTTCTCTGGGCAATTTAAGGTGGTGCTAATTAGTCGAGACGACAGGTCGCCGTTTTCAAGCAATTCTACAATGCGTTTTTTTATGGTATTAATATCTTGCGGTTTATTCTTTTTTTCAGCTGAAACGCAAACCGAACAAATGCCGCAGGGTTTCACATCCTTTTCACCAAAATAGGTGAGGAGCTGTATGCTTTTGCAAACCGCATCATTTTCAACATAATCAAGCATACTTTTAACTTGCTGCTGTTTTAATGTGTTTTGCTGTTCGATAATGGAGGCGATGCGATTGATGGTTTTGTCATCTTCACGCGGTTGGATAAACGTAATCTGCGCATCGGTTTTTGCCAAATTTAGCGTGATGATTTCACTGCTTTCCAGCTCGTGCAACACAGCGATTAATTTAGATTCCGTAACCGAAGCCTTTTCGGCAATACGCTTTAAATCAACTTTGGTAAGATGGTCAAAAATACCGCCGTACATCCTAAGCATCGATTTTACTATTATATTGAATTCCTGGTGCGTTTCCAAATAATTAAACAAAGCCCCGCTGGAAATAATAAACTGTACCGTAACCTTGTTTTTAAACTGTTTCGATAAGGTAATCACACTATTCCGGTCTAAAATCAATAGGGCGTTATAACATAAAATCGAACTGAAATTATAGGTTTTGCAAAAGGTGTTAAAATCGAAATCGTTGGTAACGTATTCGCCTTCACCATAAGAAATCTGAAAATAACTGCACAGTTTTCTGTACACCTGTTTTACAAAATCTACCGTTGGCAACACCTTTAAAAATTGGTTTTTAACCAAAACGGCATCGCTATTGTTCTTTAAAATAACGGCAAAAGCCTTGTCGCCATTTCTACCCACACGACCAGCTTCCTGAAAATAACTTTCAATGCTTTCGGGTAAATTCAAATGGATAACCGTTTTAACATCGGGTTTATCAATGCCCATTCCAAAGGCATTTGTGGCCACCATAACCTGTTTGCGGTTGGCTATCCAATCGCTCATGTTTGCATCCTTTTCATCATTCGAAAGTCCCCCGTGGTAATAGGTTGCCCCAATGTTTTTCGAGGCTAAAAACGATGCCAAATCCAAAGTTAGTTTTCTGTTTCTAACGTAAATAATCGACGAGGCTTTATACTTTTTTAAAATGCTTTCAATCCGGTAATATTTATCGTTTTCGTGGTAAACCATGTACGCCAAATTGGGTCTGTAAAACGATTGCTTAAATATTTTGGGCTTTATAAAATCGAGTTCTTTGGTAATGTCGTCAATAACTTCGGGTTTTGCCGAAGCCGTTAAGGCAATCACATTTACACTGGGTTGCAATTGGCGCAAAAGCGTAATGTTTTTATATGCGGGCCTAAAATCGCTTCCCCATTGCGAGATACAGTGCGCCTCGTCCACCGCAATTAAATTCACGTTCATTAACCTAATTCGGTCTTGTACCAATTCTTGCTGTAAGCGTTCGGGCGAGAGGTATAAAAACTTGTAGTTTCCGTAAATGCAATTATCCAAAAGCGTGTCTAATTGGCTATACGAAATCCCACTGGTTAGCGCCATGGCTTTAATGCCTTTGTCGTTAAGCTGCTGCACTTGGTCTTTCATAAGTGCAATTAAGGGCGAAATAACAATGCAAATACCATCTTTTGCCAGAGCAGGGATTTGAAAACACAACGATTTTCCCCCACCCGTAGGCAACAGCGCAAAGGTATCTTCGCCATCTAAAACCGCATTGATAATAGCTTCTTGGTTGGGTTTAAACGATGTGAATTTCCAATAGCGTTCCAATATGTTTATGGGGTGTTCCATAATTACATATTAAGGGTTTTAAGAATAAAATCGACTCTTTTTTCTACAACATCAAAAGGTACGTCAATCAATTTATAATTAAAAGATTGATAGGTGTTTTGTAAATGGTCGTGAATTTGCAAAGCTTCTTCAAAACTTTCATAACGCTCGTTATCGCTCACATAAATATCCTGCCAAGGTTTTAAAATAAAAACGCAATCGTAATAACAGTCTTTGCACACCTCGGTAAAATAGGGCGGATACGGATCGCCAATAAAATCCATGTATGCCAAAACATCGGGCACACCACGATCTAAAAAAACAACTTCGGTTTTTAGGTTTTTGGTATCGTTGTATTGCTGCTCCCTGCCCCTTAAAAGCAATTCGCTAAACAATAAAGGGTTTGTTAAAAACAGTTGGTCTATCCCGTCTTTTTTGGCATCTAAGGTTACTTGACGCGAAATTTCCTCAAAACACAAATAACCTCTATCGGCCAATGCATTAATAATACTGGATTTTCCTGTGCCTGGACCACCGGTGATAACAATTCTTTTCGTATTCAAATGGTAAGATTTATGCCGTAAAAATCGTAATTTAACGCTTATAAAAAAAATGCAAATAAACAGTATCTTTGCAACTTATTAAATAATTTTATGAGCACACCTACAAATCCAGAAGAATTTTACAAAAAATTAAAAGGGCAATTACAAGATACGGCACTTTGGCCAACAGAATATTTATATAAATTTATTGTTAAATCAGATTTAAAAAAGATAGCTGAAATTGAGGCTATTTTTGATAATATGGGCGCTGTTATCAATACAACACCATCAAAAAACGGTAAATACACAAGCGTATCGGTTAATTTGCGTATGCGCAACCCCGATGCCGTTATTGAAAAATATAAAGAAGTAGCAATAAAAATAGAAGGCGTTATAAGCCTTTAAAAACTGTTTTTGGGCAGAAGAAAACAAAGTTTTTAATCATAGCACTGCTACGATTTAAAATTTTAACGAAATTATGCACAAAAGAGACATAAAAAAATAAGAAACACATTTTTAAACAGCCTCTTAATTTTTTTTGTATTTTGCGCAAGCATAGCAACTACTTGCCAAATTATATAATCTACACATTTATTTTGATAGACGATTTAGAATACAACACAGAGCGTGAGCATTTAATCATACCAGAATATGGTCGCCACATGCAGAAAATGATTAACTACGCGAAATCCAGAGAAACCAAGGAAGAACGCAATAAATTAGCCAAAGCCATAATTTCCGTAATGGGAAACATGCAACCACACTTAAGAGACGTTCCAGATTTTCAGCACAAATTATGGGACCAGCTTTTTATCATGTCTAATTTTGAATTGGACGCCGATTCACCTTACGATAAACCTACAAAAGAACTTTTTGAAGAAAGCCCAGAACCTTTAAAATACCCGCAAAACTTTCCTAAATATCGATTCTACGGAAACAATATTAAAACCATGATCGACGTTGCTAATACATGGGAAGCAGGCGAGCTTAAAGAGGCTTTACTTTACACCATTGCCAACCACATGAAAAAGTGTTTTTTAAATTGGAATAAAGACACGGTTGAAGATGCGGTTATTTTTAATCATTTGTACGAATTGTCAAATGGTAAAATAGATTTGCGTAATTCTGAAGAAGATTTATCCGATTCATCAAGCTTAATGCGTACCAAAACCAAATACAGTAGTAGTAATAAAAAAGGCGGACACCAAAAAAAGAGTTCGGGCAGTCGCCAGAGAAAACGTTATTAAGCGCATTTATGGGAACATTTAAAATTGAAGGTGGACACCAATTAAAAGGAAGTATTCGTCCACAAGGAGCAAAAAACGAAGCCTTGCAAATTTTATGCGCGGTTTTATTAACGCCAGAACGCGTTACCATACACAACATTCCAGATATTATTGATGTTAATAAGCTTATTGGTTTATTACAAAAACTAGGTGTTAAAACCGAAAAATTGGCCGAAGGAACGTATACCTTTCAAGCCGATAACGTGAATTTAAAATATTTGGAATCTCCGGAATTTAAAGAAGACGGTAAAGGACTCCGCGGTTCTATAATGATTGTGGGCCCATTGTTGGCGCGCTTTGGCAGAGGTTATATTCCAAAACCCGGAGGCGATAAAATTGGTCGCAGACGTTTAGATACCCATTTTGAAGGCTTAATTAAACTGGGTGCGAAATTCAGGTACAGCAAAGAAGAACAGTTTTATGGCGTTGAAGCAGATACTTTAAAAGGCACCTATATGTTGCTTGAAGAAGCATCGGTTACCGGGACCGCCAATATTTTAATGGCTGCGGTTTTGGCCAAAGGGCAAACCACCATTTACAACGCCGCTTGCGAACCCTATTTGCAGCAATTGTGTAAAATGCTGAATCGTATGGGCGCAAAAATCAGTGGCGTAGGTTCCAATATGTTGATTATCGATGGCGTTGAAAGTTTAGGCGGCACCGAGCACACCATGCTTCCGGATATGATTGAAATCGGGAGTTGGATTGGTTTAGCGGCCATGACCAAAAGCGAGCTCACCATTACCAATGTAAGTTGGGACGATTTGGGCATTATTCCAAACGTGTTCAGGAAATTGGGCATTACCGTTGAAAAACAAGGCGATAACATCCATATTCCGGCACATACCGATGGTTACGAAATACAAAGTTTTATCGATGGTTCTATTTTAACCATTTCCGATGCGCCTTGGCCCGGGTTTACACCAGATTTATTGAGTATTATTTTGGTGGTCGCCACACAAGCCCGAGGCAGTGTTTTGGTACACCAAAAAATGTTTGAAAGCCGTTTATTCTTTGTCGATAAGTTGATTGATATGGGCGCAAAAATAATTTTGTGCGACCCGCATCGCGCCACCGTTATTGGGCACGATTTTAAATCGACCTTAAAAGCCACCACCATGACCTCGCCAGATATTCGTGCCGGTGTGTCCTTATTAATTGCAGCCTTATCGGCTAAAGGGACGTCAACCATTATGAATATTGAGCAGATTGACCGTGGTTACGAAAACATCGACGAGCGTTTGCGCGCTATTGGCGCACGAATTGAGCGGGTACAATAGCTATTGGCATTACATAGGTTTGCCGTTATAATAAAGTAATTATAGAAGTCCTTATTTTTTTCTATATTTAGAAAACCCTAAAGTCTCTCATAGTGTAAATAAATTAATAGTGCATTAATTAACCATTATGAATACGATAAAATCATCTGGAGTTGACTGTTTTGAAGATTTAAACCATCTCTCTCAACATTTAGGTGAGAAAATTTGTAAGGAAGAAGGTTTTTGCAGTACACAATTAAATCCATCTTATGGCGAAGGCTTGATAACGGCGACCAAACTCTCCAGCGAAATTTCGGTTTTTATATTCGACATTGTCCTTAAACAGGATTTAGAATTACTTTTTAAAAAAGCACCGCTTCGAAGTATCGATTTTATTTTTTGCTTAGAAGGTTCGGCATACCATAAATTCAACGCATTGGGTTACGAGCAAATCAATTTTAGGCAAAACTTTATTGTAAGTCGCAATAAAAAATCGTCGAGCACCATAAAATTCGGGGCGCACACGCCAATAAAAATGACCCTTATTTCGTATAAGCCCGATTTTAATAAAATAGGAAGTCAAGACGATCTTGGATTGCGAAAAATAGCCTTCAGAATTTTGTCCGATGCCTTTTTAAAAGAAGAGGACTATCGCTATTCGGGAAGAATTTGCTTTAGAACCTCTAAATTTGTCAGCGATATTTTAAAGTATTCCTTTAATTCGTCATCAGACTTATTGTTTAAAGAAGCTGCCATTATTAATACAATGGCATCGCAAATAGATAGGCACGATAAAGGCATAAGCGGTAAACATAAAGATGCACCCATTCGCCAGTTCGAAATCGACCAAATTCTGGCCACCGTTAATTTTATCTCCAATAATTTAAGCGAAAACCTAAGCGTTTCGCGGTTGCAAAAAATTTCTGGACTTTCGTCAGATAAGCTGCAAAAAGGCTTTAAATACCTATTCAATAAAAGTGTGAACGTTTATATTACCGAAAAGCGATTGGAAAAAGCGGCGCAACTTATTTACGAAACCGATTTTAATGTTTCAGAATTGGTATATAGCGTAGGCTTTAGCAGCCGAAGTTATTTTTCCAAGATATTTAAAAGGTATTTTGGTGTTTTGCCCTCTCAATGTGTTACCAATCCACAGTTAATCAATAAAGTAATTGCTAGTTAAAAAAATATGTATTATTCTGTAATTTACCGGTCGACTGCTGAATCTCATTTTTCTCAAAAGGACATCGACTATATGCTTTTAAAAGCAAAACAGCACAATAAAAAGCAGGGCATTACCGGTTGCATTATTTACAGCAACAATCAGTTTATTCAAATTATTGAAGGCGCCAAAGAGGCGATATTGGAATTGTACGACAGCATAAAAGCCGACAACAGGCATTTTGATGTTACCACGCTTATCGAAACCCCATCAAAAAATATGCTTTGGGACGATTGGTCTATGGCGTTTTACAATTTTTCGGGCACTGCCGAACAGAATAATTACAGCAGAATGCTTTTAGAAACCTATTTTGAAAATGCAAACCTGAAAAGCAAATCGTCGGAGGTGTTTTTAACCCTTAAAACGAACATTTTTGAATTGATTAGCAACACCTAAATATAGCTGTGTTTTGAAGACTTTTATTCCTAAATAATGTCCTATCTTTTTTGGCTGTTTGAAAGAGCACTGAATATAGCTTAGCGGTAGAAATGGTTTAGTTCCTGTTGTAAAATTCCAAGTTAAAAACTTTGTGCTTTCTGCAAGGACTCTTCCAGCATACCACATTTTTTATGGTTGGAAGTGCATAATCCAGGTTGTTAAGATTAACGAAATAATTAATAGGAAACTAGAAATAAATGAAATTCAACCAGTGTCGGTTTGTACTGAAGAAACAAAAGTGGACACCACTAACAAAACAAGAATTTTAATATTCAATCTGGTAATAATTTTGAGAAGAAACCGATTTACTATCAGCTTTGATGAAAATGTTTGGGAAATCTATTTTAATAATCTAATCCTAAATCTTTATAAACTGAAGCCGGATAATGCCAATCATTTCTTTTTGTTTTATCAACACTTGAATCATATTGATTTGGCCAATAATCTAAAGCATATTTAATTATCTTCATTCGAAACGAAACGTGCATAGCGTTAGCTCCTTTAAGAATTGGCGGGCAAAGTGTGTTATCTATACTTCTTACTTTATTTAGGTTGACAACAACTATAGGCAAATCAAGATTTTGACATTGTTCAATTTCCCAACGAACGTATCTGAATAAATTTTTAGTACTACTTCCGACCAATACAACAACTTGTTTAGCACTTTTTATTCGTTCCAAGAGGCGTTGTTTTATATAAGTTTCGTTTGCCGCTTGTCCTGTAAGGGGTTTTAAGTCGTGAGCATTGAAAAAATTGAAATCAATATTGTCTAATGCATTCCATCCTTTCATACGAGCGTAAGCCCACATATCATTATCACCATCGAAAATAACATACGTTTTATTTCTGTATCCCATATTTGTTTCGTTTAAATTCTTGGCAACGTTTTAGGATGTAAATCCGTTTTAACACTTCGATAAAAGCAGTACAAGTGATTTATATCTACCGATTGACGAATATAGAATTTTCTTACCAAAATACCAATACGTATTCCTACGTATTTTTACCTAAAACAAGCCCGTAATTTCGCCCTCATCGTTAATATCGATGTTTTCAGACGCCGGATGTGCCGGTAACCCGGGCATGCGCATAATATCGCCCGTAATCGGGATTAAAAAACCGGCACCTGCGGCGATTTCAATTTCCCTAACGGTAATGATAAAATCCTTTGGTCGCCCTAATAACTTGGGGTTGTCGGATAAAGACTTTTGGGTTTTGGCGATACAAATAGGTAAATGGTCTAAGCCTAAATGGGTTATTTTCCTTAAATGGGCTTTGGCTTTTGCGGTGTAATCTACATATTCGGCGCCATAAATTTCGGTGGCTATGGTTTCAATTTTATCGGTAACACTGGATTCCCAATGGTACAAGGGCGTAAAGTTTGAGGTTTTGGCTTCTACCACATCAATAACACATTGTGCCAACTCCAAAGCGCCCCCGCCGCCTTTTGCCCAAACATCGGCCAAGGCCACTTTAATGCCTTTGGTGGCCGCAAAATCTTTTATCAATTGGATTTCGGCATCACTATCCGAGGTAAACTTATTGATGGCAATAACGGGCGATACCTTGAATTTGGAAATGTTTTCGAGGTGTTTTTCCAAGTTGGGCAGTCCGTTTTTAAGCGCATCGAGATCGGGCGTGGTCAACGATTTTAAATCGGCACCGCCATGGTATTTTAATGCGCGAATGGTGGTGGTAAGCACTACGGCCTTGGGTTTAAGTCCGGCACTTTGGCATTTGATATCGAAGAATTTTTCGGCACCTAAATCGAAACCAAAACCGGCTTCGGTTACCGTATAATCGGAATGCGACATACCCATTAACGTGCCAATTACGGTGTTGGTGCCTTGCGCGATATTGGCAAAAGGCCCCCCGTGAATGATGGCTGGATTGCCCTCGATGGTTTGCACCAAATTGGGTTTTATGGCATCTTTTAGTAAGGTGGCCATAGCACCTTCGGCTTTTAAATCTTTGGCATAAATGGGTTCTTTATTAAAGGTAAAGCCTATAAAAATGTTTCCTAAGCGTTTTTTGAGGTCGGTTAAATTTTCAGCTAAACACAGGATGGCCATAATTTCGGAAGCCGCCGTAATATCGAAACCGGTTTCACGAGGTATGCCTGATGCAGTACCGCCCAAACCAACAATGGTGTGCCTTAAGGCGCGGTCGTTCATATCGATAACGCGTTTCCACCCAATGGTTCTGGGGTCTATCAATAACGAGTTTGTTTTGCTTTGAATGTTATTATCGATTAGGGCAGATAGTAAATTGTGGGCTTTTTCGATAGCGGAAAAATCGCCCGTAAAATGCAGATTGATATCCTCCATGGGCAACACCTGTGAGTATCCGCCGCCCGTGGCACCACCTTTGATGCCAAAAATAGGCCCTAAAGAGGGTTCTCTTAAAACCACCGTAGTTTTTTTGTTTAAACGATTTAAACCTTCAGATAAACCAATGGATATGGTTGTTTTTCCTTCGCCCGCCGGTGTGGGCGAAATGGCCGAAACCAGTATTAAATTGCTTTTATCGGCCTGTTGTTTGTTTATGGCTTTTAAGGGTAATTTTGCTTTATACTTGCCATACATTTCAATGTGTTCGGGGTCGACTCCAAATTTTTCGGCAATGGACGTGATGGGTTTAAGGGTGATGGTTTTGGCAATCTGTAAATCGTTCATAAAGCGTAAATTTTAATTATCGAAAATTCTAATATCAAGGTAAAAGTATAATTTTTAGACACTATATTTTGTGATATTTGTCATATAAATATAACCTGAATTATCGATATATCGGTATATAAAAAAAGCTTCAAGTACAATATTGAAGCTTTTCTAGATTTTTACGGAATTTAGTGTTTTATGCTTTGGGGGTTTTCATAGCGTGTAAAAATACTGTTCGCTAGCAATTTCCCCATCCTTTACTTCATAAACACAAAGCTCTTCCATCTGTTGTCTACCACCTTCTTTGAATGTACAATCAAATGTCATTTTTGCTGTAAAAAAGTTTCCAGCAACTACAGGTTCTGAAACTGAACTTGAATGTAAATCGTCAACACTGTCCAGCCACTGTTTGCTTTTGTTCCAAACATTTTGTTTTCCAGTAATAACTTCCCCCGGCATCCCAGGCATTTCTTTGCTCACAACATGGTCGGCGTACAATTCCTCAATACATTCCATGTTTTTACCTTCGCGACACATTTGTACCCACTTGTTCGCTACGTCTTGTGTGTTCATTTTTATATTTTTTTTGGTTCATGTTTTAAAGTTAGTTAAATATTTGAACCCATTTATAAAAAATACATTGTGATGTTATTGGAGCGCTTGTTTGTAAACCCGTAAACAGCGTTCGCGTGCTGCTTTGTGCTCTACGATTTCCTTGGGGTAGGTGAGCTCCTGAAAATCGGGCACCCAGGTTTTAATGTATTCCAAGTTTTTATCAAATTTTTTAATTTGAGTGGTCGGATTAAAAATCCTGAAATATGGGGCTGCATCAACGCCACAACCGGCAACCCATTGCCAGTTGCCAATGTTGCTTGCCATGTCGTAATCGTGTAGTTTTTCGGCAAAATAGGCTTCGCCCCAGCGCCAATCGATTAATAAATGCTTACATAAAAAACTACCTACCAACATACGTACCCGGTTGTGCATAAACCCCGTTTTATTTAATTGCCGCATACCGGCATCTACCAAGGGATAGCCCGTTTTGCCTTCGCACCAGGCTTTAAATTCGTTTTCGTTATTGCGCCACACCATGCGGTCGTATTTGGGTTTGAAACTCTGGGTTTGCGTCTGCGGAAAGTGCCAAAGGATTTGCATGAAAAACTCGCGCCAAATCAATTCTTGCCAAAAAACCTCATGGGGCTCCGCTATGGCTTTTTGCATCATTTTGCGGATGCTTACCGTACCAAACCGCAAATGAGGGCCTAGGCGTGAGGTGCTATCTTGCGCGGGGAAGTTACGTGTGGCCTCGTAGTTTTGTATTAATTTTGGAGTGACTTGATAGGGTTCTATGTGCTGATTTGAAGCTTTAAAAACCATATCGGATAAACTTAAATTTGGCAGTGATTTTTCTTTAATCACATGATCCAATAATTTTTCCGAATCGAAAGGTTTTATGTCGCTATCCGTAAAGGTTGCTTTCCAACGTTTCATATAGGGCGTGTAAACCAGATAGGGTGTGCCATCGCTTTTTACAACATCGTTTTTTTCAAAAACAACCTGATCTTTAAAGGTTTTAAACGCTATGTTGTTATCGTTTAAAAAGTCTTTAATTTTTTTATCGCGAGTTTTGGCGTAAGGTTCGTAATCGTGGTTGGTAAAAACCGTTTTGATGTTGTAATCGGCAATAATTCTTTTAAAAACTTCAATCGGTTTACCGTGATACATTGCTATACCGCTGTCATGCTCATTTTTTAACTTGCTGTTTAAAGTTTGGAGGGTGTTGTGAATAAAGGTAACGCGGGCATCGTTTTCAGGTAATTTTTCTAATATTTCAGAATCGAAAATAAAAATAGGGAGCACTTGGTGTTGCCCTTTTAAAGCTTCAAATAACCCGTGATTGTCGTCAAGCCTTAAGTCGCGGCGAAACCAGAATATGTTTATGGTATCTTTCATTTTAATACGTGCCGAATAATTCTTCTAATTTTTTGGTTCTGTAATTAAAAATTTCTTCCAGTTTAGGCTTAACTAAAAAGGGATGAATCCACTGCCCGATTATCCCGAAAGGCAATTTATAATCGATAATGTCTTCCATTTCTACACCACCGTCAATTTTTTTTATAAAATGTTTGTGATGCCACAGGGCATAAGGACCAAAACGCTGTTCGTCAACAAAATACTGTTTGTTAACGCTATGGGTGATTTCGGTTACCCATTTGGTTTTTATCCCCAATACGGGTGTTACCATATATTGAATAATCTGACCCGCAAACATAGGTCTATCAGCTCCGGATAGGATGTTAAACCCCATATAATCTGGTGTAATCGTTTTTAAGTTTTTAGGGTTCGATAGAAAACCCCAAGCTTCATCAACGGTTATGGGTAAATTCTGTTTTTTGTGGAGTCTGTAAATTTTCATCTTATTAATTGTAAAAGAGAATATAGGCGTTAAGCGATGTGGCTATGCAAAGCCAAATAAGATAGGGGAGTATTAAAGCACTTTTTACTTTCATTTTTTTTCTGAATGAAACTAAAAATAGTGCGACCAAAAATGTTAATGCAAGAATAACTCCTAAGCCCAAACCAACTAAATGTAGATTGAAAAAGATATAATTCCAAATAACATTTAAAACAAACTGTAAACTGAAAAGCAGGAGGACTTTTGGTGTTCCCAACAGTTTGTATAGGTATGCCATATAGATGGAAAAACAAACCATAATGGTGGTCCAAGCAGCCCCAAACACCCAACCTGGTGGTGTCCAAGGCGCCTTGTTTAGGTTAATGTACCAATGGCTTTGTGGACCATTGTCCATAAGCCAGCTCCCAATGGCCAAAGCACCAAAATTGATAATTAAAAAAACGATAATGTATTTAAATAGTTTCATGTTTTAAAATTTCAATTTGTTTGGCAATAGCTTCGGCTTCTTCGTATGTTTTATCGCTTTCCGAACGGTTTATACTGGATAGCCTATGCCATTCTTTCATGAGATTTTCATACTTTTTTTGAAGTTTTTGGACCTCGGTTTTCTTTTTAAATAATCCGAACATAGCTTTATTTTAAGTGTTTTGTGATTTTTAAACTTAGCGGACTTGTGTTTGAAAAATAGTAATCCACTAAATTGCCGTCGCTGTCGATTAAATATTTTTGAAAATTCCACTTTACAGAAGAATTTTTGCGTCCGTTGTTCTCTTTTTGAGTTAGCCAAGTATAAAGCGGGTGCTGGTTATTGCCTTTTACATCAATTTTTTCGGTGATTAAAAACCTAACGCCATAATTTTTTTCGCAAAACGATTTTATGCTTTCGGCATTTCCAGGCTCTTGACTCCCAAACTGGTTACAAGGCACGCCAATAACCTGTAGTTTGTTTTTATAGGCTTCATGCAGCTCCTGTAAGGCTTTGTATTGCGGTGTAAATCCACATTGCGAAGCCACATTTACAAAAAGAATGTGTTTTCCTTTAAATTCTGAAAGTTTTAAAGGTTTGCCTTCAAGTGAATTTATTTCAATATCATAAATAGAATCGATGATCATTTTTTTATCCTTGTTTTCGTTTGAAAAAAAAGTAGCCATAAAAGTTTTTAGTAAATTCATATTTTAAAACTTACAATGCCACAGTCCATTTGGAAAATTTGTCCAGACATTGAGGCAGCTTTATCCGACATTAAAAAGGTTGCCATATCTGCTACCTCCTCAGGGTTTAAAAATTTTTTAAGTGGATGCCTTTCGGTTATGTTTTCAATCATTTTATCATTTCGCAATAGTTTTGAAGCCAATTGCGTGTTGGTAACGGTAGGTGCAATGGCGTTAATGCGTATGGTTGGAGCAAGTTCTGCACCCAACGATTTTACCAAACCTTCAACGCCGGATTTTGAAGTTGCAATACTAGCGTGGAATGGCATGCCAAGTTTAGCGGCCACAGTGCTAAAAAGTAAAATAGAAGGCTTGTGGCCTTTTTTTAGGATGGGTAAATAATGCTGAATAGCTTTTACGGCACCTAAAACGTTAATTTCAAAATCGTTTTTAAAATCGGTGATGCTTAATCTGGAAATGGGTTTCAAATTGATGCTACCTGGGCAATATATAAGTCCGTCGGCATGTTGAATTTCTGGTAAATTTTCTGTGGTAACGTCGCAGGAATAGTGTGTTAAATTAGCATGTTTGAAGCTTGGTGCGGTTCTGCTGATGTTTGCGACTTTGTGGGAATTGACTAATGTATTTATAATGGCATTTCCAATGCCCTTACTACCACCTATAACAATTATTGTTTTCATATATGGTTTCAGGGCATTTTTTGTTTTAAGGCCTGCCCTTTAGTCTTTTTTCTATTTTTTGTTTAATAACCGTTAGGCGTTTCATTAAATCCATTATTTCAGGATCTTTATTTTCTTTATAAATGGCATTTAAACTCAATATTAAATCTTTTACTTCTCTAGACGATTCGATACGCTCACTGGTTGTTTTAAAAGTGTGTTTACGTTGTTCGAACTCTAAAGCTTTATCAATAATCTCCATATTTTTTAATATTTTATCTTGAATTATATTGGTGTGAATCTATGTTAGATATTTCACAATTCGACAATATAATAAAATCTGCGTCATTTATGTTTTATAGAGAGAAATATTATATAAAATTTAATATATTTTGTTTAAAACGGTTTTTAAAATCGCTATTATTTGAAAAATTAAGCTGTTAATGGCGCTCCCTTCAAGCGTTTTTCTACTTTACGTTTAATAGCCGTTAAACGCTTCATTATATCCATAATTTTTTCGTCTTTCTTAATTTTATATACTTGGTTTAAATCCAAAATTAACGCTTTGGCTTCCCTCGAAATTTTTACTCTATCTGATGTTGAAAGCGATCTCATTTTTCGTTGTTCAAACTCTAGTGCTCTATTGATTAATTCCATAATTCTTGTCTTTAAATTGTTTAAATATTGAAAATGGTATGTTTTGTAACATACATTTTAAACTTGATGATACAAATATAAAAAATGTTTAATATGTTATGTTAAAACTTAAACAAAAATATTTATCGAACTATAAGGAAAACTTATTGTGTTTTGGAGAGCTTAGTTATCATGCCTTTAAAAATGAATCCGTGGAACGGCAATACGCTGTACCAATACAGTCGACCCCAGAGCCCACGCGGTCTAAACGTAGCGGTTTGTTTTAAAACACCCTCTTCAATCTTAAATTCCAACCAAGCTTCACCAGGTAATCGCATTTCTGCGTAAAGCAACAGTTTTTGTTGGGTTTTATCGGCAAAAATGACCCGCCAAAAATCCAAAGCATCGCCAGCATTGAGTTCGGTTGGGTTTGTACGGCCTCTACGTAAACCAATACCGCCAACAGCTTTATCGATATAACCACGAATGCGCCATAAAAAAGATCCGTAATACCATCCGTT
Organism: Hwangdonia sp.; assembly: GCF_048381975.1. Classification (NCBI taxonomy): domain Bacteria; kingdom Pseudomonadati; phylum Bacteroidota; class Flavobacteriia; order Flavobacteriales; family Flavobacteriaceae; genus Hwangdonia; species Hwangdonia sp. Next base: position 106,994 of record NZ_JBLWYT010000008.1, on the reverse strand, counting down.
TTTACCGCCTATGGCCCAAATTTTATCAATGGTTTTATTGGGATTTTGCACAGGTCGTTCTTTATAATCTTTAAAACAGCCGTATTTGGGTACATTAACATATTTATGCAAATTGTTGGGCAATCGGCCACTGCTAACCATGGAATCCTTCCAACTGGAAATGATGCTATTTTGCTCAATTTTTTCGAATGCCAGTGAAACCGCTTGCTTGTAAGTTAACGGGCTAACCTTTAAAATTTCATTAATATTACTGGGTTTGCCAATAATTTGAACACCCATGCTATCAACCAACGATGTGGCTAATTTATACGAGGTTGAAGTGACAAAATACAGCCAATAGGAGGATAGTTTTGGTGTCATTACCGGTACCGTTAAAATATAACGTTTTAGGTTACGAACTTCTGCGAATTGAAGCAATAACTGCTTATATGTTAATACTTCGGGGCCAAAAACATCATAGGTTTTATTGTAAAGTTTGTTATGGCCCGCAGCACCGCTTAAAAAGGTTAGCACATCTCGAACCGCCAAAGGTTGTGTTTTGGTATTTAGCCATTTTGGAGCAATCATAAAAGGAAGTTTCTCAACTAAATCGCGAATGATTTCGAAAGAAGAACTGCCCGAACCAACAATGATACCTGCCTTAAAAATGGTTGTGGCGTAGTGGTTTGATTCGAGAATTTTTTCTACGTTTTGTCTGGAGCGCAAATGTTTGGAGAGTTCTTCTTCATTTGTTATACCACTTAAATAAATCACCTGTTTTACTTTTGTGGTTTCAAGACAGGTTTTAAAGTTTTTTGCGCATTTTTCTTCCAACGATTCAAAGTCTTTGGAAGAATTGGACATCGAATGGATTAAATAATAAGCCACATCGATGTCTTTGGGTATATTTTTAAGTGTTTCGGGCTTTAAAAAATCGGCTTCAATAATTTCTATTTGCGATTCGTTTTTATAGCTTTCATCAGCACGAAGTTTGTCTCTTACACAACAGATTACCTGATGCTTATTTTGAATTAATAAAGGTATTAGCCGTTTGCCAATGTAACCTGTTGCTCCTGTAACGAGAATTTTCATTTGTTTTTATTTTGATGCAAATTCCTCGGGTTAAAATAGAAATCAGCAGAATGGTATTATGGTAACTGGTTGTTCGTTTTTTAAGTTGAATATTAAATTATTGAGGCTAAAAAAACTTGTTTTGATATCAAATGACATGTTTTTTATACAATACCCATTGATTTAGAAACTAAACGTTTCAAATTCAGCAAATGATTGATAGCAAATATATAAAATGTTTAACAAAATACACACAATGTTAAACAGAATATTTTTGTCTTATAAAATAAACCTGTCCGGACATGTAATGCTCTTGCATACTTAAAACTGAGCTAAATGATTAATCGAACATCCCCTAATTCTTCAACGCGGTATGCGAATTGTTCGTCAGGTGATCCTATAAACATAAAATTTATAGGGATGTTCCAACGTTTGGATAGCTCTTGAATTTTTTCCGGACCAAAAATCCCCTTTTCTTCAATTAATTCAATATTTATCAAGGGGTATGCACGATCTAAAACCCGTACATCATTTCTTAGGTTTGGAGCTATATGATTGTCTTCATTCAAAACGGCAACAATTTTTAATCGTTTTGTGTTTTCATTGGCAGAGATATATTGCAATACTTTATTTAAAGTGGCTACATCGTCATGATTTGTAAAAAATACAAATTGTTGATTGTTAATTTTATGAATAGCTTTTTTTATTTTGAAACTCAGGCTTTTGAATATGGCTAGTTTTTCAGACGTTAAGTAATCAATAAATAATAACAGCCCTTTTAACACGGTTGTTCTATAAAGCATAAAACCTACAACCAGTAAGGTAGGAATCAAATAATCTAAAAATATGATTAAATAGTCCGGGTTTAGAATCATATTTCCCAATAACGCAATGGCTACGCCCGCAATGGCTATGACGATTGAAATCCAACCTGCACGTTCCGGCCTTGGCAAGTTGTTTCTGTTTACCTTAAGCAACACATTTCCTATAGCAAATAAAATCATGACACTTAAAAACGCCATAGTATAAACACCGGCCAATGCCTTTAAATCTCCAAGCGTGATAATTAAAATAGAACTGCACAACAAAAAGAAGGTGATATAAATTAAAAAAGAACTTCCTTTTTTGTTCTTTTTCAATAAAAAACTTGGTAAAATCCTATCTAGTGCCATACGTTCTACCAATCCGCCTATACCCACATACGAGGTCAATACAGCGCCGCTTAGTACCAAAGCTGCATCAACGGACACTAAATATAAAAGCCATTGCCCACCTGTTAAGTTGCCCATAAAAGACAATAAGGTTTCTTCATTTGCATTTATCGTAGCTATAGGAATTATTGATAAAGCTAAAAATGCCAACAAAGGGTTAAAAACGGTTATTACAATCCACATATTTCTTAATGTTTTTGGAAACACTCCTTTTTTTTGATCTTCAACATAATTGGCAGAACTTTCAAAACCACTTATGCCTAACATGGCTGCTGCAAAGCCAAAAAACAAAGCCATTGTAATACTGCCTTTTAAAGGCGCTTTAAAGTTTGAATAAAGCACATCAAAGCCATGGTTGATAAGAAAGTATATGCTGAACAAACAAAGTGTAACCAATGAACAGAGGTGAAAAACAAAAATTACTATAGCAACTTTTGATGATTCTCCAATACCTGAAATTGCCAAGGCCATAAATACGGCCAATAAAAGTATGGTGGTATACAATATAGGAATCCCGCCCCATAAACCATGAGTATATTTTACGGCTTCACTAGCCGAAATTACAGCCGTAGCCATGTAGGATAACACAGTTAATGCGGCAGCAAATGAAGCTGTTGATTTTTTTGTAGTATTTAATAAAGCGTTATATGCACCACCATTTAGCGGTAATGCGCCAACAACTTCACCATAAATTTTTCTAAATAAAAAAAGGACGATGGAAACCATAAGTAGCGAAATCCACGCATATTGTCCAGCATAAACAATAGCTAAAGCCGAAACATATAAACAGGATGAACTAATATCATTGCCGCAAATTGCAGTAGCCGCAAGTTGATTAAGCTTTTTTTTCATCTGTTTTTGAGTTTATCTTATACTAAAGGTAATTAGATAATTGCTCTTTTATAAAATTAAAACCAAAAATTTTGAAGTTAATTCAAATAACAAATACCTGTTTTGTAAATATACAAGCAGTATTAATCAAGCAGTAAATGCATGTTGAAATGCTGACATCACCGCGATTAGTTAAGAATACATTCATGTTTTTTTAAGCTTTTGTTAACAATAAAAGCATTTGTATTGCGTAATTTTATAGGATTATAAATGACTACTTAAATAACTAATAAAAACTAAAAATGAAAAAACTACTATTAATTTTAATGGCATTTACCCTGGCTTATTCGGTAAATGCGCAAATTGAAACACCACAACCAAGTCCATCATCAAAGGTGGAACAAATGGTTGGATTAACGACTGTAAACCTAGACTACTCTCGCCCTGGCGTTAAAGGAAGAACCGTTTTTGGAGATTTAGTGCCTTACGGAAAAGTGTGGAGAACGGGTGCCAATGCCAGAACGAAAATAACCTTTAGCGAAGATGTTGCTGTAGATGGGCAAGCACTTAAAGCGGGATCGTATGCGATTTTTACAATTCCTCAAGCAGATTCTTGGGACGTTGTTTTTTATACCGATTATAACGGAGGCGGTGCACCTGCTGAATTAGATGAAAGTAAGGTTGCAGCCAGAGTAAGTGCTGAAGTACACCCCATTCCTTTTAATGTTGAAACCTTTACTATGGATATCAATAACATCACCAATAGTAGTGCAACTTTAGAATTTATTTGGGAAAAAACCTATGTAGCTGTTCCATTTACGGTGCCAACCGATAAAGCTGTTTCTGCGGCTATTGAAAAAACTTTAAACGGCCCGGGTTTTAACGATTATTATGCTGCGGCAACCTATTATTTAAGTGAAGGAAAAGATATTGCTAAGGCCAAAGAGTGGATTGATAAAGCCATGAGTATGACCGATGATCCTCGTTTTTGGCAGCTAAGGCAAAAATCTTTAATTTACGCTAAAGCAGGTGATAGAGCGGGCGCTATCGCAGCGGCTAAAAAATCTTTAGCTGCGGCAGAAAAAGCCGGAAATGCCGATTACGTAAAAATGAATAAAGACTCGCTTGCCGAATGGGGCGCGATGTAAATTAGGCTTCTTAGAGTCTTAGGCTTTCTATAAAAATTAAATAGCGCAACTTTAAACCGTTGCGCTTTTTTTATCGAAATTGTATCGAGTAGTTGGGCGTTTTAGCACGCTTTCCGCTGTATCTTTTTTAGGTCATAGCGATGAGGAACGACGTGGCCATCTGTTAAATTTTTAGCTCATACAAAGTACTTTTCACGTCTTTAAAAAAGGATGTCGCTGCAATCGTTAACGCGTGTGCTTGCCCAGGTTCTTTTTAGTTTTGTTAGTCGTTGTCTTCCAAAAAGAAAATGTCTTCCACGGGTTTTTTAAAAAGCTTTGCTATTTTAAGCGATAACACGGTTGATGGTACATATTTATTCTTTTCCATGGCGTTTATGGTTTGTCTGCTCACGCCAATTTTTTTTGCCAGATCCGCTTGGGTTAAATCGTGTATGGCACGTTGTACTTTTATATTATTCTTCATGGCTCCTCGATTTTAGTTTTAAAAAGTTGAAGCGGATAATAAAAAACAATAAAGGCGTAAACATATTGTAAACCAAGACATGAAAAAAAGTAAGATCATAAATAAAAACAATGGTTAATAACAAAATAAAATAATTAAAAATAATAGCCCATACCAAAGAGTCTTTTCTGAGCTTGTATATAAATTCATCTTCAACCTTTTCTTTTGAAAAACCAATAATCAAACCTCCTATTATAATGGCAACGGAGGCCAATTCACCGGATATGCCAGTTTCAATAATCTTAAAGTATTCCATTTCTGAAGACCCTAAAAAGCCTTCATTAAAAATAGATAATACTTTTGCTTTTAATGGTTCGTATTCGTAATTGGAGAATACAATAATAAGTCCTGAAATAATTCCCCCTATAAAAAGAATCCAACCTAGGGGTTTTAATTTGTTTGGTAATAAATAATTTGTTTTCATAACTGTTCGTTTTAATTTGATTTATATGATTGATAAATCAAAAGTAAAACAAACTTTACATATAGACAAATGAAATTAACTTAAAGTAATAATAACTAGTCTTTTTAGTTGTTAGTAATGAAGATTTATTAGGTTTCTTACGTCATCTAAAGTTTTAATAAGCTGTTTGCTAAAGGCAAAAGTCATGATGTCGCTTTCGGTTTTTTGTGCTCTGAGTAGATTGTTAAAATGTTCAATTTCGTAGTTATAGCCAATGGTTTTGCAATTAAAATCGATAGTTTTTTCTTTGCCGTTTAAATCGGTTATGCTCACTGTAGTTGGACCATGGAACCGGGTATTGATTTTAATCATTCCGTTTTCACAATAAAAATTAGCTTCAGTGGGTGTGTCCTCTAAAAATGAGCTTTTTAAAATGGCCGTAACATTTTTATCGTAATTAAATTCAATGTCGCAACTAGAGTCAACTTCCGTGTCGGCAAATGTAGCTTCAGCTTTTATGTGTTTTGGTTTTCCTAAAGTAGATAGCGCTGCAAAAATAGGGTAGATGCCAATGTCCAATAAACTGCCGCCGCCCAAAGATTTGTCCCAAACACGAGTGGTTTTACTGTGATTGGATTTAAACCCAAAATCGGCTTCCAACTTTAAAACGTCACCATATGTTTTGTTTGCTATTTCCTTTAATACTAATTGATAATGCGGTAAAAAATAAGTCCAAAGCGCCTCCATTAAAAGTACCTTTTTTTCTTTGGCTTTCGCTATCATTTGTTCCACTTCCTCGACATGCATCGCTAAAGGTTTTTCGCATAACACAGCAATGCCGTTTTCTAGACAAAGTAGCGTGTTTTCTTTATGAAAAACGTGTGGTGTTGCTATATAAACAGCATCAATATTTGGGTTTTTTGCCAAAGCTTCGTAGCTGCCATAGGCTATATTCGCTTTGTGTTTTTGAGCAAATTCGGTTGCTTTGTCCAACGATCGTGATGCAACGGCGTAAAGTTTAGCATTTTCAACCGTTAACAAATCCTGGACAAATTTATTGGCGATATTGCCTAAGCCTATAATACCCCAATTTATGGTTTTATTTGGAGTTGATTCTCTCATTGTTCTTTTGTAAAAGTTGGATTGAAAATGCAATTAAAACCACTAAAACACAACCGAATAAGTTGAGCCATAAATAAGGCATCCAATCGAGCCACCATCCAATTATAACGATAGCTTGTGTAATTAATGCGGCCATAAAAACAGCATTGGCTTTAATGAATTTAAAGAAAAACGCCAACAGGAAAATACCCAAAACATTACCGTAAAATATAGACCCGATAATGTTTACGAGCTGTATTAAATTTTCGGCTAGATTTGCAAAACAAGCAATTATTATGGCTATTATTCCCCAAAGTAAGGTGAACAGTTTTGTAACTTTAACCATGTGTTTTTCATCCTTTTCTTCTTTTAGGTTTCTGCCGTATAAATCGATGGACGTAATGGTTGCCAAAGCGTTTATCTCGGATGCGGTCGATGACATGGCAGCAGAAAGTATAACCGCCAACAATAAGCCTATCAAACCTTTAGGCAAGTATTTTAAGATAAAAGTGATGAACATGTAATCCCTGTCGTTGGTTTGGGTGTCTTTTGCAGATTCGTTATACCAAGCCCTTAATTCTTCTTTTTTCTCTTTGTAAGCCTCGCTGCTTTTGTTGTTTTCCAGGGCTAATAATTCGGTATTTAACTTGTCGTATTTATTGGCATAAGCGGTATCAATGGCTCGTTTTATCAAATATTTTGACTCCAAACGATGTGTTTTTTCAATGCTATCCATTACGAATAAATCTTGTCGTAATTCATCATCATCATGTTCTGAAAGCTGAATGCTTAACGCTTTCTTTTCATCGAAAAGTGTATTTTGCCTTTGCTGAAGATTTTGATATTGCTGCGCATATTCCGAAGTTAAAACCTTTTCAGTCGACGAATCAATAAAATTTAATGGCGCAGGGTTAAATTGATAAAACACAAAAACCATAACGCCCACCAACAAAATAAAGAATTGCATCGGCACTTTTAACAGGCCGTTAAAAATCAATCCCATTTGCATTTCTTTCATCGATTTAGCCGAAAGATAGCGTTGCACCTGACTTTGGTCTGTTCCAAAATACGCCAAAGCCAAAAATGTTCCGCCGATTAATCCGGACCAAACGGTGTATCGATTTTCTAAATCGAACGAAAAATCCAAAACGTCCATTCGTCCGCTTGCCCCGGCAATATCGAGTGCTTTGGTGAACGAAACGTCTTCTGGAATTAAGTTTAAAATAATAAACAATGCGGCAAGCATGCCCGCAAAAATGACAAACATTTGCTGCTTTTGGGTAACCGTAACCGCTTTTGTGCCACCGGAAACCGTGTAAATAATAACCAGAACGCCAATGGCGATATTAAGATAGGTGATATTCCAGCCCAAGACCACCGACAAAATAATGGCAGGTGCAAAAATGGTAATTCCTGCAGCTAAACCACGTTGGATTAAAAACAGAATAGCGGTGAGGCTTCGGGTTTTTAAATCGAATCTGTTTTCTAAAAACTCGTAAGCGGTGTATACTTTTAAGCGATGGTACAGCGGAATAAAAACCAAACAAATTATAACCATGGCAATAGGCAAACCGAAGTAAAATTGCACGAAGCCCATACCGTCTGAAAACGCTTGACCCGTTGTAGATAAAAAGGTAATAGCGCTGGCCTGAGTTGCCATTACCGATAAACCAATGGTCCACCATTTTGTTGTACTGCCGCCTTTTATATAATCATGTGCACTTTTTCTGCCCCTTGTTTTCCATGTGCCATAACCTACAATAGTAAATAGTGTAACAGCTAAAACAACCCAATCAATCCAATTTAATGTTTGCATATTAAAACGCTTGCATGATTAAATAAAACACTAAAATGTAAATGGCATTGGCAATTAAAACTATAGAATAAAGCTTGAGCCAAGGTTGTTTTTCCGGTTTGTCTTCTGTCATATTTAATCGTTTAGTTTAGCTTCTAGTTTTAAATCTTCTTTACCGATGGAAAGCATATTGGCGAATAATCGGTAAGCTCCGGAAACCCCTTCTGGGAATTCCCTAAAAAAGCTTAATCCTGTGTATATATAATGGCCTTTTCCGTATTTGGCAACCAATAAGCTGCCATCTTTTGGTGATTCATTTTTATCGTTCATGGAAAGAATTGGCGTAAATTCGTTAGCCCAATCATCAGGAAAATACAAACCGCGCTCTTGGGTCCAGCCTTCAAAATCTTTTTGTGTGATTTTATTGGGATAATTAAGAATAGGGTGCTCGGGATTTAAAAAACGGACTTCGGCATTTTCATTCGTAACGCGGTCCCGTGATAACTTTAAATTGTAAGGCGCTAAATGGTTAACTTTTATTCCGCGACTGGTGTTGTATTGTACAATCATATTGCCACCATTTTTAACAAAATCGAATAGTTGTTGTTGTTTAAATTGTATATCATCAAGTACATTATAAGCCCTGATACCAAACACTATAGCATCAAATCTACTGAGCATTTCGGCATTGATATCCTCTGGTTTTATAGTTAACACATTGTATCCAATTTGCTGTAAACTTTCGGGAACCACATCGCCGGCACCTTGAATATATCCAATATTTTCACCTTTCTTTTTGATATCCAAGCGTACAATTTTGCTTTCGCTGGGTAATAAAACGGTTTGAAAGGGAATATGGTCGTAATCTATTTCAATAAGTTCTTTGGTGTATAAATTATCGTTGATTGTAACTATTGGGCTCATGTAGCCTTCGCTCTCGTTTTTAGGCGGAATAACGGTAAACACAAGAGTTTGTTCTTCGCCTTTATGCTTAATGTTAACTTTTTGATTTTTAGGATAAACACTCCAATCGTTTGGATGACAAACTTCAACAGATCCTTCAAGGTTGTCTCTTCCCGCTTTAACAACCACGGCTATGTCGCGTTGTTTGTCATTGTCTAAAATGATAACTTTTTCGGTGATTTTGGCCGATGCTTCAGGAATGACTTCAAAAGGTTTGTATAATTCGCCTTTTTCCGGTTTTGAGTAACGGTGAACTATGGGTTTTGTGATGGTTAAAGGAACGTTATTGATTAAAAGATTGAAGTCGATATTGTAAAACCGAGGTGTTTCGGGCAGGCCTATTAATTTGCTGTCGTTAACTTTATACATGCCCAAAGTGCCCTTTTCACTTAGCCAATATGGTGTGGTGGGACTTTCATCTTTATCGATTTTTATAACTTCTTTAAAATTGTATTTCACATTGTTTTTTAATGCGATGTTTTTTGAAATATTCAAATCACCTGAATTGTTCAAACTCACCAAATTTATGGAGAGATTACTGCGGTTTAACACCTCAATGTCCACATTTATTTTTTCGTTTGGGGTAGCCCAATTGGTATCGGCAGAAACTTCTAAATACAAACCTGCACACATTTCAATTATGGCTTTTAACTCTTTTGATTTTTGGGTTTTCCAATGGGTGTTTTCAATGTTTTGAAGCATTTTAAAAGCTTCAAGCAATTGCGGAATGTGTTGTGATGGATTGTTAAAATTGAAGCTTTTTTCAACTTCATATAAAATATCACCGATGGCTTTTCCGCCTTTTACACGATTCCATGAGGTATCAATACCAGCAAAAATATTGTCGTCATCGGTTAATGGGTCGCCTTTTAAAAGTTCGATATATTCCTCTTGCGAGCCACGTTGTGATAAGCGTCCGAAACCTTGGCATAAATGTTGGCTACTTGCCAAAGCGGCAACTTCGTTATTTGATAACCCTTTAAGCGGATAATAGGTGCCCACATCAACGCTAATCATATTGCTTTTATCAATTTTATCGAACGCTTCCCTACTGCCATAACGCCACCAGCTTGTGTTGTAAAACAAACGTTTCGGTTGCCAGACGCTAGCGGCTTTTAGTAAATCAGAAAAAGCGGATTTATCGTTTGCGAGATCGAAAGCTTCCAAACTTAATAGGGCAGAACTGGTATGGTGCCCGTGTGTTGTACCCGGAGTCCGGTGGTCGAACCTGTTAATAATGATGTCTGGTTTAAATTGACGAATGGCCAAAACCACATCGCTTAAAACCTCGTTTTTATCCCACATGGATAAAGTTTCTTCCGGGTCTTTGGAGTAGCCAAAATCGTTTGCTCTGGTAAAAAATTGTTCGCCGCCATCAATTCGTCTTGCTGCCAATAATTCCTGGGTTCGTATAACGCCTAAAAGCTCTCTAAGTTCTGGGCCAATAAGGTTTTGCCCGCCATCGCCACGTGTTAACGATAAATAGCCTGTTCGCGCTTTTACATGGTTAGACATGTATGAAATGAGGCGTGTATTTTCATCATCCGGATGTGCCGCTACATATAAAACAGAGCCTAAAAAATTGAGTTTTTGAATAGATTGGTATATCTCTGAAGAGGAAGGGGTTTTGGGTTTTTGAGCATGTAAAAACGTGCAGGAAATAAATATTATAAATATAGAAATTAGGTTTTTTCGCATGATTATTTTGTTAGCTAAAAACCAAATATAACAAAGTATAACAGCCGAAGTGTAGCTTTTAATGTTTCTTTAACTTAAATTTATTACAACCACTTTTTCCGTTTGAAGTAAAAAAGCATCCCGATAAAAAGCACAATCATGACGCCCCACAAAATAAAATAGGCGTATTTGTATTGCAGTTCCGGAATGTACTCGAAATTCATCCCGTAAATTCCGGCAATAAAGGTAAGCGGAATAAAAATGGACGCCATTATGGTAAGCACTTTCATCACTTCGTTCATTTTATTGCTAATGGAAGTCATGTACATATCCATTAAACTCCAAATCATTTCGCGATAAATATCAATGTTTTCAGACACATGAATTAAATGGTCGTAAATATCTCTATAATAGGTGATTGTCTTTTTGTGAATAAGTGGACTTTCATTTTTTTCGATGCGACTTATAACTTCGCGCAGCGGAAAAATAGCCCGACGAACTTTTAGTATTTCACGTTTTAAATCCTGGATTTTTTGACTGATTTCACCGTCGACATCACCAGCAAAAATTGCAGTTTCAAAATCTTCAATTTTATCGCCTAAAATTTCTATAACACTAAAATAATGGTCTACAATAGCATCGATGAGTACGTAAAGTAAATAGTCTGATTTTAAGGTGCGCACACGACCTTTGGCATGTCTTAGGCGGTCTCTTACGGCATCAAAAACATCACCTTCGGATTCTTGGAAGGATAGCACATAGTTTTTTCCTAGAATAAAACTTACTTGCTCTGAAACTATGTGTTGGTTGTCGTCGTAATAAAGCATTTTCAAAACGATAAAAATATAGTCTACATGGTCATCAATTTTTGGTCGTTGGGCTACATTTACGATATCTTCTAAAATCAAAGGGTGAATATTGTAGTGATTACCCAAAGCTTCAATTTCGGTAACATGGTTTAAACCGTTTAAGTTTATCCAAGTTACGGAGTCGGTATCTTTATATTCAAAACTTTCTTGAATGGTAGGCAGTTCTTTTTCAACACAAAAATCTTTCGTGTAATCAAAGGTTTCTATAAAGAGCTTTTTTTTTGAACGCTCGCCAGTATAAATAAGGCTGCCGGGGATTTGGCCTATTTTCTTTTTAGATCGGTATACTCTTTTTTTTGACATTATTAAAAATATACTTTAAATATAGGGATTTTTACACAGCATCCACACCATCATCTTCATCAAGATTGTCAATAGCATCTTTTTGAATAAGCGTTACGGCTTTTTGAAGCATAAGATTATTGGGATAGGTTACCAAATCGCCATCATCCAAACGCAAATGCAGTTGAAACGCTCTGATGTCTTCAATAATGGCTTTAATGGGAAAATCTTTGTCATGAATTTCTATTTTATCGCCAACTTTGTACGGAAAGTTGAAAAACATAATAATACCAGAGGTTACGTTGCTTAATATAGACCATATCGCGAAAAGGGCAATACCAATAATGGCAAATACCGATGAAAAAATAAGTGCTAAATCTTCAAATTTAGCCCCAAAAACAAAAGATTCTATTAGTATGGCCACTAAAATTAGCGCCACCGTAATATATCGGCGTATAAGCCTAATTCGTGCTTCGTTAATACCGTTTTTTCTGGCAACTTTAGTTATGGTGAAATGCGAGATGGCTCTAATAATCAGTAGCGATAAAATAAAAATACCTGTTGTTATTAGTTGGCCTTGCAGTATCTCAGAAATCATTTTTTTGTTTGTTAGGGTTTAATAATTGGCAAATATACATTACAAATTAATACCACTTTAATTTAATTGAAGCGTATCTCTAAGTACTTCATCTTTATTGCTGTTTTTACCCCAATAGGCCGATTTTATGGTGTTTAGTTTTGTGGCTTTTGTTGTTAAGGTTTTTGCGTTTTTACCAAATCCGCTTTTAAAGGTTTCTTCCCAACCTAAAATATCGTGCGGGAAATTTGGATTAAATTGAATGGTTAATGTTCTATCTAATTCAGGGTATTCAATTGAATAGGTGTTGTTTGTTAAACTGACTTGGGCATTGTACGCTTTTAAGTCAACATGTTTTAATCGGCTATATTCAAGCGAGGGTATAATTTGCAAATTGCCAACGGGTAACGATTTTGGATCGATGCGCAACTGCGTCCAAAGTTCGTTTTCTAAAATAGATTTTACAAGTTTGAAATTTTTATCGCCTTCACTTTCAAAATACGAATATGATGCCACTTCAAATTTATCTTTATTGTTTAATTGGGCGTAAACCTGCCCGCACCATTCTTGAATAGAACTGGTTATTTTTATGGCATGTTGGTTATTTGAAACCGGATAAAACGTGCTTTGCATGATGGAATACGGATACAAGCCCGTGTTGAATTTTTTTGTCGCGTTTAACTTTAAAACCGAAATATTATTTGGATTTTGGTTATCGGCTTTTACTTGTTTATTGGGTAAAAAATCTTCGGTAACGTAAATTAAAACCGCTTTTCCTTCGCGTATTTCGCCGTAGCGTGCTTGCTCTAATTTGTACGAGGTAATTTCTGCTTTACCGGCGTACCAATAATCTTTAAACGCTTGCGATGGCCCTTTAGCTGTTGATGTTTTAGCAGAACTATTTGATTCCAAACTAGAAGCTAAATCGTGTGTTTCACTTTTTTTATTGCAAGATGTTATTAACAGAAACAACCCAATAACTGGCCAAATAAGAATTTTGCCTTTAATAATCTTTTTCATCTGATGGAATTTTTTGAAGTCTAAATTTACAAATTTATGAAGCGTCTGCCATATCATTTAACGTTTTATAAACGGCGTGGACCGGCAATCCCATAACATTAAAATACGAGCCTTCAATTTTTGTAACACCTATTTGACCAATCCAATCCTGTATGCCATAAGCACCGGCTTTATCAAAAGGCTTGTAGTTTTTTATGTAGTATAAAATCTCGTTGTCGGTTAGGTTTTTAAACGATACTTTGGTAATGTTGTGTATGGTTTTTTCATAATTTAAACTTGTAAAACAAACCGAAGTAATCACCTCGTGTGTAGCATTGCTCAAAGCTTTTAAAATAGAAAACGCTTCGTCTTCGTTTCGGGGTTTGCCCAAAGCTTCGTTATTATGCCAAACAATGGTATCGCTGGTAATGAGGATGTCGTTAGGCTTTAATTCTTTCTTAAAAGGAAGTGCTTTAAGTTGCGCTAAATAGTTACTGATTTCAAAATGTGTAAGTCGTGGTGGGTATTCTTCTTTTATGGGTTTTAATCGAATCTCGAAATCCAACCCCAAACCTTTAAAAAACGCTTGCCGCCTAGGTGAAGCGGATGCTAAAATGATATGGTGATTTTTTAGTTTTTGGTTTAGCATTCTATAGTATTGAAAAATTTCCTTTTTAGTATAGTCTTTCTAATATTTTTTTGACGATTAAAGTATCATTTTTTTTAGCCAAGAAAAAGTGTGTTGGGTTTAAAGCACCAGTTATAGCCAATATTCCATATTCTGAATTAAACATTATTGGTTCTATTCCATCAATGATTGGTTCTGCCATTCTATAATCATCAAACCATACTTCAGGGTTTTCCAAATATTGCAATGAATTCTCTTTAAATATTTTATATTCTTCGGAATTTAAAAATAGTGATTCTGTTTTTAGTTTATAATAAATTTCAAAATTTCTAGTAGAATCACTTTCACTTTTATACTTATAATGAATTAGTGTATCAGTTATAGTTTTTACAAGCTTAAATTCAGTTCGCATTTTAATTGAATCTAAAGTAGAACTATATAAATATCTTGATTCTATAATAGTGCTTTTCTTCTTTTTAGAATTTGAACAGCTCAATGAAACTAAAAGAACGATTAGTAATGTTAGATTTTTTTTCAAAATATTTTATGCTAATTAAACTTATATAAAAGTAAGGAAAGCATCCCTAACAACATCACCAATTTTAAAAGGTTGCTGATTTTGTGATAGTCTTTTTTGGTTTTTGCGTTAAATGACTTGATGCTGATATAAAACAAAGGGCCAATAATAAACACTAAAAAATACACAACAGCTATTTGGTTTTTGTACAACGAATTGATGGTGTAATACGATACCGCAAATAGCGGAATAAGCGTTAAAACAAAAAGGATGTTGCCCGCGCGTTCTCGCCCGATAACAATTGGTAGCGTGCGCATACCAGCTTTATAATCGCCGTCAATATCTTCAATATCTTTCGCGATTTCACGAATAAGATTTATAGCGAAAGCAAACAACGCATAATCTAAAATGATTTTGAAAAAGGTAAAAAGAGTTTGTCGGTTTTCGGTTGTTATTACCGGCAGTAATTCAAAAATACCCACAACAACTAGGCTTAATGCCACCAATAAGGAAATGATAATGTTTCCAATTAAAAGCGTTTGTTTTAAATAGGACGCATACACATAAAGTAAGGCCGAAATAATAACAAATATTGAAAAAAATGCACTCTTGCCAACAGATTGCGACAGGTAATACCCCAAGCCAACACCAATAACGTTTAAAGCAATAAAAAGATTATAAGCCGTTTTTTCTGAAATGGATTTGCCAACAATCAGCTTATCGGGTTTGTTAACAAAATCGGTTTCAACATCGTAAATGTCGTTAATCACGTTACCCGCGGCGGCAATGCAAATGGTTGCTAACACCAAAATTGAAATTTGCAAGGTGGTTAATCCAAAATCGACGCCAAAAGGTTCTAAAAAAGCGTATTTAATTAATAGCTGCACTAGGGCAATTAGTAATAAGTTTTTCCAACGGATGAGGTTTAAAAGATTCAATATTGATATTATAAATAAGGGTTGGTTCGGTTGTTAATTGAATATAAAAGATACTCGCGAAAGGTAACAATAATGATAAAAAGAACTAAAATGGTTAATACTATTGCCTGAAGGGATTTTCGTTTTTCTTCTTTTCTGATTTTGTTTTTAATGACTTCCCTTTCGGCTTTTGATAGTTTTTTATGAGAAAAATTTAGCTGATAATGATTATGGGTGGCTTCATCAAGTTTTTCTTTTAATGCAGAAAACGCTTTATTCGAGGTTTGATTAAACACACTGCGGCTGTTTCCAAAACCTATATATCCAAAACCTACGCTATGTCTTCTTTTGTTTCTAGCCAATGTTTAATCGTATTTCGCACTAAAATTTCCGTTCCATTTGCCTTGTACTTTTAGCACCTGTTCAATCACATCGCGAACCGCACCTTTGCCACCTTTTTTATGAGAAATGTATTTTGAAATATTTTTTATTTCTGGAACGGCATCTTGCGGACAACAGGGCAAACCGATAATTTTCATAACCGGAAAATCTGGAATATCATCGCCCATATACAACACGTTTTCCGATTTAATACCCTTTTTTTCAAAGTAATCGTTAAGCTGTTCAATTTTATTGTGCGCCCCTAAATAAATGTCTTTTATGCCCAAACCTTTTAAACGAATACGTACCCCTTCATTTGAGCCTCCCGAAATAATGCATACGTTAAACCCAGCATCAACTGCGGTTTTAAGTCCGTAACCATCTTTTATGTTCATTTTTCTAAGCATCTCGCCGGTGGTGGTTACGGTTACAGATCCATCGGTTAAAACCCCATCAACATCAAAAATAAAAGTGGTGATGTGCTCTAAATATTCTTTATAACTTTTTTCTTCCATTATGCGTGTTTTTTTCAAAATTGGTTGCTGAGCCTGTAGAAGTCCCATGTGTGTGCTGTATTGATTTGGTGAGCAGTTTGTAAATGTCTTTATGTTGCTCGTTTTTTAAAATTTTCAAATGTTTTTTTATGGTTTTTTTGTCGTGGCGTTTTGCGGGACCCGTTTGTGCCATGTACGGCGACAATTCCTGAACTTTCTTAGCGGTTTCAAGAATTAACGGTTTTAGCAAATCGAATTCGGCACCTTCACTTTCGGTAATTTCGTGCCCAATTCTATATAATTGATTTGTAAAATTATTGACAAAAACGGCCGCTAAATGCAGCACACGACGTTGGTCGCTGTTTACTTTTTTGGTTGGGCTTCCTATTGAAATGGCCAATGCTTTTAAAATATGATAATCCTTTTTATCGATGGTTTCAATACAAATCGGCACGTTTTTAAAATCCATTTCGGCATCTTTACTAAAGGTTTGCAGCGGATAAAACACACCGCGTTTGTGCTTTTTATCAATATCGTAAACACCAACGCCGCCCGAGGTGTGTGCAACCAATTTGTTTTCAAACGGAAGTTGTTCAGACAATTCTGCAATGGCATCGTCGCTAACGGCTATAATGTAAACATCGGCATCGTTTAAAAGTGCTAAATCATCAATAATTTCAACTTTATTTTTATAGGGCTTAATGGTTTTTAAGCTTCTGTTATACCATTGGTTTACAACAATATTTTCAGCTTTTGCGAAAGCTTTAAATAGGTGAGTGGCTACATTACCGGCGCCAAGAATAACTACTGAAATCATACTGCTAAAATAGAAATATTTAGATATAAACTTTGCGTTCTTTTATATATAATTTGTTTGATTTTTCTAAATGTTTAATCGCTCTAATTACGGTTTCAACCCGTAAACCCGTGAGTTCGGAAATTTGTTGGCGTGTTAGCTTAACCTCGTAAATTTCATTTGAAGACGTGTTTTCCTTAAAGTGGTTAAGCAAAGTTAAAATGCGGTGTTCTGGCGGGTAAACCGAGATTTCCTTCATTATTTTAGCCTTGTAAACCATGCGCTTACAGAGTAGCTTTGTGAATGTTAAATGAATGTCTGGGTGTGTTTTCAACAATTCGAAAAAAGTGGCTTTTGGCAATTTATAAATAACACAGTCTGATACACAAAACGCCGTAGCAGGATATTTGTAGTTGCCAAACAAAGGCGGCTCGCCAAACGAACTGCCATTACTAAAATAACCCTGTACAAATTCTTTACCACCTTCGGTAATATTGTACATTTTTATATCACCTTTTTTAATTTGATAATAAAATCTGGCCGTTTCGCCCTCATTAAAAACAATACTGTTTTTGGTATATGTTTTTTTAAGCGTTTTGTAATTATTAAGAATTTTTAAAGGAATCATATGGTTATGATTTGAATCATAAAAAAACAAAGATATGTTATAGAACTTTGAAGTATTCAAATAAAAAAATATATCATGAATTTTTATAAAAAATCTCTAAACAATTTCAACGAGAATTATATACTCTATATTCCATTAAGCATCATATTTCAAAGTTGTGTGGGCTCAATAGCGGCTATGTATATTTTAATTAATAGTAAGATTTCAGAATTTTATTTATTGGAATTAACCCTGTGCGTTGTTGTTTCAATGACATATAACGCGGCAATTATGGCACATTTAAAACTTAAATGGACATTTAATTTGTTAATTTTATCACTTATTGTTAATATAATTTTAATCGCATTAAACGTAATGCGCTTACAATAAGTTGGTTATGGGTAAAAAAGATATCGAAACTAGGGCCGATGTGTTCTTATTGGTTTCATCATTCTATAAAAAAGTTAGAAAAGATGCTGTTTTAGGACCGTTTTTTAACGACGTGATTAAAGATTGGGACGAACATTTAGATAAACTCACCACCTTTTGGGAGTCGAGTTTATTTATGACCAGAAGGTTGGAAAAGAAATACAAAGGCAATCCTTTGGAAGCCCACGTAAAAGTTGATAGAGCGAATAATAACAGCATTTCAGAACTGCATTTCGGACTTTGGTTAAACTTGTGGTTTCAAACGATTGACGAACTTTTTGAAGGCGATTATGCAGAAAACGCCAAACGTCGCGCCCGAAAAATGGGCACGTTTTTATACTTAAAAATCTTTGAAGCGAGGCAATCTAAGTAATTGGTTTCGGCTCGGTCTAAACAGGAAATGGATTTTAACAAATTCAGGTTTAAACTTTCAAGTTTTAACATATCAAAATCAACTTAAATCATTAAATTTGCACGACCTAAAAAAAGGTAGTTATTATGCAAAATAAACTCGCCAAAATTCTTTTCTCAACTCGACTTACTGCTGTTTTATTTTTAGCCTTTGCGGCTGCCATGGCAATTGGAACATTTTTAGATGCTGGACAAGACACATCGCCAACACCTTACACCCGGAATTTAATTTACAACACCTGGTGGTTTGAAGCCATTATGGTGTTTTTTGTAATTAATTTTACAGGAAATATTTTCCGTTTCAGACTGTATAAAAAAGAAAAATGGGCAACTTTAATATTGCACTTATCATTCATTTTTATATTGTTGGGCGCATTCATTACACGTTACGTGAGTTTTGAAGGTATGATGGCCATTAGGGAAGGCGCCACCGAAAACACTTTTTTATCTCAAAAAACATACATTACTACATACATTGATGGCGATTTTGTGGTTAATGGGCAAAATCAAAGACGCGTTTTGGAATCTGAAGTCGATTTTTCCAAACGAATGGAAAACAAGTTTAGGGTAACTACCGATTACAATAACCAGCCCGTAACTATTGAGTTGGAAAAATTTATCGCTGGTGCTGAAGAGGATATTATTCCTGATGAAAACGGAGAGGAATATTTAAAACTGGTTGAAGCTGGTGGGAACGGTTCCCATAATCACTTTTTAAAAGTTGGGGAAGTTGCAAATGTGCACAACATATTAATTGCCCTTAACAAACCTACCAGTGGTGCTATAAATATAACCTCAACTGAAGATGGTTTAACTATTCAATCACCTTTTGAGGGCAGTTATTTAACCATGGCAACTCAAGCCGAGGGCGAAGTGATAAAAGATAGTATTCAACCTTTAGTGTTGCGGTCGCTTTATAAAATCGGTAACATGCAAATGGTATTTCCAAAACCCGTTATAAAAGGTGTTTTTGATGTGGTTCAAAAATCGGAAATACTTAAAAACGACAGTGATGGTGTGGTGCTAAAAGTTACGGCAAATAACGAAACCAAAACCGTTGGGTTAATAGGTGGAAAGGGTACTAACAGCGCCTTTAAACAAATACAGGTTGGTGGTTTGGATTTTGCTTTTAAATACGGATCGAAAGTATTGGAACTGCCATTTCATATAAAATTAAACGATTTTGAAGCCGAACGTTACCCGGGAACAGATAATGGCTATTCTGCTTTTTCCAGTCAAGTAACGGTTATAGACGAAGGGCAAGACGATTTTGATTATAAAATATATATGAACCATATTTTAGACCATCGCGGGTATCGATTCTTTCAATCTAGTTTTGATCCCGATGAAAAGGGAACAATCTTATCGGTAAACCATGATTATTGGGGAACTTTGCTTACTTACTTTGGTTATTTTATGCTCTATTTTGGTATGTTGGCCATTTTGTTTGTTAAAGGGTCGCGTTTTGGCGATTTAAAAAAGCAACTCAATAAAGTAAAAGCTAAAAAAGCAAAAGCGCTTTCAATAGTATTGTTGTGTTTTGGGTTGAACGCGTTTTCGCAGCAGCACTCTGAAAACGATGGCCACGATCATTCCAAACCTGCAAAAGCCCAAATAGATTCTATTTTAAAAGCGAACATCACACCTAAGGCTCAAGCCGATGAATTTGGGCATTTAGTGATTCAAGACCTTAGCGGACGTATGATGCCCGTTAATACATACGCCTCGGAAATGCTTCGTAAATTAAGTAAAAACGATACTTACGAAGGTTTTGATGCCAACCAAGTATTGTTGTCCATTCAAGAAAGTCCGTTGCTTTGGTACAACGTACCAATCATTTATATAAAACCTAAAAAAGGCGATTCCATTAGGAGTTTATTAGGTATTCAAAAGGAAGAAAAATATGCAACACTAGCCGATTTTTTCACAATGAGAGGCGAGTATAAATTAGCGCCTTATCTTGAAGAAGCCTACAAAGCTCCGGTGCCAAATGGCTATCAAAAAGAATTTAAGGAAACCGACCAACGTGTTAGTTTATTGTATAATGCCGTTGAAGGGATGTCGTTGAAAATATTTCCTATTCCAAATGATTATAATAACAAATGGATTTCGGCTTACGATTACAGAACTGATAAAGAAGTAAAAGATAAAATTGAAGATTCGCTTTACGGAAATTTTATTAAAAACGGCTTTAGAGCCTATTTGTTTACGCTCAATAAATCGAAACAATCCGGTGATTTCTCTGAAGCTTCAAAACTTTTAGAAGCCTTTAAAAAGACACAGCACCAATATGGCGCTGATGTTATGCTGAGCGATAAAAAGATAAACACCGAGGTTTTATACAATAAATACGATATTTTTAAGAAGCTATACAGTTGGTACATGTACGCGGGAACGCTACTGTTTATAGTATTGATTGTTCAAATATTTAAAGAAAAGAGCAAGGGGATAAACATAACCATAAACACCTTAAAATTTGTAATTCTCGGTTTGTTTTTATTGCATACAGCAGGTTTGATTGCGCGTTGGTACATCTCTGGGCATGCGCCGTGGAGTGATGCTTACGAGTCTATGATTTACGTGGCTTGGGCAACCATGTTTTTTGGTTTGGCCTTTGGTAGAAAAAGTGATTTAACCATAGCCGCAACAGCTTTTGTAACAGCTATGATTTTAATGATTGCGCATTGGAATTGGATGGATCCAGCCATTGCCAATTTACAACCGGTTCTTAATAGTTATTGGTTGATGATTCATGTTTCTATTATTGTTGGAAGCTATGGGCCCTTTGCATTGGGGATGATTTTAGGTGTGGTATCATTATTATTGATGATTTTCACCACCAAAGAAAACAAAACCAAAATGGATTTAAACATTAAAGAGCTTACCATAATTAACGAAATGGCTTTAACCGTAGGTTTGGTAATGCTAACTATTGGCAACTTTTTAGGCGGTATGTGGGCTAACGAAAGCTGGGGGCGCTATTGGGGTTGGGACCCAAAGGAAACATGGGCGCTTATTAGCATTATGGTTTATGCTTTTGTAATACACATGCGATTGATTCCTGGGTTGCGCGGACGCTGGTTTTTTAACTTAATGTCTATCGTGGCGTTTTCCAGTATTTTAATGACTTACTTTGGAGTGAATTTCTATTTGGCAGGATTGCATTCTTACGCGAGTGGCGACCAAATAGTAAGTGTTAAGTTTATATTAATAGCTTGTGCTATTGTGGCTGTTTTAGGGTTTTTTGCTTATCGCGGCTATGCGAAGCATTATAAGAAATAAATTCCTGCGAAAGCAGGAATCTGTTTGTTTGAAATGTTTTGGCATCCGTTCAACTTCTTAGTGTAGAATTTTAAGCTTGTTTTTTAAAATTTACAAGTTGATTTTCCTTTTTGTTATGGGTTTCTTTTAAACGCTAAACTTAGCGGATTTGAAAGTTTAATACTGCTAGATTACGGTATATTGCGGATTTGCCCGCGTTAGGGATTGAGGCATTTGTTGGAGCTCGCCGACGCAGGAGGAAGCGACTGCCGAAAGCCCGACCCCTCGGGGTAACGCCCTAATTATTAATTTCCTATTAATCTTAAAACAAAACCGTAGCCAAGTCCGAATAAAATGGCGAGTCCAAAACTTAACAAACTGCCTATGAGTATGTATTCGGTTAGTTTTCGGTCTTTAGCTTTTGATAGATCGCCAAAGCGAAACACCGATTTTGCGGCCAGTAAAAAGCCAATGCCTTCCCAGTGTTGTGTGACGATAAAGGCGAAAACAAACAGGCGTTCCAGCATGCCAATGTATGCACCGGCGTTTTCTAAGGATTCTTCGTTGCTATCTTCTTTTAAATACCATTTTGATATGATGGTTCTCATAATTATGGACGATACCACGGTTACGCCCAACAAACTTGTTATTAGCAATAAAAAGGCGGGATGGTAAAATGCGTCTATGGTAAATTGATAAGGCTCGTAAATGCTAACTACCAAGGCGATTATTATGAAATGGGCGAGTTGGTCTAGGCCAAAAAGCAACCTGTTATTGAGTATTTGTTTTAGGTGAAGCTTTATGACATCGATAAGATAATGTGAGATTAGAATAATTAAAATACCCAACCAATAACTAAAATTGGCTTGCAATACTAAAATTAAAGCGCCCAAATGCACTAAAATATGCCAGTACAGGAATTTGGATTTGTGTTTGTGTGTTTCTTTATGGGTTACCCATTTTTGGGGCTGCAATAAAAAATCGCCTATAAAGTGCGCCAATATTAGTTTTATAAATAGTGCTAACATAAGTGTTGTATTTGGGATTTGTAATAGTGCAATAGCTTAGAGATTTCATCGTAACCTGCGCGTTTAAGGCCTTGGCTAATATTGCCTTGGGTTCTGTCTAAAATTTCTGCCAATTGATTTTGGTTTAAGTCTGGGTTTTCTAAAGTGGTTTTTACAAGAATTGCCGAGGTGCTTGTCCAATTATTTATAATTAATTGCGCAAGCTCTAGCATGATGTTTATGGTGGTGTCAAACTCATCAAAAGGTGATTTTATTGCGAGCGTTGTTTTTTTAAGTGATTCAAAACACTCACCGGAGTTTACAAAAGCACTGCCGTTAGATTCCGTAATTTTATCAGATTTATAGGTTTTGTCACCAATGCCAATGGCTAATCTTACATCAATATTTTCAAATTGTTTTATGGTTGCTTTAATTAAAACACAAGCTTTTAATGCGTTTTTTGGATCGATTTCTAATTGAAAACTGTCGCCCCTGTATATTTCCCATGTTAAAGGCGAATTGCCATAATTATTCAAAATAGTTTTAAGTGCCTGTAACCACAATTTTGGAGAGCTCTTTTTTGAATTTATAATATCGCCTGTTATTATACTTGTCATAGGTTTAGTAAAATATATAATTCAAATGTATACATTTTTATTCAAGAAAACAAAATTATTAGCTATTAAACTAATAATTGAAAATATTAGCCTTAAGACTAATAATATGAAATATCATTTGTTTTGCAGATAATCCAAAACATCTACTTTAAAGAAGGCATTGCTATATGCATACACGAAACAAAAATATGATTTGCTTTTTTTCGAACTCAGTTTAAAACAAATACCTTTGCACAATAATTTTTAAAAAGAATAAAATGAAGTTATTTAAGGAATTTAAAGAGTTTGCCGTAAAGGGGAACATGATGGATATGGCCATAGGTATTATAATTGGTGCCGCTTTTAATAAAGTGGTTGACGTATTGGTGAAAAAGGTGTTTTTGCCACCATTATCCTTATTGACCGATGGTGTAAATTTTCATGAAAAACGCATTATACTTCGAGATGCGGTTGAAAAAGCAGACGGCACGATTCTTAAAAACGAAGTGGCCATAGGTTACGGTGCTTTGGGCGAGGCTTTTATCGATTTTATTATTATAGGATTTACGGTATTTATTGTGGTTAAGTTTATGAATAGATTGCGCAATAAAGCACACGATGCAAAAGATAAAACCGTAACAACGCCCAAAGACATTGAGTTGCTATCAAAACTTACCGATTTAATGGAAGAACAGAATACGTTGTTAAAATCGAAAAAGTAAACATGGCAAAAACAGGACGTGATAAAAACACTAAAAATAAGGCGAAACATTCTAAGTTAATGGCTCAGAAAAAGAATAAGAAGAAAGCCGAAGAAGCTTTGCGAAAAGAGAGATTAAAAGCTATTGTTAAAAAGGCTAATGAAAACCCTAAATAACAACTGTTGTTAAGGTCTTTTTACGAAAAGTCATTTTTACGTTAATTCCAAACCAAAAGCGATACAAACTCTCGATTTGTTAAGCAAGCTAATCTTAAAATACTATATATATGTTTATCTTTGATACTTTATATAGATTAGAGTAATTTTTTAAGAATAAATTTTAAATCAACGTATTATTTAAATTAAAATCCATGAGAACATTTGTATTATTATTTTGGCTTTTCTTAAGCGGCCTCGTAGTTCAAGGGCAAGAATTAATGACTCCAGAGCGCCTGTGGCAGGTAGAACGCCTAAGTGTTTTAGGTTTAAACGGTCAAGGTGATGAATTGTTTTATCGCGTAAGCACCCCAAATATGGCAACCAATGGGTTCGATTATAGCTATTATAAAATAGCCATAAAAGGGGGAGAGGCTGAAAAAATAACTAAAGAAGATGTTGCTGTTGCAGATAAAAACACATCGCCCGATGGTCAATATCACATGTTTGATAAACCGGTTGCAATCGAAGCGATACACAGTAAGGATGTGTATCAATCTTTACCAAAGTCCGATGCCTACATTTTTACCGATTTGGATAACAGACATTGGGATACTTGGAACGACGGAAATTACAATCACGTATTCTACAAAGAAAAAAACGCATCTGATGAGCAGGCTATCGATATTATGCCCAACGAACCTTATTACAGTCCGCAACGTCCTTTTGGAGGCGACGAGGATTATATTTGGGCTCCGGACAGCAAAAGCATTTATTACGTGAGTAAAAAATTAAAAGGAAAAGCCTACGCTACAAGTACGAATACCGATATTTATAAATACGACTTAGCTACGAAAACAACCACCAATATCACGGAAAAAAATCTTGGATACGATGTAAGTCCGAATTTCTCAAGTTTAGGCGCATTAGCGTGGTTGCAAATGAAAACGGAAGGCTACGAAAGCGACAAAAACGATATTGTAGTTTTAGAAAACGGCGTTGAGCAAAACCTAACGGCACAGTGGGATGGCACGGTAAGAAGCTATAAGTGGAGTAACGATGGTAAACACATTTATTTTACCGCTCCGGTAGATGGTACCATCCAATTATTTGTGGTTAATTATCCGGGTAAAAAACGCATCGCACCAACGGTAAAGCAATTGTCTGAAGGTCGTTTTGATGTGACTGGCATTATTTCTGAAACCAAGAACGAACTTTTAGTGACACGCACCGATATGAATCATGCCGCTGAGGTTTTTAGTTTTGATTTGAAGAAGAAAACTTTCAATCAAATTACAAATGTTAATACCGATTTTTACAGTAAAATCGATATGCCAAAAATCGAAAAGCGCTATGTCACCACAACCGATAATAAGCAAATGTTGGTTTGGGTTATTTTACCTTCAAATTTTGATGCTTCAAAAAAATACCCAACTTTATTATATGCACAAGGTGGTCCACAATCGCCTTTGTCGCAGTTCTATTCTTACCGTTGGAATTTTCAACTTATGGCTTCACAAGGCTATATTATTGTTGCTCCAAACCGCCGGGGCATGCCAGGGCATGGCGTAGAGTGGAATGCAGCAATTAGCAAAGATTGGGGCGGACAGGTAATTGACGATTATTTAAGTGCCATTGATGATCTTGCCAAGGAACCTTATATTGATAACGACAGACTAGGCGCCATTGGCGCCAGTTTTGGTGGGTATTCTGTGTTTTATTTAGCCGGCATGCACAACAAACGCTTTAAAACCTTTATTTCGCACGATGGGGTTTTCGATAACCGAACCATGTACGGCACAACCGAGGAACTGTTTTTTGTAAATCACGATTGGGGAGGCAGTTATTGGGACAAAGACAATGCAGTAGCCCAAAAGGCTTATAATGAATTTAATCCCATTAATATGGTCTCAAAATGGGACACACCTATATTGATTATTCAAGGAGGTAAAGATTACCGCGTGCCTATCGAGCAAGGTTTAGCCGCATTTCAAGCGGCACAATTGATGGATATAAAAAGTAAATTACTTTATTTTCCTGATGAAAATCACTGGATTCTTAATCCACAGAATGCCATTGTTTGGCAAACAGAATTCTTTAAGTGGTTGAAGGAAACATTATAAATTTAAAAGAGGCCGTCTAAAAAGTCTTTTGAATTAAATTTGTCAGGTTGAGCTTGTCGAAACCGATCTTGATTATCAAAAAGTAAAATATTTCGATAAGTTCAATATGACATAGAATTTGACATTTTAGATAGCCTCATGTTTTTAACACCAAAGTGATTTTTTGCTCGACAGAAATTAAAATATACTTTTTATTTCTGAAAACCGAATCTCGTTGAAATCGCTAATCACCTTATTAGCGGTTGAATAATCTTGATTTTTAGAATGTTTACTGTCATATCCAACACAAAAAATATGGGCAGCATTGGCGGCTTTTATCCCATTGGTAGAATCTTCGATAACCATACAATTCTCGCGTTCAAAACCCGAAGCTTTAGCGGCATTAATAAAAATTTCAGGGTGTGGTTTTGAGGCTTTTAAATCGGCACCACTAAGTTTATCTATAAAATAAGGATCCAGGTTAAACCGTGTAAAAATCCTATTGATATTAGGCATCGATGCCGAAGAGGCCAATACTAATTTTAAGCCATTTTCATGGTAATCTTTAATCAATTCCAAAACACCTTCAATCAATTGAAAGCTATCATCATTATCAAATAAGTATTTAAAGTGCCTTCGTTTGATGGCAACTAATTCTTCCGGACTTTCATTAAGATTAAAAGTATCGCGCAACGTTTGGCAAATAGGTAAGGTGGCTTGACCGGTAAACGATTGGTAAAGCGTATCAGATACCTCAATATTTACATCATTAAACATGTTTTGATAGGCCTTGTGGTGCAAGGGCTCGCTATCAACAATTACACCGTCCATATCAAAAATAACAGCTTTTAACATATCGAAAAAATTTTGGCGAAGATATGCCATATAGCACAAATTCCCTAGGTGCATTTTGTAGTTTTAAATTAATTTATAATATTTGCGGTCTTATGATTGCATAATTTGACTTCCGATCTGTACCGAGATTCACTCGAACCAAAAAATCACTAAGCGCAAATAGCTGTGTTTAGTTAAGTCTATATTTTATATTTTTTCAAAATGCAATCCAATAAAATTTCACTAAAACAATTCATCCAATATTTTAAAATAGCCGTTACGGGCAAAGACCAGGAATTTACTTCTGGCAGTATACGTAAGGCGGTTTTTATGCTGTCTATTCCCATGATTTTGGAAATGCTCATGGAATCCATTTTTGCGATAGTCGATATTATGTACGTATCGCAAGTAAGTGTAAATGCCGTGGCAACCATAGGTTTAACCGAGTCTGTTATTACTTTGGTTTACGCCGTTGCCATAGGTTTAAGTATGGCGGCAACGGCAGTTGTGGCGAGACGTGTTGGCGAAACCGATATAAAAGGCGCATCTAACGCGGCCGTTCAAGTTATATTTTTGGGTGTATTTGTGGCCGCCATTATTAGCGTAATCGGCATCATTTACCCTAAAGAAATATTGAGCTTAATGGGAGCAGAACCCGACCTTATTGCCGAAGGTTATGGCTATACCCAAGTGCTTTTGGGCGGTAATGTAACCATTATGTTGCTGTTTTTAATCAACGCTATTTTTAGGGGTGCGGGCGATGCATCGGTAGCGATGTGGACGCTTATTTTATCAAACGGATTGAATATTATTTTAGACCCGATATTTATTTTTGGATTCGGGCCCGTACCGGCTTACGGTGTTGAAGGTGCCGCTATTGCCACAACCATTGGTCGTGGTACCGCAGTGGTTTTTCAATTGGTTATTTTGTTTTACGGTTACAGTAAAATTAAAATCGGGGTTAAAGATTTAATCCTTCGCGCTGGTGTGATGCTGAATTTAATAAAGGTATCATTGGGCGGTATTGGTCAGTTTTTAATCGGCACATCGTCCTGGGTGTTTTTAATGAGGATTATGAGTGAATTTGGCAGCGAAGTTTTAGCGGGTTACACCATTGCCATTCGTGTTATGATGTTTACATTAATGCCAGCATGGGGCATGAGTAATGCTGCTGCCACTTTGGTAGGGCAAAATTTAGGGGCCAAACAACCGGAACGTGCCGAACAATCCGTTTGGAAAACAGGAAAATATTCCGCTATTTTTATGGGTATTGTATCTGTAATTTATTTGGTGTTTGCGCCAGAGATTATTGTGCTGTTTAATGCCACGCCAGATGTTGTAAAATATGGTAGTTTATGCTTGCGTGTTATAGCTGCCGGTTATATTTTTTACGGTTACGGCATGGTGGTTATCAACGCATTTAATGGTGCGGGCGACACTAAAACGCCTACCTATATTAACTTTGTGTGCTTCTGGTTGTTGCAATTGCCGTTTGCTTATGTTATTGCAATTACACTAGATTTTGGACCTGCAGGCGTGTTTTGGGCAATCACTTTGGCTGAGGTTTTAATAGCCATTATTGCTATTATTTGGTTTAAAAAAGGGCATTGGAAAAGGGTAGAGGTGTAAGGGTTACAACCAACCACTTATAACATTACCTTTTTGTATTGGGATAAGTGACCGAATTTTTTTTCCAGAAAGGCGAACATATAACAGCTCATTATTAGCATATTTAACCACATATATTTTAGATGGTTTGATGCCTGTAGTAATCTTAGATACATCTGCCCATTCCGATACCGCATCTTTATATTTTAATACTTTATAAGGGCCTAGTGATATATTGGTTCGAATCAAATTAAATAGTGGTGAATACGCAGATTTTAAATTGTCTTTACTGGCTTCATCAGGATAATCAAAGTAATCAGTGAGGACACTATCTACATCAGTGCTATCTAATGAAGTGTGAAAAGCATTAATTTGATCGGCTTTATTAGAACAAGAAACCATAAGCAGTATTATTGTTAATTTTATTATATCCTTGATGTGTCTCATTTTTACTCTAATTTAAAAGTCGTTTTAGTTTTGTTATTATCTCAAATCTTCACCTAAATTACCGGGACTTGATGCTGTACCTGAGAAAGTGGTATCTTCAAATGGAGGTGTATAGGTCCAAGTGGCTTGCGTATCCGGAACATCTATCCCAGCGGCCTTGGCTGTTTGAATTGCGAAATCGGCACAATTATAATCGTTTGCATGATACTTCTTTTTGCTTGTGCGTATAGACTCCATGTAGTCTTTGGCCTTGATGAAATTTTCCTGTATGACTTCATAGGTTTTTGATACTTCGTAATTATTATCGACTATTCTATGAGTATCATCAGAGATATGACCACCAACTTCAAGAGTATGACGTCCTGGAGTGACCTCTGGATAAAAGCCCAGAGTTATGGCATTTTTCACACCATTGGCATCTTCGGTTTCAAGCTTCACGAATGCATGTCCGGTATCTAATCCACCAAGCCCAAACTCATACATACTTCTATTACCACCTCCTCCTGGTTGGTCTACATAGATTGTAATAGTATATTTTACAATTTCTACGGTAGTTTCGTCTTCGCCTTCTTCTTCACCTTCACCTTCGTCATCAACTCTAATATTTTCCATTATTATTTCAATATCTTCAGCCTCAATAGGTCTTTTAAAAAAACCTTTTGTTTTCTTACACCCATTAATGCTTACCATTAGAATTAAGAGTAACCAAACGACTCTAAAACGATTGGAAAAATTCATTAGCTTCTAGTTAAGATATTATTCATTACTCAGTTGATTAATACTTTAAAGTTAACTAATTTTTTAAAACTTAGTTCTTTCAGTTTTTAAAAGTTATCTCCAAACGCTTTTAGCTTGGTTTTGTTTTGTAAATTAGAAATCAAAAATATAATGACCCTGGGCAAATCCAAAAAAGGGTATTAATACCATTCTAACACATACAGTAAGAAGTGTCTTACAACCAATTTAAAGGTTCTGTCTCTACATTTTATATGAGTTAGTCTTACGAAGTTTACGGTTACGGCATGGTGGTTATCAACGCATTTAATGGAGCGGGCGATACTAAAACGCCTACTTATATTAACTTTGTGTGCTTTTGGTTGTTGCAATTTCCGTTTGCTTATGTTATGGCAATTACGCTAGATTTGGGACCTGCAGGCGTGTTTTGGGCAATCACTTTGGCTGAGGTTTTAATAGCTATTATTGCTATTATTTGGTTTAAAAAAGGGCATTGGAAAAAGGTAGATGTGTAAAATAGAAATTGTAAAATGAAAATAGGAAAGCCATTTAATACACTTAATAAATCTGAGTATATTCATTATCTGGATAATTATAAAAAATATTCCGATTTTAATACCTTGGGATTGTATCGATCGCTTTGCGAAAACGAAAAACTTAATACTAATGATAGGATAGAAATTAGAGATTATGCCAATCAGTTTTTTGGAAAGACATTTCAGTTTTATCAATTAAAAGACCCTTTAACATATTTTAGTTTAATTACTTTAGGCAAGGAAATGACGGTTGCTGACGAGGGTAAAATTTGGGAAGACATAAAGAAAAACCAGCAAAATATTTTATCTGAAAAAAGAATTAATCACAGGAATTTTGGGGATTATTCAAAGCACAATTGTGGTTATGATGACTGTCGTTATAACGGATTAATGATCAAACAAGGTTCTGCACTAACCGAAAAATCGATACATTTTAATTCTGATAAAAATAGTTTTGAAGCAAAAAACAAATCTGAAAGGATTAAAAAACAAAGAAAAAATAGTTCAAAAATAATTAAAGACGAGTTAGACGATTTAAATTTATAATTATCAAAGCAAATCCAAAGTTCCATCCAAAGAATAAACACAAATCGGGATACGATTTAGAAGCTTTATGCGAATCACACTCAGCATTAAAAGCGTTTGTATTTGTAAATAAACACGAAACCAAAACCATAGATTTTGCAAATCCCAAAGCAGTAAAAGCATTAAATACGGCTTTATTGAAACACCATTACAATATTATTTTTTGGGATTTTCCAGACACCAATTTATGTCCGCCAATTCCCGGTCGTGTGGATTATATTCACCATTTATCCGATTTGCTTAAAGCTTCAAACATAAATGAGGACATTAGTGTTTTGGATATTGGTACCGGTGCCACGGCCATTTATCCTATTTTGGGCGTTGCCGAATATAACTGGCATTTTGTCGCCACAGATATTGATAAATCCTCAATTAAAACGGCTCAAAAAATTATAGATAAAAACGAATTAAACCATAAAATTCAGTTTCGACATCAAACTAATACTTCGAAAATATTTAATGGAATTGTTAATAAAGACGATAGGTTTTCAGCGTCAATATGCAATCCGCCTTTTTATAAATCGGAAGCCGAAGCTTTAGAAGCCACAACAAGAAAACTTAAAGGATTAAATAGAGCAGAAGAAACGATTGTTAGAAATTTTGCTGGCACACATAACGAACTTTGGTACAGCGGCGGCGAAAAAGCGTTTATCCACAATTATTTATATGAAAGTTCTTTATTTAAAACGCAATGTACATGGTTTACCACGTTAGTATCTAAAAAAGATTTAGTAAAAGGAATGTACGCCTCTTTAAAAAAATTAGGAGCAACCGATATTAAAACCATTAGTATGGGACAGGGCCATAAAATTTCCAGAATTGTGGCTTGGACTTTTAAAAAATAGGTAATATGGCGCGGTGTTTTTAGGCCGTGGCAAGCTGCTCAAGATTAGCTTTTGTTCTTCCTAAAATCTGTTTTAAAAAACATGCCAACTTGTATCCTGTGTAAGTTTGCTTTGCTGGACGTGTTTCTATTCATATAACCCAACTGTATGTTCTGGGATTTTGAAAAGTTAAAACCTAATCCCGTATAAAATCTGTTTTCTGGCGTGTTGCTAAACTTGGGCGTGAGTAAAAGTTCGTTGGATATACGAACAAATACAGACTTGTTTAAGTCGAATTTAGTACCGAGCCTGTAGCGCAACCTTGCTGCTTTTGGTTTAGAATTGTGTTTTCTGAAGAAACGATGCTCGACTCGTAGTCTATGATCTAGTGGAATTTTACTTAATTTATGTTTAAATGTAATTTGTTCGGTTATGCGGCTTTCGTAAGTATGAGGTGAACTCATGTTTATGTTGCCATCAAAATCCGAATAGCCCAAATACATGGTTGCCGTTAATTTGGGGGTAAAATGATAATTGTAACCTAACTTGAACAAAAGGAAATTGAAATTATCATTAAGCTCATAAAGCCATAATTGGGTATAGGTATCGATACTTGCTTTATCTGAAATTTTGTGATTGCTTCCTAACTCGTACCAAGTTCCTAGTTTATCTTCTGGATTTATTTGGGCATAACTAAAGTTGAAAACCATTAAAAGGCTTAATAAAAGTAATAGTTTTTTCATTTTTCAAATTTAAAATTTTATGATGTATTGGCAAGTAAAAGGAGCTCAAAAAAAGAGCTCCTTTTATGCTTAAATAAGAACCTATTAAAAGTGTTCGTTTAATTGGTGATGTTGATCAATTAGCGGTCCACCTTCAATAATTTGATCAGAGGCTTGTGCAGCAAATTTCTCAAAGTTTAAATGGAATGAGTGTGCTAAATGAATAGCTTTGCCCACATAAGCGCCTTTTTGTAACCATGTGTTCATCGGGTCTAAAATCTCTGATGGTACACCTGGGCAATATTTTGGCATGTGTAAGCCAAAAATAAAGTTTTGGTCGTAATCTACATTATCTAATTCTCCGTTAAGAATAGCCGTAATCATAGCTCTTGTATATTTTAATTTTATACGAGAACCAACACCATAAGGTCCCGCGCTCCATCCTGTATTGATTAACCAAACATTAACCCCGGCTTCTGTCATTTTTTTACTTAGCATTTCGCCGTAAACAGTGGGATGTAATGGCATAAATGGTTCGCCAAAACAAGCTGAGAACGATGGAACGGGTTCTGTAATGCCAGCCTCGGTTCCTGCCACTTTTGCGGTGTATCCAGAAATAAAGTGGTAAGCCGCTTGACCTGGAGTTAATTTAGATACCGGAGGCAGTACGCCAAAAGCATCACAGGTTAAAAAGAAGATGTTTTTTGGGTTGTTCGCGTAAAGCGTTTCCTGAATATTATCGATGTGATAAATGGGGTAGCTTACACGCGTGTTTTGTGTGATGCTACTATCTTCATAATCAGGTTCGCCATTATCTTTAAATATCACGTTTTCAAGTAAAGCACCTGGTTTAACGGCTCTAAAAATGTCTGGTTCTTTTTCTTCGGTAAGGTCGATTACCTTGGCATAACATCCGCCTTCAAAATTAAAGATGGTATTGTCTTTTGTCCAACCGTGCTCATCGTCACCAATTAATTTACGTTCCGGATCAGCCGATAAAGTGGTTTTTCCTGTGCCTGACAATCCGAAGAAAATAGCGGTGTCTCCCTTTTTACCTACGTTTGCAGAACAGTGCATTGGCAGTACGTTGTGTTCGGTTGGTAAAATTAAATTTAATGCAGAGAAAATACCTTTTTTCATTTCGCCTGTATAGGCAGATCCACCAACTAAAGCTATTTTTTGTGTAAAGTTTAGTATTGAAAAGTTACCTTGACGGATACCAAAAGCTTTGGGGTCTGGGCACACATAACCCGGTGCACAAAGAATCAACCAATCTTCTTCAAAGTTTTCCAGCTCTTTTAAACTGGGTCTTAAAAACATATTGTACACAAATAGGTTAGACCACGGTAATTCGGTTACCGTTCTAATATTGGTTCTAAACTCTGGCTCTGCACATACGTAACCATCTCTGGCGTAAATTTCTTTTCCGGATAGGTATTTGATTATTTCGTTTTTAAGCTTGTCGAAATTTTCAGGAGATACTGGTTTATTGGTTTTTCCCCACCATACTTTATCTTCTGTATAATCGTCTTTTACTAAAAAACGATCTTGAGGCGACCGACCGGTAAATTTACCAGTATTTATAGCAAGTGTTCCGTTTGCTGTTTCTTTCCCCATACCTTTTTCAACAGTAATTTTTTGAAGTTCTTCTGGTGATAAGTTCCAGTTTACTGTTACATCTTTTAGGCCGTACCTTTCTAGGTTTTTGTCGTTTTGAACTGTTCCTGCTGTTTTCATTTTTAATCGATTTAAAGGTTCCTACTAATAATTTATTTATTTTAAAATGGCCAAATAATTGGCACGAGTATCATCGATATTATAAAGAACACCAAAAGTAATGGGGCACCAACTTTCAGGTAATTCATAAATTTATAGCCACCTGCTGTCATTACCATAGCGTTTGTTGTGGTACCAATTGGTGTTAAAAACGCTGTTGATGCACTTATGGCAACCACAATCATAAACGGTTCTGGCGATAGGTTTAAAGAGCTAGCTGCTAAAATGGCTATAGGCGCCATTAATACAGCTGTTGCTGAGTTGTTTATAACTTGACTAAACGTGGTGGTTAGTAAAAACACACCGCCTAACAGTAGTACCGGATGAATTGCGCCTAAATAATCTACCAGTCCATTGGCAATAATTTGCGCGGTTCCTGTTTTTTGCAATGCGATGCCCATGGGTATCATGGCCGCAATCATTACAACGCTTGTCCAACTAATGCCTTTATAGGCTTTGGTTATTGGAACGCATCCCGTTAGTAAAATAATACCTGCAGAAATTAATGCTGCAATGGAGCCCGGTACAATTTTAAATACCATAAACACAATCATAAGTGTTAATGAGCCTAGAGCGATATAGGATTTTGTGCTTAAACGTTCCACGTTTTTTGCCATACCTTCCGGACTACCGATAATAACTAGGTTTTCGTGTTGTTTTTTTAAATCGTCAATATGTTCCCAAGTGCCTCGTATTAAAAAGGCGTCACCAGCTTTTACGGTAATTTCTTTTTCCTCTAAAGGCTTGTTGTTTCTTGATGCTGCCAAAAGCTGAATACCGTAGCGTTTAAAATAATCGCCTAATTTATATTGTCTACCTACGAGTATGGAATTTGGGTTTACAATCACTTCGGTCATGCCCACCTCTTGATTAATAAGGTTGTTTTTCAATTCGTCGGTAATAGGTTCTAGCGGTAAAAGCCCTAACCTGAAAGTAATCATCAGCTTATTAATAGCTTCGGTTTCGCCTTTTACGGTAATAATATCGTGATAGCGTAATTCGGTCTCGGTATCTGGAAACTCTTCAAATTGAGGAATCCCTTTTAATACATTTGGGTGTCTTCTTTTTAATCGAATAACAGACACGTTATAATCTTTTTCTAAATGCCAATCTTCTAATTTTGTGTTTATAAGTGGCGATAAAGAGCGTATACGCAAGCGGTAATAGCCGCTATCTATTTTATAAGCTTCAATCCAATTGTGTAAAGTAGATTCAATATTTACGGGTTTGTTGTTTGTTTTGTTTTTGGGTAAAAGTTTGTAGCCTATGTATCTAAAGTACACCAATGCTATTAAAAGTAGCGGTAAGCCGATTAAAGCAAATTCAAAGAATGAAAACCCTTCAAAACCAGCTTCTATTAAGGCGTTACTGGCAATAATGTTTGGAGGTGTTCCGGTTAAGGTTAACAACCCGCCCGTGTTCGACCCAAAAGCAACGGGCATTAACATTTTTGAGGGTAGGGTACCAATGCTCCAAGCCGATGAAATGGTTAAAGGCATTAAAGTAGCCACGGTACCCGTGTTGCTAACAAACCCCGATAACACACCAGCCCCAAGCGTTACAATAACGAGTAATTTAGGAACACTTTTTCCTGCCCACTCCACAAACTTTTTACCGGCCATGGCCGTCCAACCGGTTTGTGCAATACCTTCGCCAATTATAAATAATGCCGCAATCATAATAACCGTTGGGTTACTAAACCCGCTTAGGGTTTCGGTAGCATCTAAAATGCCAGTTAAAAACAAACTTATCATGGATATTAGAGCGACGATATCTGGAGTAAATTTGCCCCAAACAAAAAGTGCGATGGTAATGGTTAATATGATGAGCATTAAATAGATCATACGATGTAATTCTTTTTTGGTTTTGGTACGTTTCCTCGTGCCTTAATGATTGTAGTATAAAATTACGGTAGATATACGTTTAGAATTATGACTAATGTCATGCTTTTGCCAGAGTGGTTATTTTTCAATTATTGTTATATTTATCAAACAAAAGCCATGAATAGTGTTTACGAAGACGTTTTCGTAATAGTGGGTTTTGTGGATTTGCTAATTTTTATTGAATAATTAGATTTAATTATTTAAAAAAATGAATAAAAATTGAGAAAATAACAATCTTAAAAAGCTATTTTTGACTTTTTAAGATTAATAAATTTAACGATGAAATTAGATATTTTAGCCATTGGTGCGCATCCGGATGATGTTGAATTGGGTTGCGGTGCTACTCTGGCAAAAGAAATTGCCCTCGGTAAAAAGGTGGGTATTTTAGACCTCACAAAAGGCGAATTGGGAACCCGTGGAACGGCAGAAACAAGAGCGACCGAAGCTAAAAATGCTGCTGAAATTTTGGGTATTTCCGTAAGGGAAAACCTTGGGTTTGCGGATGGTTTTTTTGTAAATGATAAACAGCATCAGCTTGAAATTATTAAAATGATTCGTAAATACAAGCCAGAACTTGTGATATGCAATGCGATTGATGATAGGCACATTGACCACGGTAAAGGCAGTAAATTAGTAAGCGATGCTTGTTTTTTAAGCGGTTTGATAAAAATTGAGACTACCGTTGATGGCAATGTACAAAGTCCGTGGCGACCAAAACAAGTGTATCATTATATACAATGGAAAAATTTAGAACCTGATTTGGTTGTTGATGTCTCTAATTATATGGAGGTAAAAATGAAAGCGGTTATGGCCTATAAAACACAGTTTTATGATGCCTCGAGCAAAGAACCTGAAACACCAATATCCAGTAAAAACTTTACCGATAGTATTAATTACAGGGCCAAGGATTTAGGGCGTTTGGTTGGCGTTGAATATGCCGAAGGCTTTACCGTGGATAGGTACATTGCCGTGGATAGTTTGTTTGATTTGAAATGAAAATTATTCTTAAAAAAACACAGAAATACTTTGCAGTAAATACTAAATAATATACATTTGCAAACGCATTACAAAATGCACATTATAGGGTAGCTTTATTTATTAATAAAAGCTTTCCTTTTACAAAACTTTTTTAAAGTTTTAAAATAAAACACTTGGCGCTGTTCTTTCTTTTGGTTGGAGCGCTCCTTTTGTAAAAACTTTTTTAAAGTTTTATATAAAAAACACATGGTGGTTGTAGCTCAGTTGGTTAGAGCATTGGTTTGTGGTACCAAGGGTCGCCGGTTCGAATCCGGTCTTCCACCCAAAAAGCAAAAGCCTTTCAAGATATTGAAAGGCTTTTTTTGTGGGTTTAAATTTGTTTGTTTTAAATCAATTTAATGTTTTTAGTAGTTTAGTTTATAGCCATGTTATTTTCAAACCTGTTTTACGCTTTATTTCTTTCAAGCTTTCCGGTGTCTCAAATCCTAAAACTGCATTTTGTCCGCCAGTATCAAAGTATGTATATCTTCCCTTTGACTTATTTTTTTTGGTTAATTCAACAATTTTTGAAAACAAATCAACGTCAACCCAATCATTATCAATCTTTAAATCCCATTTATAATCTTTTCCAGAGACGGTAAATGAAATCCAAGCTTTTTCTTCTTCTATATCAACATAATCTTTGATATTTTCAAAAATTAATTCACCTCTAGTAATTCGTTCGAGGTTTTTAATGATATCAACATACGAACCATGATCTTCAATAGCTTCAGTATCAAAATCCCAACATCTATTAGTTAAAGGTTTCCATGGCTCCCTTTCTATTGTTTGACCAAGAGTCATATACATTAAGGAAAAGGGTTCGTCAATAAAATCTTGTTTATCCCATCTTTCCAGATCTGATTTGTTTGTTTCTTCGTTTAATTTGAAACCTAAATCTTTAAAAATTTGAAATTGTTCTTCAAAAGGAGGATTTTTTGGTGCTGAATTATTCTTACAACCTAAAAGAGCTAAGATTCCCATAAATAATATTCTTTTCATTATTATATAATAGCTGGGTTATTTAATATACTAAGATTCAGCAATTACGATGCTTTTAAATCCACCTTTACCCGTTCATCCCGATTAGCCAGTTCCCAAGCGGTATAGAAAATAAGTTGGGTGCGCGTTTCTAAAAATTCGTAGTTTATTTTATCTGGTGTGTCCGAAGGGCGGTGGTAATCGGCATGTGTACCATTAAAATAAAAGATAACGGGCACATTGTTTTTTGCAAAATTGTAATGGTCAGATCGGTAATAAAAACGGTTGGGGTCGTTTTCATCGTTATACGTATAGTCTAATTCCAGGTTTACATATTTTTTGTTAACGGCTTCCGAAACCTCGTGCAATTCTTGGCTCAGTTTGTCCGAACCAATCAAGTACAGATAATTATCTCCGTTTTCGTGTTTTGGGTCTACGCGCCCAATCATATCTATATTTAAATTAGCTACGGTATTTGCTAAGGGAAAAACAGGGTCGACATCGGTATAATAACGCGAACCGAACAAGCCAATTTCTTCACCGGTTACATGTAAAAAAAGAATAGAACGCTTGGGCCCGTTACCATCTTTTTCGGCTATTTTAAAAGCTTCGGCAATTTCTAAAATGGCGACGGTACCAGAACCGTCGTCGTCTGCTCCGTTATTTATCGCGCCATCGGACGATATACCAATATGATCCAAATGAGCCGATATTACAATAACTTCGTCCGGTTTTTCAGAGCCTTTTATAAAAGCCAATACATTTTCAGAAGCTTTGGCTCTACCGTT
The DNA here is from genome assembly GCF_048381975.1 of Hwangdonia sp. NCBI lineage: Bacteria > Pseudomonadati > Bacteroidota > Flavobacteriia > Flavobacteriales > Flavobacteriaceae > Hwangdonia > Hwangdonia sp. The sequence continues at coordinate 67,848 of NZ_JBLWYT010000008.1, read as the reverse complement.
AAAATAGGATTCCGGAATGTCTTGAAAATAATCACCGTCTGCTATTGGCGATGGAATCTTATTGTCCACATAGTGTTTTTTAATAAATTCGATAGCTTTTTTTTGCCCGGGCTCACCGGTTTCCCTGCCCTCAAATTCATCTGAGGCATAGGTGTAAAGCATTTCTTTTAACTCACTTTGGGTAATGGTTTTTGCATAGTCCGTAACGTCTTTTTTTTCTTTTTTGTTGTGAGAACTGCTACAAGAAGCTAATAAAATAGCTGCGCACAAAAGGAATCCTAATTTTTTCATGTTTAATAATTATGTATAAATTTTCGTGTAAATATATTACAAATAAAAGAGAATAAATATAATGGGTAATTATACTTATTTTAAGAAAACACTGTCTTCGTCATTGGTAATGCGATGCTCTTGATTGGCCAGTTGCCAAGCCGTTGCGAAAATGAGTTTGGTACGTGTTTCCAGCAAGCTGTAATCTATTTTTTCGGGTGTATCGGTAACTTCGTGGTAATCGTCGTGTTCGCCGTTAAAATAGAAAATAACGGGAATATCGTGCTTTGCAAAACTGTAATGGTCCGATCGTTTGTAGTAATTGTTTCTTTGGCCTTCAACATTATATTTATAATCTAGGTTCATGTTAAAATAAGAGTCATTCACTTTTTCTGAGGTATAATGCAACTCTTTGCTCAATCTGTCCGAACCAATTAAATAGATATAGTTTTTATTGATTAAATGCGCATCGTCAACTCGACCAATCATATCGATATTGAGGTTTGCAACGGTGTTTTCCAAAGGGAATACGGGATTTTGTGTGTAAAATTCGGAGCCTCTTTTGCCTATTTCTTCGGCTGTAAAATGAATAAACAACAAGCTTCTTTTGGGCACATTGCCATCTTTTTTTGCTAAATTAAATGCTTGGGCAATTTCCATGATAGCCACATTTCCAGAGCCGTCATCGTCCGCACCATTATATATTTCACCGTTTTCTGAAACGCCTAAATGATCGAGATGCGCAGAAATAATGATGACTTCTTCGGATTTTTCCGAACCTTTAACGTAAGCCATAACATTTTCTGAAGCTTTAATTTCATTGGACAAAAAACTAGATGGGATTGTTTGATAATAGTTAGAGCCGCCCAATGGAGACCCTATATTTTCATTTTGATAATAGGATTTAAGAAATTGAGCCGCTTTTTTCTGGCCTGCTTCACCCACTTTTCGGCCTTTAAATTCATCCGAAGCAAATTTATATAAATGGGTGCTCAGCTCTTTTTTTGTTATCGTATTCGCATAATTTACGGCAAGCGTACTATCTGCCAGCTTAATACTGCTTTTAAGGTTTTCAATTTTTGTGGAGTATTTAGTCGTAGCACAGGTCCCAACAAGGGTAAACGTAATAAGTATGCAAAAAGCTTTCATGTGTGTAAATTACTTCTTTAATAATCACATGTAACTTGCATTTAATCCTTCTCTTGGGGCGAGAAAATTTTTAGTATGCTCGTTTCATTTTTTAAAATTGGTTGCAAATATATAATAAAAGAAGTAATTGTTTATTCTTCAATGTTGATATCTTCAATTTCAATGTCATCAATATCCAATTCATTCAGCTCTTCAATAGCTTCTTCTTCAGACTTTATTTCCTTGTTCTCTAAAGTCTCTGTATTGGTCACTTCATTGGTGTTGTACAGCGATTTATAAGTAGTAATTGCCAGCGCTATTATGGTAAGTAAAAAAGTGAATTGGATAATTTTTTTTACTTCGCCTGTTTTTTTTGAAAGATAAAATGCAATTAATCCACAAACCAGAGCGATAATAGATGGTATTATGGCCAAATTTGAAAGTGGTAAAACAGCTAGTATAACGGCTAAAACCGAAGCTATAATAGCTAAAATTGTAAGAATGTTTTTCATATGATTAATGTTTTAAACCCGTTGCGGATGTTATTTTTAATTCGCCATTCCCCACGGGGATTTTAAATTTTCCGTAAACGGGAATTTTATTTTCATCGGCTGTAAGCCATAAAAAGTTGCTGTTTTTTCCTTTTAAAACATCTGTTTCACTAGAGCCAATGGCTATCTTGTAACAGGTTTTATTTCCAATGGCGGTTGATATGGTTTCTTTCCCCAAATAGGTTATTTGTCCTTTAAATTCTGCTCTGTCAAAAATAACAGTTAGCGATTTGCTGGTTCCAACCGGCATGTTTTTATAATCGAATAACCGTACTTTGTACAGTGCGGTAACAATATCAATTGTTCCCGAATTTATGGCAATATCTTTATTTTCTTCGTAGTCGTTTTTCTTTTTTAATTGCGATTTAACCGTATTGTTTTTGTGGCTAAACGTATATTTCATGAACTTGTAGTAGTTGCCTTCGTTAATATCGCGTTTGTATAAATATGGCGTTAATGTTGTAGGGCTAACATAGCTTTCGTATAAATCTCTAATCTTAAAAAAATTGTCCCATTTGCTATAAGTTGCCGCTGTGCATTTTAATCTGAGCAAGGTTGCTTTTGCAGTTTTAACACTGTTGGTTTCCATGGTAACCTCGGCTATATCGGTTAAAATACCCGACATATTATAGGTTGCGGTAAATGTGATTTTTTCGCCGGCTGCTATGGCATTGTTCTGTGCGTTTAAGCTGAAAGATAGAAGATATAAAACGAAGAAAAATCTATGAATCATAAATAAAATTTTAATGCCTATAACGTTTTATGTAGCATTTATTATGCCGAAAAATACAATGCTTTATAATATTATGCTAATTTTTTTATGGGATAAAAACGTAACATACTATACAACTGATAATTGTCATAGTTTTAATTTTATACCCATCCTATATTTACATTGTAATCCATTTTATATTCTTATGAAAACCATATTATTGCCTACAGATTTTTCTAAAAATTCAATAAATGCCATTGATTATGCCGTTGCATTGTTTAAAGATATTGAGTGTAGTTTTTACTTGCTGAACGTCCAAAAGGCATCCGCTTTTATTTCGGATGATATGATGGTGGTGTCCTCATCAGCAACCATTTATAAAACCTTGATAGATGCTGCCAAAAAATCTATTTCAAATATAATTTCCGATATCGAAAAAAAACACCATAATAAAAAGCATCAGTTTCACTCTGTGGTAGATTATGACAATTTTATCGATGCCATAAATCAGGTCTCCAAAGCATATGACGTCGATTTAATAGTTATGGGCACCAAAGGTGCTTCGGGATTGGAAAAAATAATTTTTGGCAGCAACACGGTTCGGGTTATACAGCGTTGCAACATGCCCGTGCTTGCTGTTCCGGACGGATGTAAATTTAAAGGCATAAATAAAATTGCCTTTGCCACCACAAATTTAAAGCTCTTTAATAAAAGCGAATTTAAACCATTAAAAGAGATATTAGCATTAGAAAACTCAAAATTGGATATTCTTCACCTTGCCGATCAAGACCATTTGGCTTATAATGCCAGTGATAATATGGGTTTCTTTAATGCCGATTTTAAAAATGCCAAACACGAATTTATCGATACTTCAACCAGCGAAATGTATAATACCGTACATAAGTATATTACGGACAATCATATTAAAATACTGGCCATGATGAATAAAAAACACTCCTTCTTAGAGCGTTTATTTACAAGACACAATGTTGAAACATTCGCCTTTAATATCGATGTTCCGTTTTTGGTAATGCAGTATACATAGCCTAGTTTTCTTAAATCTAACTGGAGGTTCTTTTAAAATTGGTTTGCGTCCAATACTAATACTTGGTGCCAAAATAATTTAATAAGAAGTTGTAACATTTCTTTAATTCGCACGTCAAATAAGTATCAATCAATAATCAATCATCATGCGACAAGACAATCAACTTTTGGTCATTACACACTTAAGCCAATTAATTGTGTGTATTACAGGATTCGGCAGTTTATTATTGCCCCTTGTATTTTGGCTTACACAAAAAGAAAAAGTGTATCAAATGGATGTCCACGGCAAAAACATTATAAACTTCCAGTTAAGTTTAATAATCTACGCCATTATATGCGTCCCGTTAATATTATTATTCGGTTTAGGCTTATTGGGTCTAATCGTTTTAGGAATTATTTCCGTTGTTTTCCCCATAATAAATGCCATAAAAGCGAGCAACGGCGAAACACCAAATTACCCTTTATCTCTTAATTTTATTAGTTAGTTTAGTTAGTACGAGATAAGTTAAAATGCTTGCCAATTGGCAAGCATTTTTTATTTGCACAACATATCGTTTTAATTAATTCTGCTGTATTTGTCAGAATGGTGTCAATAATTTGGGCGTTACCCCAAAAGGGGTCAGGCTTTACGCTGCAAGTCCTCGCTCGTGCCTCGCTGTGGGCTTTCCACTGCAATCCTTAACGCGGGCCTGTTTGCAAGCTTATATTTATAACCCAAAAAACATAATGTTTTTAAAAAGGTCGGTTTTAAAGGTTGCCGTGCAATAAACCATGAGCTTCACGTAAATCGGCTAAGTATTCAATTTTACGTATTTTTTAATAATATCCAACAAAAGATCTATCTGTTCAAGATGGGTTCTAAACTGCACAACGGCTACCCGAATCCAAAAAACATGATGTATGTTAGTCGACGACAAGAATATACGACCATCCTCCTGTATGGCTTCTAGCAATGCTCTGTTAAATTCATCGGCGTTTTTATCTTTGGGAACATACCTAAAAATAGCCACCGAAAGTTCCGGTTCTGGCCCAACTTCAAACCCTGCTATCTTTTGTATTTCCTCATAAAAATATCGGGTTAAGTATAGTTTTTCTTCTAAGGCGGCTCTAAAAGGCTTTAAACCAAATAACTTTAAGGGCAACCAAACCCGCATCCCTCGAAAGTGCTTCGTTTGTTCTGCCGATATGTCTGCTGGCGAAATTTCATCCTCTTTACCAATCACATCTTGCATATAATCGGCCAAACAATGGTAGGCTTTTAATAAATGTTCTTTATTTTTTATAAGTACGGCACCCGTTCCATAAGGTAAAAAAAGCGTTTTGTGCGGGTCCAAGGTAATGGAATCCGCTTCTTCAATACCTTTAAATTTCGAGTCCAGTTTATGCACCAATTTAAAGAAACCGCCGTAAGCTGCATCTACATGAAACCATAATTTATGCTTTTTGGCAATAGCAGCAATGCGTTTTAAGGGGTCAACGGTTCCCGTATTGGTTGTTCCAAAAGAGGTGTTGATATAAAAGGGAATCAAACCATTTTTTTTATCCGCAATAATCGCTTTCTCTAAATGACTTGGCGACAGCTTTAGGTTTTCGTCCAAAGGAATATATCGCAACTGCGCTTCAGACAGTCCCGAAATCCGGATGGCCTTTAATATCGAATGATGCGCTTGTTCTGTAAGATAGATAACAGAGCGTTCAAAATCCCGAGCTTTAAGCTTATGGACTTCCCGCGCCGTTACCAAGGCCATTAAATTGGCAATGGACCCGCCGGAGGTTAAATTGCCAATGGCATGTTCAGGATAACCCATTAAACCACACATCCATTTGATAAGCATATTTTCTAACCTAACCGCTCCTGGCGCAGCATAAAATACGCCGGCATAACGGTTGCTAACTGCTGCCATAAAATCTCCGAGTGCCGAAGGGTAAAGGCCTCCACCGGGGATATAACCCATGTGTCCGCCCGAAGCAGGATTTATACCCACGCCGTCAATGTTTTTTGTTGTGCTATCCAATAAGGGTGCTAATGCAGTCGCTTGTTCTTCAATGTCCAAATGGTATATCGCTTTACCGTTTTCTTCAGACTGGATAAAAGCTTTGGAAGTATCTAAATTGTTTAAAAAAGTATTGGCATAATCTAAAACCTCAGAATTCCATTTTGCTCTCTGACTTGCTTTCGGGTCTAAAAGCCGCGACAATTTTTCTAACTCCCTAATTTTGTCAATCATAAATAGATAAATGTTCTGATTATTATTTTTTGTTACTTAAGCTAACCTTTAAATATAAGAATTTGTTTTTACACTGAACCAATCCCGAAAGCTTTGGTAATCTCAATCCTTAACGCGGGTTTATTTTATAAACTGAAAGTCGATTTGTTTTTGGAGCGGTTCGTTCAAGAATGCGTACATGACTTGTTTCGCGGTTAAGTGCGTAGTTTAGCAAATAAAACCCGAATAGGAAATCCGAGAGGATTTTGGTAAGTAGGCTAGAATTAACGATGAATTATATATAGTGTTAGTGGTTCGTTGTGTTTTGGCTGCTATCTTTTGGCGCAATTTCACATTAAAATTATCTAATTTTTTTGCTCAATTTTTCCATTTTGTTAGATAATTCAAACAAATCGGTAAGCAACGTATGAACAGCATCCTCACTCAAAACACCTCGTTTAAGGTCTTGTGGGACTTCCTTTCTTTTATCTGCCATAACGTCTTTCATATATTGAGATTCATAATATTTTTTTAATGTGTTTAAATTTTTTAAAGAATCTACAAGTTCATTCATTGCTTTATCCCATTTTTCAACTACTATAGTGAGTTCGTCTAAAATGTTTTCCATTTTAGTAATACGTTCAATTATATTATTCATTAGTAGATGTTTTTTATTTTCATTTCACAAATCTATAATTTTTGATTTGTTAAGTTATTGAATAGGACGGTTTTATTGATAATGACCGCTAATGATTTGATATAAAATCGTTTTAATGTGTTATACCTAGTGTTAAACGAAATTATTGTTTTTTTCAGACAAAGTCAAAAGACAAAAAAAGCAGCAACCTATTTATAAAGATTACTGCTTTTGTATTATTAATATTACTGCATTCGCAGGGATGTGTTAATTATTAAGCATCACAGGCATCACCAACATCGTAATCTGTTCGCCTTCGTCTAAACCATCAATTGGGGTTAAAATACCAGCTCTATTAGGCATGCTCATTTCTAATTGTACTTCGTCAGAATTTAGGTTATTCAACATCTCAGTTAAAAAGCGCGAGTTAAATCCAATTTGCATATCATCACCTTGGTAATCGCAAGTTAAACGTTCTTCGGCCTTATTGCTGTAATCGATATCTTCTGCCGAAATATTAAGTTCTGCACCAGCAATTTTCAGGCGTATTTGGTGTGTTGTTTTGTTCGAGAAAATACTAACACGACGTACGGAATTTAAAAACTGTGTACGGTCTATAGAAAGTTTATTTGGGTTTTCTTTTGGGATTACCGCTTCGTAATTCGGGTATTTTCCATCGATTAAACGGCAAATAAGTTCAGAGTTTTCAAAAGTGAATTTGGCGTTACTTTCGTTATATTCAATGGTAACATCTTCTTCGCTCGCTGCCAAAATTCCTTTTAAAAGATTTAAAGGTTTTTTCGGCATAATAAATTCTGTGGCTTGATTTGCTTTTATGTCTTCTCGGGTATATTTTACCAATTTATGGGCATCAGTGGCCACAAAGGTTAAGCCTTCGGTTGAAAACTGAAAAAACACACCGCTCATTACGGGGCGTAAATCGTCGTTTCCAGCGGCGAAAATGGTTTTGCTTATTGCCGTAGCCAATACATCGCCCACAACAACGGTTTTACTAGGGTCTTCTAAGGCAACCGCTTTTGGGAATTCGTTTCCATCGGCGTATGCCAAAGCGTATTTACCATGGTTAGAGCTAATTTCTATGGTATTGTTCTCTTCAACAACAAAGGTTAGTGGTTGCTCAGGAAATGTTTTTAAAGTATCGAGTAACAATCGCGCAGGTATGGCAACGCTTCCTTTACTATCGCTTTCAACATCTAATGATGAAGCCATAGTAGTTTCTAAATCGCTGGCCGAAACCGTTAGTTTTGTGTGGTCTAATTCAAATAAAAAATTATCTAAAATAGGTAAGGTGTTCGAGCTATTAATAACGCCACCTAAAACCTGTAATTGTTTTAATAAATAGGTACTTGATACAATAAATTTCATGGATTTAATTTTGAATAAATGCTACTTACAAATATATTCGATACGAATTAATATAGGAAACAAACTTATTAACATTTAAGCGGCATAATTTTTCTTTCTAAGGTAGTTGAAGGCAAAACCAAACAGAGCCAATAATCCCAATGGTAACGCAATATTAACGAGTTGCCATGTGGTTTTTTGAGACGCAATTTTTTGCTGATCTAAAAATGCCACGGCAATTTCTTTGGACCGAATGTTTATAAGTCCGTTATCATCTAGCAAATAATTAACGGCGTTCAGTAAAAATTCCTTGTTGCCGTAGGTTTGTCCCGTCCATCTGTCAAAGCCCAATTCTTGTGGTGCATTTTTAACCACATCGTTTTTAATCACATCGCCATCGGCAATAACGATCATTTTTGTTGAAACGCTTTTGTTATTTTCTTTTGAAAGATTAAAAGGTTTTATACGGTTATCATACACACTTGTAAATTCGCCTTCTAACAATACGGCGAGCGTTTGATGGCCCTTGTTGAATGATGCGGGGTTTTGCTCTTGGGTAACCACATCTAAACTAATTACTTTTGGCGTGCCTTCTAATTTGGTTAATGGTGCACTTTCTAAAAGAATGGTTTTTTTGACACTGTTTTTTAAGGTATCGATTTGATTGGCGAAATCGAATTTTACCAGATTCAAATTATTAACAATAGGGTGCTTGCTTCTTGAAGATGCCAATGGAGAATACGGCCATCTCAAATTTTGAAACTGCGAATCGCTGCCTTCGCCAATGGCCAGCGTAATAGGGGCGGAGTAGAGGGTACTTACCATTACAGGATTAATGCGAACGCCGTATTTAAAAAAGAAATCGTTTAAATTCAAATCCCTTGAAACCGCCACGTTCGAGCCCGAAGCATTGTACAAACTATCTTTTTCCATCGCCACATTATCGATAAGCCAAAGGCTTTTGCCGCCATTCATGGTAAACTGGTCTAAAACCAATTTTTCGCTTTCGGTAAAAGCTTCGGTGGGTTTTGCGGAAATAATCAAATCGAATTTATTCAAATCGTCCAGTGTTTTTTGAGCATTTTTTGAAACGCTATCTAAAGTAAAGGGCGCGATAAAATAATACTCGTTAATTTTTTTAATAAAATCTGCGATGTGTTTATCTTCCAACTGATTATTGCCTTTTAAAACTGCAATTTTTTTCTGTTTTGGGGTTGTTAATTTGCTAAATCCATCGGCAAAAGCATATTCTAAATGTTGTACCGAATTGGTGACCAAATCTTGCTGCGATGCCCCAATTTTGTTTTTTACCAACGGAATGGTAATGGTAACATCGTTATAACTTGCCAAGGCCCACGGAAAAATAATGGCCTGCGACGACCGGCCGCTTTCCTGCACACTTAATTGCATGGGTGTCAATCCGCGTTGTGTAAGTTGTTGGATGTTGCGTTCGCGAGTCGCTTCCTCTTCCAAAGGATTTATAAAGTTGAAATTGATGTTGCTGTTTTCAGCCGAAAACTCCTCAAGCAATTGTTTGGTTTCCCGTTGAAGGCGTTTAAATTCTGATGGGAAATCATCACCTTTTAAAAATACATCAACAATTAAGGGAGATTCTACGTTATTGATGATTTGTTTTGAGGCGTCGTTTAAAGTGTAGCGGTTGTCTTCGGTTAAATCGAAACGTTTATGAAAGGACGCAGAAAATATATTTACAACCAATAATCCAATCGGCAATGCCAAAAGCGGCAACAATTCCTTTTTCGAAAACGTTTTGGTTTTTATGCCTCTAACGGTTAGGGCGATAAAGAAAACGGCAACGCTTAAAAAGTATAGAATATTTTGGGTGTCCAGCACACCGCGGCTCATGCTTTTAAAATGATAGCTCATGCCCAACTGCTCGACAAATAGGTTGGAAGTGACATCCGAAATGCCTTCAAAACCAATATAAAACAAGAAACAAAGAAAAACGGCACTGATAAATGCCACAATTTGGTTGTCTGAAAGCGTTGAGCAAAACACTCCGATTGCGGTGTACGACGCTATTAAAAACAGCAAGCCAAAGTAAGACCCCAGGGTACTGCCCATATCTACATTCCCAGCAGGATTCCCTAACTGGTAAACGGTATAAACGTAAAGCAATGTGGGTAAAAGCGCGATTAATATCAACACAATGGCACCAAAATATTTACCCAAAACAATATTGGTATGCGAGATGGGTTTTGTTAAAAGTAGCTCTAAAGTACCTTGTTTTTTTTCGTCTGAAAAACTGCGCATGGTTACGGCAGGAATCAAGAAAATTAAAATCCAAGGTGCCAATAAAAAGAAGGATGATAAATCGGCAAACCCGTAATCTAAAATATTGAATTCACCTTTAAATACCCATAAAAACAAACCATTTAACAAAAGGAAAATGGCAATGACTAAATACCCAATGGGCGATGCGAAAAATGAGTTTATTTCTTTTTTAAGTATGGCAAGCATTTATTTTAGTTAAAAGTTAAAAGTTAAAAGTTAAAAGTTAAAAGTTAAAAGAGATTTCTCACTTTGTTCGAAATGTCAAAATGTACAACTTTCATTATTCATTATTCATTATTCAAGCGAAGCGACTTTATCAACACTCCAAGCCTCTGGTTTTGCATTAAAAAGCGGTTTGGTTTTACTCCAAACGGTTTTAAATAAATCGGATTGCCTATAGGCTTCCAAATCATTTTCAGAACTCCAATAACTGTAAGTGAAAAATACGTTCGTATCACTTTTATCTCGATATAATTCTAAAAACTGACAGCCTTTAAAGGTTCTGATTTTATGTTTGTTGGCGTTAAAGTTTTTTAGAAATTCATCAATGGCATTTTCGTTAAAACTCATCTTTACAATTCTTATAAACATATTTCAAGTCAAAAGTTAAAAGTTAAAATGGACGTATATTTCTCTATTCTCTATTCTCTATTCTCTATTCTCAGTTTTCAAAAAACTCACACTAACAGCGTCCATAATGCCCAATCCCATTAGGGTGGATGCGCTCCCAACGGTTGTGCTATTGCTTTTGTAAACGGCTATTTCCAAAAAACCACCAGAATTAAAAACCACCAAACCGCGGCCTTCGTCGTGCCTTTTTTCTTCGGGGGTTTCAAAATTCACAACATCGCTGTATTTGTGGTGTATTTTTTTGAATTTATAATTACGTGCCGAAACCTCAAAACTCCTGCCTTTTTGTATGGTTTCAAAAAAATCGCGTTTAATGTTGGTTACCACATTGCCATAATTATCAATATAAATTACACTACCAATAATTTGTGTTTTTTCTTCGTTTACATAAGGCACAATGTTTTTAATGGGCTTTATATTGTCAATGGTTTTACCAATTACATCAAGGGTGCCACCGCGTGCAATATGGCAGGCCACTTTTACAAACACATCTAAAACCGGAAAACTGGTTTGGATCCTGTCGTGAATATTGATTTCAACAATTTTTTCAGGTGCAATTTCAGAGCAAATCATGCTCATAATACCATTGTTGGCACAAACAAAATAGTGGTCGTCCAATTTTAAGGCAATATGTTTGTTTTCCGGGTTTAATTCCGAATCAATACCAACAATATGAATGGTGCCTTTTGGGAAACTATTGTAGGCATTTTGAATAATGTAAGCCGCCTCCGGAATACTAAATGGCGATACACAATGCGAGATATCAACAATTTTAACATCGGGTAATTCGCTGTAAATAGCGCCTTTGGTTGCGCCAGCAAAGTGATCTTTTTCTCCAAAATCGGTTGTTAAAGTTATTATCGCCATTGGCAAAATTGTTGATATGTTTTTAGCATTAGGTCACCCAAATTTATGTATTTTTGGGTTTCATATTTATGTAATACAAACCTACACAAAATTTCGTGTTCGTTTTTATAATTTAAACGAAAAATATAGGTTCATTTAACCTTAACAATCAAAATAAGAAATACTGAATAAAACCAATAAATCATTTCATCTGAAAGCACATTATTGTCATTGTTTCAGAACGAAAATTTTAAAATAAAAATCACGCCTTTGAACGAAATTGTAATCGAACTTGAAGATATTTCTCCTAAAGAATTTTTTGGGGAACAAAACGCCAATATCGAACTCTTAAAAAAATATTTCCCCAAACTTAAGCTGGTAGCGCGCGGTAATAAAATCAAAGCTTTTGGCGATGAAGAATTATTAGAAGAGTTTGACAGAAGAATTACCATGCTTTTAAAGCATTTTGCGAAGTATAATAAATTGGATGAAAACGTTATTGAGCGTGTGTTAACCAGCCAAAGTAGCGATGATTATACCACCTCAAAGCAAAGTGGCGAAGTTATTGTACACGGCGTTGGCGGTAAACTTATAAAAGCACAAACGGCCAACCAACGAAAATTGGTAGAAAGCATGCGACAAAACGATATGGTTTTTGCCATTGGTCCGGCAGGAACCGGCAAAACCTATACGGGTGTTGCCTTGGCGGTTCAAGCTTTAAAAAACAAAGAAGTCAAGCGTATTATTTTAACCCGACCCGCCGTTGAAGCCGGCGAGAATTTAGGGTTTTTACCCGGCGATTTAAAAGAAAAATTAGACCCGTATATGCAGCCGCTTTACGATGCCTTGCGCGATATGATTGCACCGGAAAAATTAACGCATTATATTGAAAATGGCACCATACAAATTGCGCCATTGGCCTTTATGCGCGGACGTACATTAGACAATGCATTTGTGATTTTAGACGAAGGGCAAAACACCACGCATGCCCAAATGAAGATGTTTTTAACACGAATGGGCAAAAACGCAAAGTTTTTATTAACAGGCGATCCGGGTCAAATCGATTTACCGCGCCGAACCATTTCGGGCTTAAAAGAAGCCCTATTGATTTTAAAAAATGTTGATGGCGTGGGCATGATATTTTTAGACGATAAAGATGTGATTCGCCATAAACTCGTTAAAAAAGTAATCGCAGCCTATAAAAGCATTGAGAATGCAGAGTAATAAGTTTGCAGTCTCAATTTTCAGTAAAATAAAAATAATTTGAAGCTATTTCCCGCTTTCGGCAGTCGCTTTTTTGTGTTGCATAGGTGCAACAACACAAAAAGAGCTTCAACAATGCTTCAATCGGGGCTAAACATAAAGATTAAGGTCATTGCGAGTCACACTTTTTTGTGTGATGTGGCAATCTGTTAAAAAGGATGAGATAACCACGTCGCAAAAAAGCGTCTCGTAATGACGAATAAATAATAATAGAAATTAAATTGTCATTCCTACGACCTGTGCTGAACATGTTTCAGTAAGGAAGGAATCTACAAGCAAAAAATAAATAAGAATATAAACATTCGTGAATTCGTGGCAAAAACAAACAACACCATAACCGACACCAATTTTAATTTTCCGAACCAAAAAAGTGTTTACAAAGGAAAAGTGAGGGAAGTATATAATATTAACGACGAGCAATTGGTGATGATTGCAACCGATAGACTTTCGGCATTCGATGTGGTGATGCCCAAAGGCATTCCTTACAAAGGACAAATATTAAATCAAATCGCTACCAAAATGATGGCAGCTACCCAGGATTTGGTTCCCAATTGGTTAACCGCCACACCAGACCCAAATGTGGCCGTTGGTCATTTGTGCGACCCTTTTAAGGTAGAGATGGTAATTCGTGGCTATATGTCCGGTCACGCCGCTCGCGAATACAAAGCTGGGAAGCGCATGCTTTGTGGGGTTGCCATGCCAGATGGGATGAAGGAAAACGATAAATTTCCAGAACCCATTATTACGCCGGCAACCAAAGCGGAGATGGGCAACCATGACGAGGATATTTCCCGCGAGGATATTTTAAAACGCGGTATCGTATCGGAAGCAGATTATTTGGTTTTGGAAGATTACACGCGTAAACTATTCCAAAGAGGAAGTGAGATTGCGGCGTCGAGAGGCTTGATTTTAGTCGATACCAAATACGAATTCGGAAAAACCAAAGACGGTAACATTGTTTTAATTGACGAAATACACACACCGGATTCATCGCGTTATTTTTATGCCGATGGTTATCAGGAAAGACAAGACAGCGGAGAAGCCCAAAAACAACTCTCAAAAGAGTTTGTGCGTCAATGGCTAATAGCCAATAATTTTCAAGGATTGGAAGGACAAACCGTACCGAAAATGAGCGACGATTATATTGAAACCGTTAGCGAACGATATATTGAATTGTATGAAAACATTACGGGCGAAACCTTTGTAAAAGCCGATGTGTCAAATATTCAACAGCGCATTGAGAGGAATGTTTTGGCGTATTTGAAGTAAAAAGAGGTCGTTTTAATTTCTTGTAAAACGACCTCTTTAACTAACTGGGAATCCTTTCTTGTTTACTGATTTTTTATATAAGTAATTACATTAAAATAGATATAACTTAAAACTTATATCCTAATGAAATTTGAAATACACTATTTTTAATATCTGGGTTTTCCACAACCGTAGTAATACCATAATTATATCGGGCTTGCGTGAATAGATTGGAACTGATGTCAAATCCTAAGCCTAAATTCAGTCCGAAATCAAAACTTGAGGCATCGGTTTCAGCATCTGGGACGGAACTATCAGTAAATTCAGCTTTGTCGTTAACTAAAAACGAGAATTGTGGACCCGCTTCTAAACTTAGTTTTTCAGATAGATAATATTTTGCCATTAAAGGAATGGCTAAGTAATCCACTTTAATTTTTACTGAATTATTTACTTCTGAACCCTGTCTGGAATATAATAGTTCTGGTTGAAGTGAAAAATTATCACTTAACTCAAATTCGGCAAATCCACCAATTTGAAAACCGAACAAATTATTTCTATCTGCATCACCTCCGGTGAAGTTAGAAATATTTAGTCCTGTTTTTAATCCAAAATCTACATTTTGGGCTTTAATTGAATTTGATAATCCGAAAATAGCAAAGGCTGATACTAATAAAAGTTTCTTCATAATTATTTTAGTTTTTGATTTAATTTGAATGAATTTTCCAAAAAGCATGCCATATTAATATCAACTAAATTTTCTTCGCAATAATCCAATTGCTTTAAATTATGATTCGGTTTTTAATATTATTTTTTGTTAAACAATACAGTTAAAAGAAGTAGGGGGCGTATATGAATATAATCTTTTGAATGGTAGTTTTTTAGCTTGAGAGTAATATTTTATTCACTCGAATTTGTCTCAATACCAAAACTAATTAGGGCAGCCGATTTACATCGACTGTTAATTAAAAATCAAGTAAAAAAATTAAAAAAATTATCAGATTTTTTAAGCATTTGTCCAAAAAAACATCAAATCGGTATCCTTTACAAAACCTTCACGCTGGTATAAATGCTGCGCGGGATTGGTGGTTTCGGTTTGTATGATAATGCCTTTAAAGTGGTTTTCTTTGCAAAGTGCTTTGGCTTTATTTATTAAAGCCGTGCCAATATTTTTATTGCGGTAGTTCACATCGATATATAAATCGTTTAAAACATACATGGGCGACATGGATACCGAGGAGAGCAAAACATATAATTGGGTAAAACCAACGGCAACCTCATTTATATAAGCGATGTAAATAACAGAATCCTGTTTGGTTAGCCGTTCTTTTAAGAATGTTTTTACGGCTTCGTTGTTTGATGGTTGTCTGTAAAAAACACGATACCCATCAAAAAGCGGTACTAAATCGTTTAAATGTTTTAAAGTGGCTTGGGCAATAATCATAAATAAAAAAAATCTGCAAAAAGATACGTCGAGAGGGTCAGCATCTAAATTACAGATTTTAAGTTAAAAATGGATTAATTATATACCTTTTTGTTTATTGATTTCGTCTTGTAATTGACGTCTTACTTTTTGCTCGCGCTCTAAAGCGGTTCTTCGGTGCTCGTCAAATTCTTCTTCAATTTCCGCCAACGCTTTTTTGGCATCGCGGGTTACGGCATTGCTGTTATTAAACTTGTAAACAAATAGAATAAATAAAGCCAAAAGTCCAGCAATAATGGTCCACATAAGCACATTGTAATTGGTTTTGCTCATTTGCATACCCAATAGCGACATGCTGTCTTTTTCCAAATTTGTAGCCTCTAGCGTAGATTGTGTGCTGTTTAAAGCCGTCTTTAAGTCGTTGATTTCCTTTTGCTGCGTTTCAACAGTGTTTTTCGAATTTTCCAATTTCGACTTTAAGGTATTTAAAGAGTCGATGGTATGCGATTGCAAGGTGAGGAACAGACTACGTTTTACGGCTTCGTAAGCTTGCCCATTTGTGCCTTTAAAATTACCGGATTTTTTAAGAACATACTCAAACTGATTATTAATGGTGCCAGTATTTATAGATAGCTCTTCCTCTGGTTTAGCTTGCGAAAAACCGGTAAGTGTAATTATAAAAAAAAGAACAACAAGGGAAACATGCTTAATAGGATTCATTTTTGATTGGTTTAAAATGGTTGTATTTGGTTTTTACGAAGTTATAAAATAATGTTTATTAATACCGATATATTTAAGAAAAAGCCTCACGCAGTGAGGCTGATTTATATACGGTTAAAATTGGAATTTAGATGTTCATTTAAAATTAAATTTTAAATCTCCTTTTTAAGGGCGATAAATTCAATCGCACATTTCGCAAAAGCAAAACGCGACGCTATTAATAATAGGTATAACGTCTAACTTTGGCAATATATTTTGCTAACCTAATAACTTGATGGCTATACCCGTATTCGTTATCGTACCAAATATATAGCAATACATTTTTACCATCGGCGCGTACAATAGTGGCTTTGCTGTCGTAGATTGACGGCGCTGAACTACCAACAATATCGCTGGATACCAGCTCGTCGCTTAATTCGTATTTTATTTGCTCCACCAAATCGCCTTCCAAAGCGTATTTTTTTAAAATGGTATTGATGCCGTTTATAGAGGTTTCGTTTTCTATTTCTAAATTTAAAATAGCTAACGAACCGTTTGGCACAGGAACACGAATAGCGTTTGATGTTAATTTACCTTCTAAACTTGGTAATGCTTTTGCTACTGCACTTCCAGCACCAGTTTCTGTAATAACCATATTTAATCCTGCAGCACGACCACGGCGGTATTTTTTATGGAAATTATCAACCAAGTTCTGGTCGTTTGTATAGGCATGAATGGTTTCTAAATGACCGCTCACAACACCAAAAGAATCTTCCATGGCCTTTAAAATAGGCGTAATGGCATTGGTTGTACACGAGGCGGCTGAGAAAATATCCACTTTATCTGGGTCGTTTTCTAAATGATTAACCCCGTAAACAATATTGGGCACGCCTTTTCCCGGTGCGGTAAGCAACACCTTATCTGCTCCTTTTGATTTTAGGTGTCTGCCTAAGGCATCCTTGTCTCTAAAGGCCCCAGTGTTATCAATAATCAACGCATTTTTGATGTTGTATTTTGTGTAATCGATATCTTCCGGCGCATTTGCGGAAATGATGTTAACCGTTGTTCCATTAATTATCAAGGCATTGTTTTTGGCATCAATGGAAACCGTTCCGGGAAAATCGCCATGAACCGAATCGTTGCGTAGCAATGATGCTCTTTTTTCTAAAATGGTTTCATCAATATCACCACGTGTAACAATAGCTCTTAAACGTAGCTGGCTGCCTTTGCCGGTACGCGTCATAAGTTCGCGGGCGACTAAACGACCAATGCGACCAAATCCATAAAGCACCACATCTTTAGGCGTAATATCGCCATTTTTACTAGCGTCGTTTAACTTACTGGCAACAAATGCCGTAGCATTACCGTGTTTGTTTTCGTCTAAATGAAACTCGTAAGTTAACTTACCAATATCCAGTTTTGCAGGCGGAATATCAAGCATTTTAATAGCTTGTGCAATTTCAACCGAATCAAAAATTGAAATGGGTTTTTGTACAAATTTACCAGCATATTCATGAAGGTTTAAAATCTGGCTCACGTTTCTGTCAATCAATTGATTTCTAAAGATTACCAATTCGATAGATTTGTCGTACCAAAGGTCGCTTACAATTTTTATAAACTCTACGGTTGCTCTTCTACGATCGGCTTGAAAGGACAACTCTTTTTCATAAGTTTTATTAAAACCCATTGCTTAAAATGTTTAGTGTGTTGTTTAAAATTTTTGCAAAAATACTATATTTCAAACGTTTTCGTAGCGTATTGACACAAAAAAATAACCTCTTGAAACTTTAATGCTTTAAGAGGCTATTGTTTATCTTATTTTCGAATTTTTTATCTGAAATTATAACGTTCTTTTTCGCCTTTCGAGTTTATAAGTTCTATTCTTAAATACCCTGATTGCGATTTGTTTTTTAATATGTTTTGTACATCTTCAACCGAGTTTACCTTAACATCGTTAATGGCCGTAATAATGTTTCCGGCTTCAACACCGTTGTTTTTCCAATACTCTGCATAATTGGTATCCAATGAAATTATTTTAACACCATTAGACACCTTAAACTTTTTTAAGTCTTTGGGTTTGGCATTTTTAACCTCGCCAACCAATGGTAATGTATAGGTTTGATTCTTTAATAAAGTAACAGGTATGTTTTCTAAATTGCCGTTTCTTGAAATAACAAGTTGTACAACATCATTAGGGCGTTTGGCACTTAAATGACCTGTTAAATCTGAGAATTTTGAAATTTTAATTTGGTCAATTTCTTTTATAATATCTCCTTTTTTAAGTCCTGCTAAGTCGGCTCCAGAATCTTCAACAACAGAATCAATATAAATTCCTTCGGTGTCATCTACACCCAATTCTTCTGAGAATCGGCTGTTTAAAGGACCGCCTTTTATGCCAAGGATACCGTTTTGTACGTTGCCATATTCCATAATATCTTCAACAACTTTACGCGCAATATTGCTTGGTACCGCGAACGAATACCCGATAAAAGACCCCGTTTGGGAAGAAATGGCCGTATTAATACCTACAAGCTCTCCGTTGGTATTTACAAGTGCACCACCTGAATTTCCTGGGTTTACCGCTGCATCGGTTTGAATGAATGATTGCGAGCTGTTACCAGACAAGTCTCTTGATTTGGCACTAATAATACCCGCCGTAACCGTTGATGTTAGGTTAAAAGGGTTTCCAACCGCCAAAACCCACTCGCCAATTTTCGCTTGATCGGAATCGGCAAAGGTTACAAAGGGCAAGTCTTCAACTGCATCTATTTTTAAAAGTGCAATATCGGTTTTAGGGTCGGCACCAATCAATTCAGCTTCAAACGTTTTGTTATTGTTTAAAGTAACCGATAATTCATGGGCATTTTTAATAACATGGTTATTGGTAATAATATACCCGTCGGCATTTATAATAACACCAGAGCCCGTACCTAATTGTTTGTACTGTGGGTTTCTTCCTAAAAATAAGTCCTGCAGCGTCATTTGTCCTTTGCTTATTGATACATTTTTTACGTGCACAACCGCATTTACGGTATTTTCGGCAGCAAGAACAAAATTGGCTTTATCCTCTACATTGTACAAACTACTTGCAGTGCTGGTTGGTAAAAAGGTTGGCGTGGTTTGGTTTGTAGCCACAACAACGTTTTGCTCGGGTTCTAAAAATAATTTATAGGCACCAAGTGTTAGCATGCCACCTAATGCTGAAACTAGTACAAGTGTTAAAATTTTTTTCATTTTTTAATGTTTTATTTATTGTTAATTATCCCTCAGGTTTAGTGAGGTTTCATTTTAAAAGGTTGTTCCCATTAAGCGGGGAATTATTTAACGATTAAAATTAAATATTTATTGAATTTGACATTTAATTTTAACGATTTTTAACGCGTCATTTAACGGCTATTTAACAATCAGAAAACCGATTTAATATTTATATATTTGCCATTATAATTATGCGACAAACTTTTTATAAATATCAGGGTACGGGAAACGATTTTGTGATGATAGATAATCGTCAACAAACATTCGACAAAAACAATACCAAACTGATTGCATCCCTTTGCGACAGACGTTTTGGCATAGGTGCTGACGGACTTATTCTTCTTGAAAATCACAATACATTGAACTTTAAAATGGTGTATTACAACGCCGATGGAAATCAAAGCTCCATGTGCGGTAATGGAGGGCGCTGTTTAGTGGCTTTTGCCAAACAACTGGGTGTTATAAAAAACAAAGCCGTTTTTGAGGCGATTGACGGTTTGCACCACGCCACCATAAATGGCGATATTGTAAAGCTACAAATGCAAAATGTTGATGTTATTGAAAAACACAAGCAACACGTGTTTTTAGACACGGGGTCGCCGCACCATGTACAATTTGAGAATCAGATTGATGGCTTTGATATTAAAACCAAAGGCGCAAAAATTCGTTACGGTGCGCCCTATAACAAAGCCGGAAGCAATGTGAATTTTGTTAAGAAAATTTCAAACGCCGCATTTAAAGTAAGAACCTACGAACGCGGTGTTGAAGATGAAACCTTGTCCTGCGGAACCGGTGTTACGGCAGTGGCTTTGGCGATGCATTACATTGGGGAAACCGAAAAAAACCTGATTACGTTGCAAACTCAAGGTGGCGATTTGCAGGTGTCGTTTAAAGAAGAAAATGGCGTTTATAACAATGTTTGGCTCATAGGGCCTGCAAAATTAGTTTTTCAAGGCAAAATATGATAACCCTAAAAGGCAAAAATATATACTTACGTGCTTTAGAACCTGAGGATTTAGAGTTTATCTATGCTATTGAAAACGACGAATCGGTTTGGGAAATCAGCAACACACAAACCCCGTATTCTAGATTTTTAATCAAGCAGTATTTAGAGCATGGGCAAAAAGATATTTTTGAAGTGAAACAATTGCGGTTGGTGGTTACAAGTTACAATGAAGATGCCTTAGGATTGATTGATTTATTCGATTTCGATTTTAAAAACAAGAGGGCAGGCGTTGGTATTTTAATTAAAGACGATACCGATAGAAAAAAAGGTTACGGCAGCGAAGCATTGCAACTGTTGGTTAAATATAGCTTCACACATTTGGGCTTGCATCAATTATTCTGTAATATTTCTGAAGAAAACAAAACCAGTATAAAACTTTTTAAAACCCAAGGGTTTAAGGAAGTCGGATTAAAAAAAGATTGGAACTACGTTAACGGTTCTTATAAAAACGAATATTTATTTCAGCTTATAAACAATTAAATGTACATCAAAAAAACTCTCTTAGCCATCGTATTTATTGGACTAGCCGTAGCGGCTTATTTTGCATATTATGTGTATAGTACCATGTTTGTGCCAAACACGGCCTTTAATAACGATACGGCTTATATTTATATAAAATCTACCGATACATACGATAATGTACGTGAGCAGTTGGTGCCTCTTCTTAAAGATATCGATAAGTTTGATGCTCTGGCTGAACAAAAAAAATATGTCAATAATATCAAAGCTGGGCGTTATGCCATTAAAAAGGACATGAGCAACAACGATATTATTAATTCCATTCGAAGCAATAATATACCGGTTAAAGTGTCATTTAACAACCAGGAAACACTTGAAAAATTGGCAGGTCGTGTGGCATCTCAAATTGAAGCCGATAGCATAGCGCTTTTAAATGCTATGAAAGATGAAACTTTTTTGACTGAAAGCCATTTTAAGGAAGAAACGGCCTTAGGCATGTATATTCCCAACAGTTATGAGTTTTTCTGGAATACTTCCGCTGAAAAATTTACCAGTCGCATGTTAACAGAGTATAACCGTTTTTGGAACGATTCCAGAATGGCAAAAGCAAAAGTCATTGGTTTATCCCAAGATGAAGTGATAGCATTGGCTTCGATTGTTCAAAAAGAAACCGCAAAAGTAGATGAGCGACCACGGGTTGCCGGTGTTTATGTAAACCGATTAAAAAAAAGAATGCCTTTGCAGGCAGACCCAACGGTAATTTACGCATTAAAGAAAAAAACCGGTGATTTTGAGCAGGTTATAAAACGTGTGCTTTATAAAGATTTAGAAATAGATTCGCCATACAATACGTATAAATACGCTGGCTTACCGCCTGGTTTAATAACCATGCCGGATGTGTCGTCCATCGACGCTGTTTTAAATTACGAAAAGCACAACTACTATTATTTTGTAGTAAACGTTGAAAATTTTGGCTATCATAAATTTGCTAAAACCTTAGCGCAGCATAACCGAAATAGACAAGAATACATCCGTTGGATAAACAATACCGGGATAAGACGATAGTGGTATTTAATTCCTTTAAATATCTGTTTTTCATTGTTTTTATATCCTCTTTTTCATTTTCTCAAACTAAGCTCGACACTTTTTTAACACCAAGCGATACCCTTATCAAACCCAGACGAAATGCTGTGGTTATTACCGAAGCTTCTTTGGCAGGTATTACCTTAATTGGCTTAAACCAATTGTGGTATTCAGATTTTGAACGCTCTAAATTTCATACCATCAACGATAATAACGAATGGTTGCAAATGGATAAAATGGGACATGTGTTCGCATCGTATCAAATAGGAAGGTTTGGAGCGCAGGCTTTAAATTGGAGCGGTGTAAGCAAAAAAGACCAATTAATTTATGGAGCAACTCTGGGATTTGGGTTCCTTGCAACGGTCGAAATTTTAGACGGATTTTCGCAAGAATGGGGCTTTTCTTGGGGCGATATTGTTGCAAATGCTTCCGGAACGGGCTTATATATTGGTCAAGAATTACTTTGGAACGAACAACGCATCCATTTAAAATTTTCTTTTCATCAAACAAAATATGCGACGCAAGCACCGGATAAATTAGGCGATGGATTTTTAGAGCAAGTTTTAAAGGATTATAACGGACAAACTTATTGGTTGAGTGCCAATTTGCACGATTTTTTTAAGCAAAGTAAAATTCCAGAATGGCTCAACCTTGCCGTTGGGTATAGTGCTGACGGGATGTTACAAGGAATAAAAGATGTTGACAACGACTTGTTAACAAATAAAAATAGGCAACGGCAATTCTATTTGAGTTTTGATGTAAATTTGAATAAAATTAGGACAAACTCACGTTTTTTGAAATCTGTTTTTAATATTTTTAACGTCTTAAAGGTGCCATTTCCAGCTTTGGAATTCAATAGAAAAGGCTGTGTATTTCATCTATTGTACTACTAAAAATAACATATAATCGATTAATTTTGAATTAATTAAAAAAAAGCCTAATTTTGCACGCTCAAATTTTCAGGTGTACTTTAAATTAAATTACACTGAAGAAATTTAAAATTTATGAGAAAAAGTATTGCAAGTTACTTAACCCTCGCACTTACAATATGTATTCTATTGTACAGCTCGTTTTCATCTGATGAAACGATAGATTTGGGAAAGTATTCAACTGAAGGTTTAGTTTTAGACTACACCGTAGGTTTAGATGCTAATATTAATGATGATGATTTAGCGTTAAACGATGCCAATGAATTATTCGCTCCGTACTTAGGGAAATCATTTGTAGGTTTTAAGGAAGCTTTGGCTTTTAAGGAATCTGGAGGCGATTACTTTTCGGTAAACACTTTTGGATACTTGGGCAAATATCAATTTGGCGCTTCTACGTTAAAATTGATTGGTATAGACAATCCAGCAAAATTTTTAAAAAATCCAGCACTTCAAGAAAAGGCATTTATAGCAAATGCAGCGCGTAACAAATGGATTTTACGACGTGACATTAAAAACTTCGTTGGAAAACGAATTAATGGTGTGGTTGTAACAGAATCTGGTATTTTAGCCGCAGCACATTTAGCTGGTCCCGGTAGCGTTAAAAAATATTTAAGAAGCTACGGTTTAGATAATTTTACTGATGGATACGGTACAACGGTTCAGTATTACATGAAACGTTTTTCGGGTTACGATACCTCTTTTGTAAAGCCCGATAGAAAGGCTAAAGCCATATAACAGAAACAAAATTTAATGCGTTTCAGTTAGGGAAAACTAACTTTTATGAATAATAAATATGGTAGGTCTTTTATGAAAGTCTACCATATTTTTTTTCCAGGCATTTGCGTTTTGTGTTTTAATAAACTCGGTAGGCAGTGTAATATCGCAAGCCACACATATATCGGTATTGTTGTCTAATATTTGGCTCAAATCCTCAATCATTTTATTGTTTCGGTAAGGTGTTTC
This sequence comes from Hwangdonia sp., assembly GCF_048381975.1. NCBI lineage: Bacteria > Pseudomonadati > Bacteroidota > Flavobacteriia > Flavobacteriales > Flavobacteriaceae > Hwangdonia > Hwangdonia sp. The sequence goes on along the minus strand of NZ_JBLWYT010000008.1, from coordinate 43,838 downwards.
AATAAAAATCTGCGATTGGTTTTGCTCAAACGATAAGCGCTCCAAGCGTTTTATTTCCTTTTTTCTTTCAGCTTTATCAATGGGCAAATAGCCATTAAAGGCAAAGCTTTGTCCGTTCATTCCAGAGCTCATCATCGCCATTAAAATGGAAGACGGCCCAACTAAAGGGATAACTTTTATGTTTTTTTGATGCGCAAGTTTTACAACATCTGCTCCAGGATCTGCTACACCCGGGCAACCCGCTTCAGATAATAACCCAACATTGGTGCCTTTTAAACAAGGTTCTAAAAACTCGGGCAATTCGAGAGCATCGGTAAATTTGTTTAAATGAAACATATGTAATGCCGATTGCGATTTTCCCGAACTTATTTTTTTTATGAATCGTCTAGCGGTTTTTTCGTTTTCAACAATATAAGTGTTTACGTCTTCAATAACTTTTTTTACCGATATGGGTAAAACCTCAAGAGGAGCCGTATCGCCTAATGTGGTTGGGATAAGGTATAAATGACCAAGTTGATTTTCCATTTAATTGATTATAAGCTTTTTTACAATTTTTGATGCCTTGTTAGTACAAATCTCTACAAAATATAAACCACTACGGTAATTTTTAGTAGAAATATTCAGGATTTGTTTGTTTGATTTTGAAAAGGTTTTAATTTTTTGACCGTGAATATTATAAATAGAAATGGATTCTACCGAATTGAATTTTGAGGATAAATCGATGGAAATACTACTATTTGCTGGATTGGGATACAATTTGATTTGAATCGAGCCAGGTACATCTGTACTTAAATTTGGGTCGATTATTTTATAAACATTAGAGCCACCAGCGATATAGAGTTCGCCGTTATAATCTTCTCCAAAACATGTCCAACCCCGAGTAATATTTGGTGTTTGCATAGCCATGGACCAACTGGAACCGGTATCGGTTAAGATACCGATTTGTTGTTTGCAATAATCGGCAAAAAAATACTTGCCCATAAAACTAGGAAACATGGTGCCTCTGTACACGTAGCCACCAGTTACCGAACCAGAACATCCGCTTCCCACATGGGCGTATTCAGCAACAGGAGCAATGGTCTCGTTAAAGTTTGCGGGACAGTTGCCGCTATCATTATAAACGTGGTTATTGCCCTCATAACACCTCCAGCCATAATTATCACCGGGTGAGCCAGAGCCCGTTACTTTGTTTATTTCTTCGAATGCATTTTGCCCAACATCGGCAATCCACAAATCGCCATTTGATGTATCGAATGAAAATTTCCAAGGATTCCTTAATCCGATTGCAAAAATTTCCGGACGCGGATCATCAGGTCCGTTCGCAGAACCCGAAAACGGATTTGAACTTGGAATGCTATAGGTGCTTCCGCTCACATCTATCCGCAAAAGCTTGCCTAAAAGCGAACTGGTGTTTTGCGCTCTATCTCCTGGGTCGCCACCGCTTCCTCCGTCACCAGTTGCGATATATAAAAAGCCATCTTGCCCAAAAGCTAGTTTCCCGCCGTTATGATTTTCAAAAGGTTGGTTTATTGTAAGCAATCTGGTTTCAAATGTGTTGGCCACATCTGGGTTTGTACTTACCGTATATCTCGCAATAATGGTGTTGGGTTTTGTTGTGCTTGTATTATCGGTGTAATTCACATAAAATCTACCAGACGTTGTGTAATCCGGGGCAAAAGCTAAACCTAATAGTCCGCGTTCTCCACCAGAGCCAACTAAGCTTGAAATATTTAAAAATGGTGTGGGGTTAACTGTGCCGTTGGCATTTAGAATTTTTATCACGCCTGCTTTTTCTACAATAAAAAGTCTGCTATCGCCTGCATTTACAATTTCAACGGGATTTGAAAAATTAGGCCCAAAGCTTTGCAGTTCCACAGTTTGCGAAAACCCGAAAAATATAAAACAGCAAAAAATTATGACTGGAAGTTGTGGTTTCATGATGCATCTTTTCTCGTAAAGTTAATAAATAAGATGCTGTTTTATGCTAATTACTAGTGGTTTAACTTGTTTACAATGTTGTCGCAGGCCTCGTCGAGCATTTTAAAAACATTCTCAAAACCTTCATCACCACCGTAATAGGGATCCGGAACATTATAGTTTTGGTTGGGATAAACTTCATTTAAAATAAACTTTACCTTGGCCATGTCTTCATCATTTCTAGCTAAAGCAATAACGTTTTTAAAGTTCGATTCGTCCATCACATAAATAATATCAAAGGCATCATAATCCGAAACACTAAATTGCCGGCCTTTTAAATGGGAGATGTTTAATCCATATTTTTTTGCAACGTTAATGGAGCGCGGGTCAGGAGCTTTGCCAATATGATAATTTGCTGTTCCGGCAGAATCTACCAAATATGTATGGTTAGGAAGTTTAGAGCGCATAATACCTTCGGCCAAAGGCGAACGACAAATATTACCCAAACAAACCATAAGAATTTTAGTCATAATAGTATTCCGCGAAAGCGATAGTTTTAGGTGTTAAACCGATAATTTTTTTGTGATATCTTCAACATATTTTCTGAATTGCTTATCGGTTGAAGATAGGTTGTCCACCGTTTTGCAGGCGTGCAGCACAGTAGCATGGTCGCGTTTACCAATTTGAGAGCCAATACTTGCTAACGATGCTTTTGTTAGTTTTTTAGCAAAAAACATAGCCAGTTGTCTTGCCTGTACAATATGGCGTTTTCTGGTTTTAGATTGCAGTGTATCGACATCCATTTGAAAATAATCGGATACAATTTTTTGAATATAATCGATGGAAACCTCGCGCTTTGTATTCTTAACAAATTTCTCAACGATTTGTTTTGCGAGCTCAATGGTAATTTCTTTTTTATTGAATGAGGATTGTGCAATTAACGAAATAATGGCACCTTCTAATTCCCTAACGTTGGTTTTAATGTTTTTGGCAACATACTCAATAATATCATCTGGCATTTCAACGCCATCGCGATAGAGTTTGTTTTTTAATATGGAAACGCGGGTTTCAAAATCGGGATTTTGCAATTCCGCCGAAAGGCCCCATTTAAAACGAGACAGCAAACGCTGCTCGATATCTTGCATATCAACAGGCGCTTTATCACTTGTTAATATAACTTGTTTTCCGTTTTGATGTAAATGGTTGAATATGTGGAAAAACACATCCTGAGTTCCGGATTTCCCGGAAAGGAATTGCACGTCGTCAATTATCAACACATCGATAATTTGATAAAAATGAATAAAATCATTTCTATTGTTCTTTTTTACCGAGTCTATATATTGTTGCGTAAATTTTTCAGCAGAAATATATAAAACCGTTTTTTCGGGATATTTGTCTTTAATATCAACACCAATGGCATGCGCTAAATGCGTTTTGCCTAAACCAACACCACCAAAAATAAGCAGCGGGTTAAATGATGTGCCACCTGGTTTGGCTGCCACAGCTAATCCTGCGCTTCGTGCCAAACGGTTTGAGTCGCCCTCTAAAAAGTTTTCGAAGCTATAATTAGGATTGAGCTGAGACTCGATCTTTACATTTCTAATGCCTGGAATGACAAACGGATTGCGCAATTCAGGGTTTTTATTGTTTAAAGGAATATCAACATCCTGCGCTTTTACGGCACTTCGGTTCGCACTTGGAATTTTTTCGGTAAACGGTTGTTTGTTGCCATACGTGTTTTCCATTTTAATAATGTAAACCAGTTTGGCTTTTTCACCCAACTCTTTAGTTAAAGATACTTTAAGGATTTTTACATAGTGCTCTTCAAGCCATTCGTAGAAGAATTTACTTGGTACCTGAATGCTTAAAGCGTTGTCTGTAAGTTTAACTGCTTTTATTGGCTCGAACCAAGTTTTATATGCTTGCGGCTGAATATTATCCTTTATAAATTCAAGACAATTATTCCATACCGATTGCGCAGTTTTACTCATTTTTAGGCGTTGTAGTTTGTTTGTTAGTTTAAATTTGAGAGAAATTTTTCGAATTCCTTACCCTCATTCTGTTTGGCAAATATGTGAACAAAATTCTTAAAAAAAAAATCATTTGCTATTGAATTTTTAGAATTTTTTCCTCATGTTTAAGCTCTAGCCGAAACTACAAAAAATTATTTAATTCTGCTTATGAAAATCGATGAAATACAAATTAGAGTGAGATATGGTGAAACAGACCAAATGGGAATCGTATATTACGGTAATTACGCATTATATCTTGAAGAAGGACGAACGGAGTGGTTGCGTAAGTATGGGTTAACATATAAATCTATGGAAGAAAAAGGTATCATGCTTCCTGTGGTTTCAATGTGTATAAACTATAAGAAATCAGCAGGTTATGATGAGCTGATTAATGTAAAAACTCAACTAAAAAAAACACCTTCTGTTAAAATTGAATTTGAGTATGAAATTACGAATGAAAAAGGCGAAATTTTAACAACTGCTGAAACCACATTGGTGTTTGTTGATGCCAAAACCAATAAACCCGTTAAAGCGCCTCAATATCTTTTGGATGCTTTAGAATAGGAAATTTATATTTCTTTAATAACTATTTCAAAAAGGTTGTTGAAAATTTCAAAAACCTGTAAAGCATCTTTTTTTCTGACCGATATTGTTATTTGGCAATCCAGTTCTAATTTTTGATTGGTAATGTTCAGGTTTTTTTCTTTGATAATACGCATTACCGTGTTCATATTTTTGTAATCGAACGTAATAAGATAATCTACATTTATGGTTTTTTTTAAAATCTTAGAAGCTTCCAGAGTTAATTGTGCTGTGGTTTTGTAGGCGTTTATTAATCCTCCAACACCTAATTTAACACCGCCAAAATAACGCACAACAACAATTAGAATGTTGGTCACATCAAAGGATTGTATTTGCCCGTAAATGGGCATACCTGCCGAATTATTGGGTTCGCCATCGTCGTTTGCCCGATAGCTTATATTTTCCGTTCCTATTTGGTAGGCATAGCACCAATGTCTTGCAGCGTGATGCTCTTTTTTTAAATTGTTTATATGGAGCTTTACCTCGTCTTCAGAAGTTATGGGGTAGGCGTAACCAAAAAACTTACTGTTTTTATCTTTAAATAAAACAGCTTCAGTTGATTTTTTAATTGTTTTATATGTGTCTTTTTCAGTCAAATAAATGGGTTTTACTATTGAAAAGATTTGCAACATCTTCGGTGTCTGGGTTAATGTGCCATGTTTTAAAGCCTAAAGCTTCGGCGGTTTTTATGTTATCTTCATTATCGTCGATAAACAAACATGTGTTGGCTTTTATTTTATTTTCGTTTAAAACGAATTCAAAAATATCATTATTTGGTTTTCTTAATTGAATCTCGTGCGATAAATAAAAAGCATCAAAGCTGTTTTTAAAACTTTCGTAAAACGGAATGTTTTCTATAATCCAATCAATATGAAGTGCATTCGTGTTGCTTAATAAGATGAGTTTGTATTTTGAAGTTGCTTTTAGTTCCTTTAAAAATGCCAATCGGTGTTCTGGGAAATCTTTCAACATAAAATTCCAAACCTCAATGAGTTCTTCTTTTGAAAGCTCCGGGAAATTTTCAGCATAAAACCCTAAAAACTCATCGGTAGACATTAATCCCTGCTCGTATAAGCTGTTTATGGCTATCATTTCATCAGAAAGCGTTTCAATTTTAAAAGTGTTTAGCGCATGTTGTAAGGCACCGTTTATATCTAAATTGATAAATACGTTGCCAAAATCGAATATTATGGTTTTAATCATTTATATAAATTTTAAGATTATCGGTCGTTATTTTTTCTTCCGAAATTACTTTGCCGTTAAATTGTGGTGCCTTAACACCTTCGGTAAACAGAGCACTTCCGGTAAACACCCGTGCTTCATCCCAAAGATTTTCGTTTATAAAGGTTTGTAGTGTTTTTGCACCGCCTTCAATAATAATGGAGTTTATGTTTTTTTTATAAAGTAAAGTGCAAATCTGTTTTGCTATATTTTTTGTAAAGTCAATGGTGCTTTTGTCAATAACAATGGTTTCAGCGTCATCGTTAAACACAGCACATTCGTTTGATAGCTTGTTGTCTCTATCAATCACGACCCTAATTGGGTTTTGTCCTTTCCAATCTCTAGTTGTTAAACTCGGGTTATCTTGAATTACGGTATTGGTTCCCACTAAAATAGCTTGTTCTTCGGCGCGCCATTTGTGTACCAATTGTCTTGAAATCGCATTGGTAATCCAAACGGGTTTTTGTTCGTTTTTTGTTTTTGGCGCTATAAAACCATCAGCGGTTTCGGCCCATTTTAAAATAATATACGGTCGTTTTTTGTTGTGAAACGTAAAAAATCGTTTATGGTGATTTTTACATTCGTTTTCTAAAATACCAACCGTAACGTTGCAGCCAGCGTTTTTAAGTTTTTCGATGCCCTTTCCCGCCACCTTTTCATTGTCATCAACGCAACCAATAACCACATTTGGTATTTGGTGCTTAATAATTAAATCGCTGCAGGGTGGTGTTTTTCCAAAATGCGAACAGGGTTCTAAAGTTACATACAGCGTAGCTTTTTTTAATAATGATTTGTCGGCAACCGCATTAATGGCATTTACCTCGGCATGATTGCCGCCGTATTTACTGGTATAACCTTCGCCAATAATGCTATTATTATAAACAATAACAGCGCCAACCATAGGATTTGGTCTGGTAAATCCTAGGCCGTTTACAGCAATTTGTAAACAGCGTTTTATGTATGTTTCGTGGTTTGCCAATATTATAACTTAATCTTTACATGCTCGGTTTTGTCAATATTGTAAGTATACGAAAATCCGAAAACCTTATATGTTATATCGCCTTTATATTGCACTTTTAGTTGTTTGCTAAACAAACTGCCAAGTAATCCGCCAAGGTTTTTATTGCTAAAAATACTATCGGTAGGCACATTGGCCTTTAAAGGAATGGCGAATTCTTTTTTGGCCGGGACATTAAAACTTTCGGTAGAAACGGTGGCCATTTCATTATCGTTAACAAACACCTTTATTTCATCGGTTTTTAAAGCACCACCAATATCATTCGGATTTAAAAATAGGGCATCAGCAGTAATGGTAATATATTTTGAAGTCGATTCAACAACTTTTATGTTTTCAACATTTAAAAACACAGGTTTTTCCTTTACAGAGCAACCCGATAAAACAAACCACATTGTTGATAAAATAATCAACATCTTTATTTGCGGGTTTTTATATTTAAGTATCTTCACTTGCATAAAAAGTCTGTTTTAAATGAGTAAAGATACTATAGTTATTCGAGAAATTAGGCCCGAAGATAACGCGCAAATTGAAGCCGTTATTAGAGCGTGTTTTCACGAGTTTAAAATCCCGTTGGAAGGTACGGCATATGCGGATGATGAAACCCCAAGAATGTACGAATCGTATCAAAACGCCAACGATGTTTACTATGTTATTGATGATAACGGTGTTGTTTTGGGCGGTGGTGGCATTAAGCCTTTAAAGGATTTTGAAGCGGAGGTTTGCGAAATTCAAAAAATGTATTTTTCACCAAAAATAAGAGGGAAGGGTTATGGTAAATTAATGTTTGAAAAATGTATGGAAGCTGCAAAAAAAATGGGTTACAAACGGTGTTATTTAGAATCGGCACCACAGCTTAAAGCGGCCATTCATATTTATGAAAGCAGTGGTTTTAAACATTTAAAAGGCGCGTTGGGAAATACAGGACACTATTCTTGTGGTGTTTGGATGATAAAGGAATTATGACAGCAAAGGACATTCAAAATAAATTTCACGAAGCGTTGGATACTATTTACAATAAAGAAGAAGTAGATAGTTTCTTTTTTATGCTGATAGATTCCTATTATAAAATTTCTAGAATACAATTGGCCATGGCACCCGATTTTAAAATAGAAAACAAAGATGAAATTTTGAATGCTTTGGAAGCTTTAAAACAAGAAAAGCCCATTCAATATATTTTAGGCGAAACCGAGTTTTTTGGCTTGCCCTTTAAAGTAAATAAAAATGTTTTGATACCACGACCGGAAACCGAAGAATTGGTGGAATGGGTGATTTCAGAATTCAAAAATAATATCCAAAATTATCACACTGAGGGTGGCAAAAGTAAAGCATTCAGAATTTTAGATATAGGCACGGGAAGTGGTTGCATTGCTATTTCTTTGGCTAAAAACTTGTCAAACGCCAAAGTTTATGCTTTGGATGTAAGTGAAAAAGCTTTAAAAATTGCCAAGCAAAATGCCGAATTAAACCAAGTGGAAATTGAATTTATTGAAGCTGATATTTTAAGGGCGGAAGACCAGAGGGCCAAAACCGAAGCTGTTTGGGATTTAGGGTTTGAAAATATAAAATTTGATATCATCGTTTCCAATCCGCCGTATGTGCGCGAGCAGGAAAAAATGCAAATAAAAAACAATGTTTTAAATAACGAGCCACATTTGGCGCTGTTTGTAAAAGATGAAAACCCGTTATTGTTTTACGACGCCATTTCGCGTTTTGCAACCCATAAATTAAGCGATAACGGTATGCTCTTTTTTGAAATTAATGAATATCTTGGCAACGATATGATTCGGTTGTTAAATGACAAACGGTTTAAAAATATCGAACTAAAACAGGATATCTTTAGAAAAGATAGAATGATAAAAGGGAGCAAAATATAGTTGGCAGTATGCAGTCACGGTATGCAGTCAAAAAACCATAAATTGTGGCAAACAAAAAATGAACATAAAACAACACATACAAAACCTGCGCAACGAATTACGGGAACACAATTACAATTATTATGTGCTTGACAATCCCACCATTTCAGATTACGATTTTGATATAAAACTAAAGGAGCTCCAAGAGCTGGAAGCAAAACATCCCGAGTTTTTTGATGCCAACTCACCAACACAACGCGTTGGGGGCGAAGTAACCAAAAATTTTGAAACCATTGCACACGAGCACCGTATGTATTCGTTGGATAATTCGTATTCAAAAGAAGACCTGCAAGATTGGGAAACCCGCATTAAAAAGTTGGTCGATGGGGCTATTCAATACACTTGCGAACTTAAATACGATGGCGCTTCTATAAGTTTAACTTACGAAAACGGACTATTGGCCAAAGCAGTAACCCGTGGCGACGGATTTCAAGGTGATAACGTAACGGCAAACGTAAAGACCATAAAATCGGTGCCATTACAATTAAAGGGAGATTATCCGCCAAAATTTGATATTCGTGGTGAAATCGTTTTGCCCTTTGACGGGTTTCATAAAATGAACGAGGAACGTATCGAGTTGGGCGAAGAACCTTACCGAAACCCAAGAAATACGGCGTCTGGAAGTTTAAAACTACAGGATAGCGCAGAAGTTGCAAAACGGCCGCTGGAATGTTTACTGTACAATATTACGGGCTCCAATTTAGGCATTAAAACGCAATTTGAAAGTTTGGAAAAAGCCAGACAATGGGGGTTTAAGGTTCCAGATGCTGCAAAACTTGCTCATTCAATCGATGAAGTTTTGGAGTTTATAAATTATTGGAATGTACATCGACACGATTTGCCGTACGAAACCGATGGTGTGGTTGTTAAAGTGAATAGTTTGCAACAGCAAGAAGAATTGGGTTATACCGCAAAAGCACCACGTTGGGCTATGGCGTATAAATTTAAAGCAGAACAGGTTTCGACGCGGTTAAACGAGATTACGTATCAAGTTGGTCGTACGGGAGCCATCACCCCTGTGGCCAATTTAGAACCCGTTGAGTTGGCCGGTACAACCGTAAAGCGGGCATCGTTACACAATGCCGATCAAATAGAAAAATTGGATATTAGGGTAGGGGACATGGTTTTTGTTGAAAAAGGCGGGGAAATTATCCCAAAAATAATTGCTGTGGATTTAACAAATCGGAAACCGCATTCTGTCCCAACCCAATACATTACCCATTGCCCTGAATGTAACACCGAATTGATACGACAAGAAGGTGAAGCCCAGCATTATTGCCCCAATTACAATGGTTGTAAACCTCAAATAATTGGTCGCATACAACATTTTATATCCAGAAAAGCCATGGATATTGAAGGATTGGGAGGCGAAACCGTAGCGCTGTTGGTTAACGAAGGTTTGATTGATAATTATTCTGATTTATACGAGTTAACAAAAGCACAGGTAATGCCTTTAGAGCGCATGGCAGAAAAAAGTGCCGAAAACTTGGTTTCGGGTATTGAAGCGTCAAAACAAATTCCTTTTGAGCGTGTTTTGTTTGCCTTGGGCATTAGGTTTGTTGGAGAAACGGTTGCAAAAAAGTTAGCTAAACATTACAAAAGTATTGATGCTATTGCTAATGCTTCAGAAGAAGATTTGGTAAATGTTGATGAAATTGGCATTAAAATAGCTCAAAGCGTAACAGCTTTTTTTCAAGATGAAAAGAATGTTATTATTCTAAATAGGCTAAAACAGTTTGGAGTTCAGTTGGAAATGTCTGCCGATCAACTTAAAGGGCAAACCGATATTTTACAAGGGCAATCCATTGTGGTAACAGGTGTTTTTGAATCTATATCCAGAAACGATTTAAAAAAACTTATCGAAGACAACGGTGGCAAGGTGAGTAGCTCCATTTCATCAAAAACGAGTTATATAGTTGCGGGTGCCAATATGGGGCCAAGTAAAAAACTAAAGGCCGAACAACTAAATATAGATATTATAAACGAATACGAATTCTTACAAAAAATAAAATAAATTTCAATTTTCATCGATAAAATACATTTTAATTCCGTTTAATTGTAGAATTTGTTTATATTTGTAACATGACTATAAAAGCTGTTAAGTTCAAGTCGAACATCTTGATAGGTTTAATTATGCTAGCTTATATCCTTTTTGTTGTTTTTCAATTTAGTGGTAACGAGGTTGTGGCAGAAAGCTTTAGTTCCATTGTATTCCCTTTAATAGCAGTGCTTTATTTTGTTTCGGTATATCCAAAAACACTGTTTTTTAGTTTGTTTTTAGTGTTTTATTCCCTGTCGGAATTAATTGTTTTCATCATTGATTATATACCTTATTTCTATTTTTATTTATCTGGAAATATTTTAAGCATGTTATCGTATGCTTTTCTTTTAATTGAAGTCTGTAAATCGGTTTGTACTTTACATGTTTTAAAGAATTTCAAAATACATATCGTGGTGCTTACAATTTTAAACATATATATAGCCTATGTTTTGCAGGAAACTATAAGTCCTTATATAGAGTTTACAACTCAATATTTGATAGAAATAAGTTATGATGTGGTAATGCTTTTGCTGCTGTCGGTAGCATTATTAAATTATATTTATAAAGATGATAAAAAATCATTATTCTTCTTTTTTGGAGCTTTATGTATTGTTTTTAGCGAAGTAATCAATGTGGCTTATATGTACGTAATACATCAAAATATATTTAATTTTTTATCGGTGTCCTTGTTTGTTTTGGCTTTTTATTTTCTATATCAGCAATCAAATTTAAAGCATGTAAAGGTTAATAAAATTAAAGACCCAATAACGTAACCAGCTGTTTATTATAAAATCATCAACAATTTATTTTAATTAACTTAAAAAGGTTAACAATGTCTAGGCTTAGTTGTATATTTTGTTAAATTTGTGTGTTAATTTTTACAGCCATGATTATTTCTAAGGTTTTAATAGGATTTATAAGTTTGGTTTATATCTTATTTGTGGGATTTGAATTCTTTGAATACTCATACGTTGCCACTCAAATTAGTGTGCTTATTATTCCGCTTATTACGCTGCTTTATTTTATTTCGGTTAAGAAGAAAACTCTTTTTTTCAGCCTTTTTTTAATATGCTATTCCATCCCCGAACTCATGCTATTTGTAAAAGATGCCATGGTTTACCAAACGTACTATTATATCTGTAATACACTGTGTGTAGCGGCTTATGTGTTTTTGTTGATAGAGATATATAGATCCATAAATTTTAAGGAGGTTATAAAAAGATTTAAGGTACAGGTAATAGTGCTCGCCATTTTAAGTTCGTATATGGGGTATGTGTTGTTTAAAATTATTTCTCCTTCATTAAGCTTATCGGTAGAGTATATTTTAGAAATCTCGTATAATATTTTGATACTTTTGGTGCTCTCGGTCTCTCTTTTAAATTATTTTTATAAGGATGATAAAAAATCGTTATTCTTATTTCTGGGCGCTTTATGTATTGTTTTTAGCGAAGTTATCAATATTGCATACATATATATAGCAAATCAAAATCTACTAAACTTTATGTTTGTGTCCTTGTTTGTTTTGGCATTCTTTTTTTTATTTCAACAATCAAAACTTGAGGATGAAACAGAAGAAGTCTTAGCAGCGGGATAAATCGACCAATTACATCTTTTTGTTGATAAATGGTATGTCTTTGCGGAAGCGGTAAAGTATTACAGAGGCTAGTATAAAAGTAATAACCGCAGTAAAAAACAAAACTCCACCATCGTTATTTATGGCAATCCCAAGTTGGGTTAAATGCATGAAAATTGCACCAGACATTAAACCAATGGTTAAGCCCGCACCTAACCAAACCGTTTTAGGTATTAATAGTAAAACACCGGCAATAAGCTCCAAAACACCTATGCCTATTCGTCCAAAAGGCTCTAACCCAATCGTTTTAAAAATATATACGCTATCTGGAAGTGCTGTAAATTTAAAACGAAGGGTCTGAATTAAAATAGCAGCCACAAGTATTCTTAAAATTAACGATATGTTTTTTTTCATGTTTTAACAATTATTAAGAGTAGGAGATATTTAATAAGGTTTCTTTTTTGCGGTTATGTGTTTTTTATCGTTAAAACACTAAATACTAACAAAATAATCGACAAAAAGTACGATTTTATCGCTGTAATTGATTTTTATTTTTATATTTGTTTAACCTACTTATATAAAATACCATGAAAAATTCGTTCATACTTAGCTTTAATAAGTTGTTTTTTGGCGCATTATTGCTTTTGGTTTCTGTAAATATTTTTGGCGCTTTTAGTGAAGATGCCCTATTTTTACGAACCACAAAAGTGTTTTTTATCCCTGCTTTGTTGATTTTGTTTTTTATGAAGTATAAAACGCTGAGTCTTCCTTTTATTTTATTTTTCCTGTTTTCGTTTTTAGGTGATGTCTCATTGGCATTTTTTGAAAACGAAATATTCTTTAAAGCTTCTAGTGTTTTTTACTTTTTGAGCTATATGAGTTTAATAGGAATAGCACTTTCCAAGTTTAGGTTTTTTAATATCGATAAGGTTGTTGGCACTTATTTAGTAGTTGTGTTTTTAATAAACGCTTATTTTTTATACACTTTTTACGGTATTTTAAAAGCCATTGTGCCCGATAGCTTCGAGGTGCTTTTGTTTGGTGTAAAAAACCTTTCGTTAATACTGCTGGTCTTTTTGGCCTTCGGAAAATATTTGGCAAACGACACCAAACTTTCCATTCTCTTTTTAATGGTAGCCTTATGTTTGGTTTTCTCTACAATACTGAGCTATGTTAGTTTATACTACGTGTACAGCTGGAGTTTTGTAATGTTGGAAAGGATTATTTACGCCATTGGCATTTATCTGTTGTTAACTTATGTAATGGTTGAAAACAAAAGTGCAATTACCCAAAACAAACCTCAGGACAGTTATAATTCCGATAATATTTTCGCCTAAACAATTATGGATGTGCCATTTGCCGCTTTGTTTTTATCGGCATCAAAATAAAAATCTATTTTACCAAGATTAATGCCGTAGCAACCCACTTGGTTTACTAGCATATTTTTACCTTCAATATTTTTTACTACGGTTGGTTTTTTCAAAAAAGTATGGGTGTGCCCGCCAATAATCAAATCGATATTTTTTGTGGCAGCGGCCAGTTTTAAATCACTTATTTTTGTGTCGCTATTTCGGTAATTATAGCCTAAATGCGATAAACAGATTATTAAATCGCATTGCTCATCTTCTTTAAGAATCCTGGTCATTTCTTGAGTTGTTTCAATAGGATCCAAATATTTGGTTTCCTTGAACATGGACGGGTCAACCAATCCGTTTAACTCAATTCCCAAACCAAAAACTCCAATTTTAATGCCGTCTCTTTTAAATATGTTATACGGTTTGGCATGGGTGTCCATTATGGTGTTTGAAAAATCGTAATTGGCCGATATAAATTCAAATTCGGCATGCGGCAATTGGGCGTACAGACCTTCAATACCATTATCAAAATCGTGGTTGCCAATGGTTGCCGCATCGTATTTTAGCTTGCTCATTAACTTAAACTCCAACTCGCCACCATAATAGTTAAAATATGGTGTTCCTTGAAAAATATCGCCGGCGTCCATAAGTAAGGTATTTGGATTTTCGTTTCTGATAGCTTCAATTAAAGCCGCTCTTCTGGCTACACCCCCTTTGTTGGCATTTCTGCCATCCTCTGGTCCAAAAGCATCAATATGACTGTGTACATCATTGGTGTGTAAAATAGTGATTTTTGATGTTTTTATGGACGAAGTAAACGACTGCAACCCTAAACTACCAAGGGTTACTAATGCGGTTCCCGCCGTGGCTTGTTGTATAAAATCTCTGCGTTTCATTTTGTTTTTAAACTGTTTTTTATGCATGGATTAAATAACCCAATAATTATATATTCTTAAACTATTTTAATTGAATAAACCTATCGTCAATCACGGGATTTATGGTGTCTAACTTCGTAAATTTATCAATTAGGGCATTTCTTAATTTATAGTTTAAATTATACAGGCTGTCGTTGGTTTTAAAAAACGACATATTATCGCCACCATTGTATAAATAATCGTTGGTAGCCACATAATAGGTTTTATTTTTATCTATGTTTTCTCCGTTTATTTTCGCTTCAAAAACATTAAAATCCTTATCAAGCACAAGTTTCAATTTGGAAATGGGATGCGCTCTTTTTTTGGATTTTAAATAAGAGATAATACTATCAACTTGGGTGCCTTTTAGCGCCACAACTACAATGCTGTTCTCAAAAGGCATCAATTTAAAAGCGGATCTTTTGGTAACATTTCCTTTTGCTAAAACTGAACGAATGCCGCCATGGTTCAACAAAACCATATCGATATTTTTACCGGTTCTTTTTTTGAAAATAGGATTGGCCTCACTGTAAACGGCATCGGCCATAAAATTACCAACGGCCGTATTTAAATGGCCATCGGTTTTAGAATAGGTACTTACTGAATACGCTAAAACACTATCTAAATCCTTTTGGATATTATCCCTAAAAGGTTTGATAAACGTTTCGATTTCGGCGTTAGGCGTTAAGCTATCGGTAATCTGAATTTGCTTGCCTTCAATTTTAGTCAAGTGCAGTTTTTCTTGCTTGCAACCCAAAAAAATAAAAATATATAACAAAAAAATAAAATGTGTGAACCTCATATACGAAACGATTTTTTGAATGTACTTTTGCTACCTTTGCGAAAAGGATAAAGATAAATGATTTTAAAAGGTTTTAAAGAAAAATCTAATAAAAAGCACCTTAACAGATTGTTGTCGCAACGCGAAGTAAGCGTTACCGACAGCGAGGTTAAAAGTTTGGGTGTTATCTTAAATATTGACGAAGTTGATGATTTTGAATTATTTAGGGCCTTGGCAGATCATATAAACGTACGCCCAAATAAGCTTAAAATAATTGCGTTTTCGGCAAATAAAAGAGACACCATAAGTTCTTGGGATGCCTGTTACAACCCTAAGGATTTTGGGTGGAGCGGCACCATTAAAAATATAGAATTGCAAACGTTTTTAAGCACAAAGTTTGATGTGTTGATTAGTTACTATACAACTGAAGATTTGGAATTAAAGTTGCTTACGGCAAAATCTGAAGCGCAATTTAAAATAGGCATTTTGCAAACCGATGATCGATTGAACGACTTAATAATAAACACCAACATAAAAGAATTTAACGTATTTAAAGCCGAAGTGCATAAATACTTAACCATATTAAATAAAATTAAAAATGAGCAGTAAGTTTTTAGGTACTGGAGTGGCATTGGTTACACCGTTTAAAACTGATTTGAGTATAGATCATGACGCTTTGGCGAATATTGTTAATTTCAATATTGAAAACGGCACCGATTACCTTGTAATTTGTGGTACAACGGGAGAAAGTGTTACCATTACCAAAGAAGAAAAGCGGGCTGTTGTTAACACCATATCGAAAGCTAATAATGGTCGGTTGCCACTGGTTTTGGGTATTGGCGGTAACAATACAGCATCGGTAATTGAAGAAATAAAAGCAACCGATTTAAGTGGTATTGATGCCATTTTATCGGTGTCGCCATATTACAGCAAACCAACACAAGAAGGATTGTACCAGCATTTTAAAGCGATTGCTGAAGCATGCCCCACAGATATTATTTTGTACAACGTTCCTGGACGCACTTCAAAAAATATGGAAGTGGAAACCACGTTGCGTTTGGCAAACGATTTTAAAAATATAGTAGCCGTTAAAGAAGCTGGGAATAACGTTGCGCAATATTTACAATTGTTAAAAAACAAACCCGATAATTTTTTAATTATTTCCGGTGACGACGATTTGGCTTTGGGTGTGGTTTTGGCCGGTGGAGCAGGTGTTATTTCGGTTATCGGACAAGCCTTTCCTAAAGCCTTTTCAAACATGGTTCGTTTGGGTTTAAAGGGCGAAGCCAAAGCGGCATACGCCATTCATTTTAAATTAATGGATGTGGTTGGCCATATTTTTGAAGAGAATAATCCAGCAGGTATTAAAGCTGTTTTTGAAGCCTTAAATCTATGTCAAGATACCGTAAGGTTGCCATTGGTTCCGGCATCAAATTCCTTAAAAGAAAAAATTGCTTCATTTATTAAAACATTTAAGTAATGTTAAATATAACTTAAACCGTGTGGTTACTACATTTCAACATTTATTTTAGCAGAGAAATTATATTTTTAAAATCCATATTAATACCTTAATTTTGCATTCTGTTTTAAAATCTATGAAGAAGTTTTTTTATATCATAATTACCATTTCTATTTTTAGCTCTTGTAGCGAGTATCAAAAAGTTTTAAAAAACGAAGAGATTGCTCCTAAATTTAAAATGGGTGAAGCCTTGTATAACGAAGGTAAATACGCCAAAGCCAACAAGCTTTTTGCGCAAATTGTACCAAATTACCGAGGGAAGCCCCAAGCTGAAAAATTAATGTATTTATATTCCAATACATTTTACAAAACCAAGGATTACTATGTGGCCGGTTATCAATTTGAACGTTTTGCATCGAGTTATCCCAATAGTGAAAAAGTAGAAGAGGCCGCTTTTTTAAGTGCTAAAAGCCACTATATGCTTTCTCCGGTTTATTCCAAAGATCAAAAAGAAACGGTTGAAGCCATCGAAAAACTTCAAGCCTTTATCAATTTGTACCCTGAGTCTGAGTATAGCGTAGAAGCAAACAAATTGGTTAAAGAACTGGATTATAAATTAGAAAAGAAAGCGTTTGAAATCGCTAAGCAATACAATAAAATTGCCTTTACTTCTACAGAGTTGGAAGCCGCTATAAAATCGTTTGATAATTTTATTTTCGATTTCCCGGGTTCTAGTTTGCGAGAAGACGCCTTGTTTTACAAGCTCGATTCTGCCTATAAATTAGGCATCAATAGTGTAGAGTACAAAAAACAAGATCGTTTAATAACGGCTAAGGAATACTACGAAGCATTCAAAAATAAATATCCAAACTCAAAATATACCGAAGCTATAAATGTTATGGTTTTGGAAATGGATGAAGCATTAAAAAATTACAGCACTAAAAGTTAAATAATTATGTCAATGGACTTAAAAAAAACCAACGCTCCTGTTAATACGGTTACTTACGATAGAAATCAAATTGATGAGCCAACGGGAAACATTTACGAATCAATTTCTATTATCGCAAGACGCGCTGAGCAAATCAATTCGGAAATTAAAAAAGAACTTATTGATAAGTTGGAAGAATTTGCCACTTACAACGATAGCCTTGAAGAAATTTTTGAAAACAAAGAGCAAATCGAGGTTTCTAAATTTTACGAAAAGTTGCCAAAACCTCATGCGTTAGCGGTACAGGAATGGTTAACCGATAAAATTTACCACAGAAATACCGAGGAAGATTCTCAGGAATAAAATAATTATGAGTATTCTAAGCGGCAAGAACATACTATTGGGAATTAGTGGTGGTATTGCCGCTTATAAAACAGCTTCACTAGTTAGGTTATTTGTAAAATCGGGCGCCAACGTAAAAGTTGTTATGACGCCTTCAGCCAAAGATTTTATAACACCTTTAACCTTATCAACTCTTTCAAAAAATCCAGTCTATTCTTCTTTTACAAATGAAGAAGATGATAATGCGATGTGGAACAATCATGTCGATTTAGGACTTTGGGCAGATTATTTCATCATAGCTCCGGCGACGGCAAACACGCTTTCCAAAATGGCAAATGGGGTTTGCGACAACTTACTTGTAGCAACCTACCTTTCGGCAAAATGTCCGGTTTACTTTGCACCGGCGATGGATTTGGATATGTACAAACATCCGTCAACCTTAAAATCATTTGAAAAACTTGATGCCTTCGGAAATATTATGATTCCGGCAACCAGCGGCGAATTGGCAAGTGGTTTAGTGGGAGAGGGGCGCATGGCAGAACCCGAGGATATTATCGCTTTTATTGAAAACGATATTTTAGATAAATTGCCGCTACGCGGAAAAAAAGTTTTTATTACCGCAGGACCAACTTACGAAGCCATCGATCCGGTTCGTTTTATAGGCAATCATTCCAGCGGTAAAATGGGTTTTGAAATTGCGAAAGCTTCGGCCAATCTCGGCGCATCGGTTGTTTTAATTACCGGACCAACGCATCAAAAAGTAAATCATGCCTTAATTGAGGTTGTACCCGTTATCAGTGCGCAAGATATGTACGATGCCGCCCATAGGTATTTTGCACATGTAGATATTGCTATACTTTCGGCAGCTGTAGCCGATTTTAAACCAAAAGAAGCAGCCGCTCAAAAAATAAAAAAGAAAGATTCAGCGTTAAACATAGAGCTGACAAAAACCAAGGATATTTTAGAATCTTTAGGTCAAATTAAAAAACAGCAGTATTTGGTTGGTTTTGCGTTAGAAACTGAAAACGAACTTGAAAATGCAATTGGAAAATTAAAAAGAAAGCATTTAAATTTAATTGTTTTAAATTCGTTAAACGATAAAGGAGCAGGTTTTAAAACGGAAACCAATAAAGTGACTTTTATTGATGAAAACGAAAACATAACCAAATTTCAATTAAAGTCCAAAACCGAGGTTGCTAAAGATTTATTAAACGAAATTATAAAACAAATTGATGCGTAATATAATATTTATTTTACTGTTAAGTTTTGGTGTCAATGGCTTTTCGCAAGAGTTAAACTGCAACGTTGTGGTTAATGCTTTGCAAACCGGAAACGAAAATCTTCAAATTTTTAAAACACTTGAAAAGCAATTAAATGAGTTTGTAAACAATACCAAATGGACCAACAAAACCTATGCAAATCAAGAACGTATCAATTGCAGTATGGTTATTAGTATTACCAACTTTAGCGGCGAAGCGTTTCAAGGAACCCTGCAAGTGCAGTCGTCACGCCCCGTTTTTGGGTCTTCTTACAGCACACCGCTTTATAGTTTTAACGATAAGGATTTTTCATTCAGGTATTTGGAGTTTCAAAATCTCACTTTCAATCCAACACAATTCGAATCAAACCTTGTCTCGGTTTTAGCGTTTCACATTTATATGATTTTAGCCATAGATGCCGATTCGTTTTCGGAAAATGGCGGCGATTCCTATTATGCACAGGCGCAAACCATTACCAATTATTCGCAACAAGAAAACTTTAAAGGTTGGAAAATTGAAGATGGTTTACAAAGCAGGTTTGCATTGATTGACAATGTGCTTTCGCCAACTTTTAAAGAGTACAGAACTGTTATGTATAACTATCATATTAACGGATTGGATATAATGGGTGATGACGCAAAAGGCGGAAAAGAGCAGGTGGCCGATGCTTTAATGACATTTAAAACCATGAATAACCGTCGACCAAACTCCTTTGTTTTGCGTACTTTTTTTGATGCCAAAGCCGATGAAATTGAGCAGATTTTCTCAGACGGACCAAATGTGAATATTTCTAGCCTTAAAGAAACACTCCAAAAAATTGCGCCAACTCAATCAAGTAAATGGCGAAATATTAAATTCTAAAAATCACTCAAAGTTCGCTTTGTTTTAATAATTTGTCATTCCCTTGAAATCGAATGATTCATGAATTCAGATATATAAAATATCATACAATGAATACAAAGGGAATCTAAAATTTTATTAATTTTGATTAAAGTTGAAAAGTTGAATACTGCCAACTGAAAACCGAATACTGCCAACGAAACATGCTAACCTCACTTTCTATAAAAAACTACGCTTTAATTGATAGCCTTCAAGTCAATTTTAATAACGGATTATCTATTATTACTGGCGAAACCGGTGCCGGTAAATCCATTTTACTGGGCGGATTATCTTTAATTCTGGGTAAACGCGCAGACTTAAGCACTTTAAAAGATGCATCAAAAAAATGTATTATCGAAGCCGTTTTTGAGGTATCCAACTATAATTTAAAATCACTTTTTGAAGCAGAGGATTTTGATTACGAAGCCCAAACCATCATCCGGCGCGAAATTTTACCTTCCGGAAAATCCAGGGCATTTGTTAACGATTCTCCCGTAAATTTAAATAGTTTACAGCTTTTGGGCGAGCGATTAATCGATATACATTCTCAGCATCAAACCCAGCAATTAACAAGTAACGATTTTCAGTTTCAAATTATCGATGCTTTGGCTAACAATGATGAATTATTGCAAAGCTATACTTCA
Organism: Hwangdonia sp.; assembly: GCF_048381975.1. Classification (NCBI taxonomy): domain Bacteria; kingdom Pseudomonadati; phylum Bacteroidota; class Flavobacteriia; order Flavobacteriales; family Flavobacteriaceae; genus Hwangdonia; species Hwangdonia sp. Next base: position 23,000 of record NZ_JBLWYT010000008.1, on the reverse strand, counting down.
GAATTAAAAGCCTATAAAAAACTTCAAAAAGAATTGCAAGCGTTACTCACTTTTCAAGCGGAAGCCATAAAAGAACACGATTACAACACCTTTTTGTTAAACGAGTTGATAGAGGCCAATTTAATTGAAGGCGAACAGCAAACCCTTGAAGAAGAATACGAAACCTTAAATAATATTGAAGGCATAAAGGAAAAGCTCTCAGCGTCTTACCAGTTGTTAAGCGACGAGCAAATAGGGGTTTTAACCACGCTTACCACCATAAAAAACAACCTTAAAAACATTGCGGGATTCTCTTCAAAATACGAAGATTTATTCAATAGGGTGAATAGCAGTTTAATAGATTTAGACGATGTTTTTAGCGAAATTGATGTGTTGCAAGATGGTTTGGAAGCCGATCCAAATAGGTTGGAAGAGGTCGATTCTAAATTAAAAACCCTGCATAATTTAATGCAAAAGCATGTGGCGAGCGATGTTTTGAAATTAATAAAAATTAAAAACGAATTAGAAGACAAAGTAGCCGTTACCGAAAACTTAGATGCAACCATTGCTAAAAAACAATCGGAAATACAAGCTAAAACCAATCAACTAAAAACCATTTCGAAAAAAATAAGCAATAAACGCTCCGAGGTTATTCCACAATTAAAACAACAATTGGAAGCGATTTTGGCGAGTTTGGGTATGCCCAATGCCCAGTTTAAAATTGAGGTTTTGTCCAGCGAACAATTTTTTGCAAACGGACAGGACGAACTGTCATTTTTGTTTTCGGCAAATAAAGGCGGTAGTTTCAATACGCTCAAAAAAGCAGCATCTGGCGGTGAATTATCAAGAATTATGCTCGCCATTAAATCGGTGTTGTCCAATTATATTCAATTGCCAACCATAATGTTCGATGAAATCGATACCGGAGTTTCTGGTGAAATTTCAAATAAAATGGGCGATATTATGTTGCAAATGAGCAAAACTATGCAAGTGTTTTCAATTACACATTTACCTCAAATTGCGGCCAAAGGGCATTCGCATTATAAAGTGTTTAAAGAAGATGTTGACAATGTAACTCAAACCAATTTGGTAAAACTAAACCACGACGAGCGCATTGTTGAAATTGCACAAATGTTGGGTGGCGTGGAAATGTCGTCATCGGCTATTGCACACGCCAAAGAATTACTAAATTAAAAAGATAAAAGTTTTTTTATCTTTGGATAAACTGATAATCACAACTAAGTCATAAAACAACTAAAACACTAAAAAAACAACACATGGCATATAATTTACTAAAAGGAAAAAAAGGAATTATTTTCGGCGCTTTGGACGCCAATTCTATTGCTTGGAAAACCGCAGAGCGCGTTCATGAAGAAGGCGGACAATTTGTATTAACCAATGCACCGGTTGCGATGCGCATGGGGCAAATTAACGAACTCGCCGAAAAAACGGGTTCTCAAATTATTCCTGCCGATGCCACTTCCGAAGAAGATTTACAGAAATTGGTAGAACAATCCATGGAAATTCTTGGTGGCAAAATCGATTTTGTTTTGCATTCCATTGGCATGTCCATAAACGTTAGAAAAGGCAAGCACTACACCGATCAAAACTATGCTTGGACCCAAAAAGGCACCGATGTTTCGGCCATGTCTTTCCACAAAGTTATGCAAACGCTGTACAAAGCCGATGCCATGAACGAGTGGGGCAGTATCGTGGCATTAACCTATATGGCGGCACAACGCGTGTTTCCAGACTATAACGATATGGCAGACAACAAAGCCTATTTAGAAAGTGTGGCACGCAGTTTTGGCTACTTTTTTGGGCGCGATAAAAAAGTGCGGGTCAATACCATTTCGCAATCGCCAACACCAACCACGGCGGGCAGTGGCGTAAAAGGATTCGATGGCTTTATAGCATACGCCGATAAAATGTCGCCACTCGGTAACGCCACAGCGCTGGATTGTGCCAACTACACCGTATCCTTATTCAGCGATTTAACCAAACGCGTTACCCTGCAAAACCTTTATAACGACGGCGGTTTCAGCAACATGGGCGTCAGCGATGCCGTTATGGAAGCTTTTACAAAAGAATAAAATCGTATTAAATAAGGTTTAGACTTGTCAGGTTTCTAAAAACTGACAGGCCTTTTTATTGAACTATCATTTATTTTTATGGCGGGTTTTTAAATTTGAAATTAAATGGAGAACAGCCGGTGTGCTGTTAGGTAGTTTAGAACTATTTAAAAACCGCGCTATCCGTTACTAGTTTTGTAAAACCTTAAATGGAAGTTTTACAAAAGCTAACCACTACTATCGCTCCCGCGCTTATCCGCTAAAAACAATAATAGCCCAAAAGCAACAGTAAGTTTGCCAATTATTGTAACAGGATTAATTACATTTGTACTATGCCATTAAAGTTTTCATTTATCATTCCGGTTTATAACCGCCCCGACGAAACAGACGAACTTTTACAAAGTTTTGTTGGGTTGGATACCATGACTAAATACGAAATAGTCATTGTAGAAGATGGCTCAAATATCTCATCGAAAGCGATAGTTGATAGTTATAAAGACAAACTGGATATTTCTTATTTCTTTAAGGAAAATTCCGGTCCGGGAGATTCGCGAAATTTCGGCATGCAAAAAGCCAAAGGCAACTACTTTATTATTCTGGATTCCGATTGTATTCTGCCCAGTAATTATTTAAACGAAGTTGAAAAAAGCCTAAAAACCAATTATGTAGATTGTTTTGGCGGACCCGATGCGGCGCACAAATCGTTTACAGATTTACAAAAAGCCATTAATTTTTCAATGACTTCGTTTATTACAACCGGAGGCATTCGGGGGCATAAAAAAAGTGTCGATACCTTTCAACCGCGCAGCTTTAATATGGGCATTTCAAAAGAAGCCTTTTTAGCCTCAAAAGGTTTTGGGCGTATTCACCCGGGAGAAGACCCCGATCTGTCTATTCGTTTATGGCAATTGGGTTTTAAAACCAAACTAATTCCAGAGGCTTTTGTGTATCATAAACGCCGGATTTCTTGGCTCAAGTTTTATAAACAAGTGTATAAATTTGGGTTGGTTCGCCCTATTTTAAATGTATGGCATCCTTCAACAAAAAAAATAACCTATTGGTTTCCAACCTTGTTTTGCGTGGGGTTTTTAGCTGCATTAATCATGCTTTTTCTTGGTGTAAAATGGGCAATAATTGGCTATATGTTGTATTTTGCATTGGCGTTTTTAACCGCTTTGTTAACCACTAAAAGTATTGGTGTTTCGGTATTATCTTTAATGGCAATTGGGGTTCAGTTTTTTGGATATGGTTACGGTTTTTTAAAATCCACAATGGCTATCGGTATTTTAAAAAAAGAACCCGAAACGCATTTTCCGGAATTATTCTTTAAATCAAAATGATAAAAAAAATAAAATCAGATATTAAAACATCAATTAAAACCAGAAAAATCAATGTGTTTTTTTTGTTTCTATTTTTTGCATTTATCATCCTTATCCTTACAAAATTATCAAAGGAATATACAAATACAGTTGTTTTTAATATTGATAAAATTAATGTGCCACAAGAAAACATTATTCTAAACGATTCCAGCGCAAAGCTAAATATAACGCTTAAAACCCACGGGTTTAAATGGCTCACTTACTATTTTAATAAGCCCAAAATTGCGATTGATTTTGTTAAGGATGTCGATAAAATAGATTCCACTTTTGTTTGGAGCAAATCCAAGGCCTATTTACTGGCCAGTACACAGTTTGGAAAACAAGTTGAATTGCTAAATATTTCTCCAGACACATTGCGGTTTCGGTTTGATGTGAATTTGGTAAAAAAAGTACCTGTAATTTTAAATGACGACATAAATTTCAGCCAGGGGTTTGATGTTTCCAAACCTTTTAAAATCACACCCGATTCCATAAAGGTTATTGGCCCAAATGTTTTGGTGTCCCAAGTGCACAGCGTTGAAACCGAGCCTATTAAATTGAACGATGTGAAATCGGATGTAAATAAAGTCATTCAATTACAATTACCCAAAAACAGCAAAGATTTAACATTTTCCGATAAAACGGTAAGTTTAACGGCAACTGTTGAAAAGTTTACCGAAGGCACACTAAAATTGCCCATAAACATAAAAAATATTCCTAACAATAAAACCATTAATTACTTTCCTAAAACGGTAAACGTTACCTATTATACCAGTTTAAATAATTTTAAAACCATTAGTGCAAAAGACTTTAGGGTAGAGTGCGATTTTAGCAAAACCACAGGTAACCAATCTTTTTTGTTGCCCGAATTAACAAAATTCCCAGAAACGGTAAAACGCGCAAAAATTAACCAACAACACATTGAATTTATAATAATAGAATGACGATAGTAGGACTCACAGGTGGCATAGGCAGTGGCAAAACAACGGTAGCCAAAGCGTTTATGGCTTTAGGCGTACCGGTTTATATCGCTGATGAAGAGGCTAAAAAGTTAATGCTTAAATCTAAGGTTATTAAACGTAAACTAATTCAGCTTTTTGGTGATAAAGCCTATGTTAACAATGCATTAAACAAGCCTTTTATAGCCGATATTATTTTTAACGACAATAGTTATCTGGAAAAAATGAATGCTATTGTTCACCCCAGAGTCGCTAAACATTTTACAAAATGGGCATTAAAACAAAATGCGCCCTATGTTATAAAAGAAGTCGCTATTCTGTTTGAAAATGGTGGCCACAAACATTGTGATTTGGTTATCACGGTCACCGCTCCTTTAGAATTAAGATTTGAGCGTTTGCTAAAGCGCGATCAAACGACAAAGCGTAAAATTGAAGCCATTATGAAAAATCAATGGAGCGACGAAGATAAAGTAAAAAACTCCGATTTTGTTATCAATAATATTGCGCTCGAAGACACTGAAAAACAGGTGCTTAAAATCCACGAACAAATTCTAAAAAAACGTAAATAATCATTAAATTTTAACATTTTTGTTAATGTAAGGTTAAATGATAAGAGCATTAAATGTTAAAATGTTAATTTTGAATGATGAGCAAAAAGATATTCATCCTGTTGGTACTTTTAATGAGTATGTCACTTATTGGTATCATATTCGTACAAGCTTATTATATAAAAGACTCAGTAAATAACGAGAAAAAACGTTTCGAATCCAGTGTTACAAACGCATTATACGCCGTTTCTAATAAGATTGAAAAGAATGAGCTTGATACTTATTTTGAGAAATATCAAAAATTAGATAAAGAGAAAAGAAGCGATTCGGCAGCGGTTTCTCAATTATTTATCTACCAACAAAACAACAACACCAAAGAAACACTTATTTACAGAAGTGGAGTTTTAGAAGAGAACTATAAACTGTCTTCATCGCTCTTTGACATTGGTTTAGATAGTATTAACATTAAAAATATTATTGGTAGTTCAAGAATTGAAGTTTATAACGATACGGATTTTTCTGAAAAGGATATTTCCCCAAGCCCAATTTTAAATATCATAAATAGCGGTCATTTAAAAGAGGCTGAGAAGAACTATTTTGATAAAAATTTTAAAGCTTACAGAAAAACAATACCTGTTCATAAAAGGATTTCTAATGATGACATTGATAAATTGTTGTCAGACAGGCTAAGAGTAAATAATTTAGATATTGATTGCGAGTTTGCCATTTATAGTAACGGTTTAGCTACAAAGGTGCATAGTGATAATTTTGAAGGGGTCGATGCATCAACATTTAGTGTGCCTATTTTTTATGATGAAAATAACCGAAGCAGCTATAAGCTTTTAGTAAATTTCCCAGATGATAGAAAGTTTATTTTATCATCAATTATGGGCATGATATTTTTATCGATAATTTTCACGTCCATCATTATTTTGGCCTATTCAAGCGCCTTGTACCAATTGGTTAAGCAGCGTAAAATATCCGAAATTAAAACGGATTTTATAAACAATATGACGCATGAGTTTAAAACGCCAATAGCAACTATTAATTTGGCATTGGATTCTATAAAGAATCCTAAGATTATTGACGATAAAGAGAAAGTTATTCGTTATCTTAATATGATAAAAGAAGAAAATAAACGTATGCATGCGCAAGTTGAAAACGTTTTAAGGATATCTAAACTAGAAAAAAACGAACTTAATATTAGTAAGGATAGAGTGGAGTTGCACGACTTAATAGAAGATGCCATAACGCATGTGCAACTTTTAATTGAGGATAGAAACGGAACGATTACCACGCATTTTGATGCCGAAAAATCATCGGTTTTGGCAAGCGAAATGCACTTTACCAATGTTATAGTAAACATACTGGATAATGCCATTAAGTATTCTCCGGGAAAATTGAAAATTGAAGTTTATACAGAAAATATTGGAACCAATATTTTACTGAAAATAAAAGACTATGGTAGCGGCATGGGTAAAGCTGCCTTAAAACGTGTGTTCGAAAAGTTTTATAGAGAGCACACCGGAAATATACATAACGTTAAAGGTCACGGACTAGGTTTGGCTTATGTAAAACGTATCGTAGACGACCATCAAGGTTATGTAACGGTTGAAAGTGAAAAAGGAAAAGGAAGCACATTTATAATAAAGCTACCTATAATAACATAAACATGGAAGAGCAAAAAAAGAGAATTTTATTAGTAGAGGACGATCCAAATTTCGGTACCGTTCTTAAGGATTATTTAATGATGAATGATTACGACGTGGTCCATGCCAAAAACGGTATGGAAGGCTTCGAGAAGTTCAAAAAAGACGATTTCGATTTGTGCATTCTCGACGTTATGATGCCTTATAAAGATGGCTTTACATTAGCCAAGGAAATTCGAGAAAAAAACACCGATGTTCCTATAGTTTTCCTAACCGCAAAGGCCATGAAAGAAGACGTATTAAAAGGCTATAAAGTTGGGGCAGACGATTATTTAAACAAACCTTTTGACAGCGAAGTGCTTTTAATGAAAATTAAAGCAATCATGCAGCGCAAAGCCACCGAAACCATTTCGGATAGCAAGCAATTTGAGTTTAAAATTGGAGGTTTCGATCTGAATTCCAAATTGCGCTTTTTACGCTATAATGGCGGCGATCCCATTAAATTGTCACCAAAAGAAAATGAGTTATTGCGTTTATTGGCCTTACACGAAAACGATTTGATGCCACGGGAATTAGCACTTACCAAAATTTGGCGCGACGATAATTATTTTACCTCGCGTAGTATGGATGTTTATATTGCAAAACTGCGTAAGTATTTAAAGCTAGACGATAAAGTAGAAATCCTTAACATTCACGGAGAAGGTTTTAGATTGGTCGTGAACAGTTAACAATTCTAAATTTTAAGATATTAAAAATCCAGCTTTATGCTGGATTTTTTTGTTTTGGGCGTTTTGCCGATTCCGAAAGCTATCGGGGAGGCTGACTTTTCTCTATATCTTTTTTTTGACCATAGCGCGAACAAAGGTAACTTTCACTGAGGCACTTGCGCTGAGTGGAGCAGAAGTAAGTTGAAGTATGGCTATCTGTTAAAATGAAAATGCAATTTTTTCCCAATTAAGGCATGAAGATTTATCTTAAAAGAACTTGAAACATATTGTTAACAACTACCCTTTAAATAACTAAAAAACAATTCGCCAATAACTATTTTAATTTTGTAAATTTGCCTGCGTTTATAAGCGCAACATGACAACTACAACAAAATACATATTCGTTACCGGTGGTGTTACATCATCTCTTGGAAAAGGCATAATTGCTGCATCTTTGGCTAAACTATTACAAGCACAAGGATATAGGGTAGCCATTCAAAAACTAGACCCATACATTAATGTCGATCCTGGAACTTTAAATCCCTACGAGCACGGAGAATGCTACGTAACCGAAGACGGTGCGGAAACAGATTTGGATTTGGGACACTACGAGCGTTTTTTAAACGTACCAACAAGTCAAGCCAATAATGTGACAACGGGCAGAATTTACCAAAGTGTGATTCAAAAAGAGCGAAGAGGCGAATTTTTAGGAAAAACGGTACAAGTTGTTCCTCATATTACAGACGAGATAAAACACCGCGTACAACTTTTAGGGAACTCCGGCGATTACGATATTGTAATTACAGAAATTGGCGGAACGGTCGGTGATATCGAATCTTTACCATACATTGAGGCGGTGCGTCAATTACGCTGGGATTTAGGCGATAACAACGGTATTGTTATTCATTTAACATTAGTGCCATACCTATCGGCTGCTGGCGAATTAAAAACCAAACCGACCCAACACAGTGTAAAAACATTGATGGAAAGCGGGATACAAGCCGATGTTTTAGTGTGTAGAACAGAGCACGATTTACCCGAGGATTTACGTCGAAAATTGGCGTTGTTCTGTAACGTGCGCGAAGAAGCCGTGATTCAATCTATTGATGCATCAACCATTTACGATGTGCCAAATTTAATGCTTGAGCAAGGTTTGGATAAAGTAGTGCTTAAAAAATTGGCTTTAAAAAGCACCACGCCAGATATTTCAAAATGGAACCAGTTTTTAGCACGCCATAAAAATCCAAAGTCCGAAATAACCATTGGTTTAATCGGTAAATATGTCGAGTTACAAGATTCGTATAAATCTATTTTAGAAGCTTTTATTCACGCTGGCGCGGAAAATGAAGTAAAAGTGAATATTGAATCGGTTCATTCAGAATACATAAATAGCGATAATGCCAAATTAAAACTATCGCATTTAGATGGTGTTTTGGTAGCACCGGGTTTTGGCGAACGTGGTATTGAAGGTAAAATTGATGCCGTTAAATATGTACGCGAGAATAATGTGCCGTTTTTTGGTATTTGTTTGGGCATGCAAATGGCGGTTATTGAATTTGCACGTAATGTTTTAAATATTGCAGATGCCGATTCTACCGAAATGAACCCCGATACCAAAAACCCAGTTATCGATTTAATGGAAGAACAGAAAAACATTACGGATAAAGGTGGTACCATGCGTTTAGGGGCTTGGGCATGCGATTTAAAAATAGGCAGTAAGGTTAGGGATATTTACAAAGCCGAAACCATTAACGAACGCCATAGGCATCGTTACGAATTTAATGGCAGTTACAAAGCACAAATTGAAGAAGCGGGTATGGTTGCCACGGGGTTAAACCCGGAAACAGGCTTGGTAGAGATTGTTGAAATACCAGAGCATCCTTGGTTTGTGGGCGTGCAATATCACCCCGAATATAAAAGTACGGTGGCAAATCCGCACCCATTATTCGTGGCTTTTGTTAAGGCAGCGCTAAACAACCATAAAAGAAAAAAAGGTGTCAGTATGGCACAAAGTTAAAATTGGATAGTTTATTGATTAAATAAATTTATAAAGACCTGACAGGTTTCTAAAACCTCTCAGGTCTAAAATTTGATTACATGGAAGAAAAAAAATTAGACATTAATTCGATTATAGGTTTTGTACTTATTTTTGGGATATTGATGTTTTGGCTTTGGCAAAACCAACCAACACCAGAAGAATTAGAAGCACAGGAAAAAGCAAAGCAAGAGCAAGTTGAAGCCGAAAACAAAGCTAAAGAAACATCTGAACAAACCAAGGTTACAACAGCTGAAGATTATGCCGCACCAACGGTTTCAGATTCTTTAAAATTAATCAATCTACAAAACAAATTGGGTGCTTTTGCATATTCAGCAGCCCAAGTATCAGATGGCGAAACTGTTGTTGAAAGCGATTTGTTGGCGCTAAAATTCAGTAATAAAGGCGGGTATCTTTCAGAAGTTAAATTAAAGAATTTTGTCAATTTCGATTCGATTCCCATTTATTTAATAAAAGACAATAATGCGGCTTTCAATATAAATTTCGGAACAACCGACAGCAGAATCCTAAACACCAAAGATTTATATTTTGAGCCAACGGTTACCAAAAACGGCGATGTTACTGTGGTTTCAATGAAACTTAAAGCGTCTGAATCTAAATTTTTAGAATACCGTTACGAGATTAAAGAAGGTGATTATATGATGGATTTCACCGTTCGTTCCCAAGGATTGAGCGATGTTTTCAACAGTTCGCAAGCCGTGAATTTAGATTGGAATTTAAAAACCTATCGTCATGCAAAAAGTATTTCCTATGAAAACAGGTATACTGAAGTTGTTTTTGAATACGAAGGTGGAAAAGACGATTATTTGGGGCAACAGGAAAATACTGAGGATACCGCTGAAGATGTTACTTATGTAGCCTTTAAACAGCACTTCTTTACTTCGATATTGTTAGCCGATTCACCGTTTAAAACTGGCAAGTTCACATCTCAAAACTTGGTTCAAGACGAAGAGATTGACACCGTTTACACCAAGGCTTTTGCCGTCTCATTACCTTTAGAACTTACTGGTGGCGAATTAAATAAAAGCATGGATTGGTATTTTGGCCCGAGCGATTATAAAATATTAAATAGCTATGGTAGAAATTTAGATGAAATTGTACCATTGGGTTGGGGTATTTTTGGGTGGATTAACCGTTACCTATTTATTCCCTTATTCGCGTTTTTAGGTGGATTTTTACCTTACGGAATTGCTATTATTGTTATGACGATTTTAATCAAATTACTATTGTCGTTTGTGCAGTACAAGCAGTTTTTATCGCAGGCCAAACTGAAAATTCTAAAACCGGAATTGGACGCCATTCGCGAAAAGCATAAAAACAATAAAGTAAAGGCGCAACAAGAAACCTTGGCACTGCAAACCAAAGCAGGGGCAAGCCCTATGGCGGGTTGTATGCCGGCATTAATACAATTACCGGTGTTTTATGCGTTGTTCCAGTTTTTCCCTTCGGCATTCGACTTACGTCAAAAAAGTTTCCTTTGGGTTGAAGACCTATCATCTTACGATACCATTGCAGAGTTGCCGTTTCACATTCCGTTTTATGGCGATCATGTTAGTTTATTCCCCATTTTGGCATCTGTAGCTATATTCTTTTATATGCGCTTAACCACAGGGCAACAAATGGCATCGCAACCCACGCAAGAGGGGATGCCTGATATGGCTAAAATGATGAAGTATATGATGTACTTTTCACCAATAATGATGCTCTTTTTCTTTAACAATTACGCATCCGGGTTAAGTTTGTATTATTTTATTTCTAACTTGATTAGTATCGGAATTATATTGGTAATTAAGAATTATATTCTTGATGAAGATAAAATTCACGCCCAAATTCAGGAGAACAAAAAGAAGCCTAAAAAACAAGGTCGTTTTCAGAAAAAAATGGCTGAAATGATGGAGCAGGCCGAAAAGCAAAAACAAGCGCAGCAAAAACGTAAATAATCTGGTTTAATTATAAAAATTAACCTCAGGTCGAGGTAAAGATGTATTTAAAAGTTGAGCTGCCAAAAGCCCACATCGAGCCATTGATTAAATTTTAAACCTACCTCTTTAAAGTGTGCAACTTGTTTAAAACCGAATTTTTCGTGCAGTTGTACACTGGCCTCGTTTGGCAGCGTTAGGCCGCCCAAAACCACATGGTAGTTTTCCTGTTTTAAAAGACGAAGTAATTCGGTATAAAGTTTTGTGCCAATTTTTTTTCCGTGTGCGCCGTGTTTAACGTACACCGTAGATTCAACCGTATGGTTATAAGCCGGTTTTGGTCGCCATTTACTTCCGTAGGCATAACCTAAAATAACGTTGTTTTCTTCAAAAACCAAAAAAGGGTATGTTTGATTAATAGCGTTTGTTTTTTCGGTAAAAGCCTCAATGGATAATGGTTCAATATCAAACGTGACAATAGAATTTAGTACATAATAGTTGTAAATGTCTAACAGTGTTTGGGTATCTTTTATGTGAAATGGTCTAATCAAAAAGAGTGAAATTTATTGTTTAACAATGGCTCCGTCTTTATACAAATTTGTTTTTATAAGTGTTCCGTTTATGTCATATTCATTAAGGTTACCATTGCCGTTAACAAAACTTCCTTTATCTAACGAATTACCTTTTCCGTCAAAACAGTTTATAACGTCTTGAAGCCCCCCATAATCACCATATAGTTCGGTTTTGTATAATTTGTTATTGGTATGATAATAAACCCATTCGCCAATTTTTTTGAGATAAGAAAAAGTTGAGGTTTGTCCTTCACTTGAAACGTCTCCGTTTGGGTAGTAATATTTACAATTAAAATCTCCTGAAGTTTCATCTTTTGTTATTTCAGATTCTAAAGCGCCATCTGCATGATAACTAGATCGGGTTAAAAGAATTCCATAAGACATTTTTGCTTTTACCTTTAACTTGCCATTTTCATGGTAATACAAATAGTTGTCTTCCAGTTTATCATCTTTATAAACTGAATTTAATTTAACCTGTCCACTTTGATAGTACTCATTTAATACACCATTCTTTATGCCGTTTTTATAGGTTGTGGTACTCGCCAATTGCCCGTTTGAATAATAGCTAATTAATTCGCCTTCAATGTTACCGTTTACATAATTGCACTTTGCAAAAAGTTGATTATTATTATAATAGGCTACGTAATTGCCATTAGCTTTACCGTTTTCATTATAATTTACTTGACTTTTTAGATTTCCGTTTTTATGATAAGATATAAATTCGCCAACTCTTTTGCCCTCGTTAAAATTGACTTTAGATTTTAATTTTCCGTCTTCATGATAGGTTTTAAACAAGCCGTGGTATTCATCATTTTTATAATTTACTAAAGCCGACAATTGACCACTCTCGTAATATTCTTTTCCAGTTCCTGTCCTTTTTCCTTTATAGCAATAGTCAATAAATTTTAACTTACCGGATGGATAATAATACTTAATCACACCGGATAACAAACCATCTTTTTTTGCGCCCTCCATTTTTAGGGCTCCATCATCAAAATACTCTTTATAAGAGGTTTGAGCTTGCACATTGTAGTAAACACTTATAATTATTAAAAGGATTTTAAACTTCATAAATATTGTTTTTTAATTAATTACCAACCTTTTCGCCTCAACAAATTTTCAATATGGGCAAAATGATGGTTGCTATGCCATGCATAAATGCCTATGTTTTTTTTCAAAATGACTTTATCGTTGGTGTCCGGATGAATAAAGTATTTGTTTAAATCGTTGTCAGATAGGGTTTTAAGCAAATACACTAATTTAAAATGAATCGCTTTTAAATGATTTAGTGACATTTGAATAGGTGCCGATTTAGCATCGTTAAGGGCCGCCCAACGCGCCTCGTAATACGGCTTTATAACTGGGTTTTCTTCGGTTAAAGTCCATTTAAAACGTGTGTAACTATGGTGATGACTATCTGAGAGGTGATGGATAACCTGCCTCATCGTCCAACCATCCGGTCTATATACCGTATCCAATTGTTCATCAGAAAGGTTTTTTACCAAATTTTCCAAGCGGTTGGGAAACTGTTCTAAAGTGGCAATCCAATTTTCAATATGTTCTTTTGAAATGGTTTTCGGACTCTCAAACTGGCCAATAGGATATTTTAGGTTTTGTAGCTCTTGTTCTCCCATACAAACACATATAAGTAATAGTTAGGCAATTTCAATAACACCTTGTTTTACATAGTTTACGGCTTCAAAAATAGTATTGAAATGTTTGATATTTTTAGTGTAGAACAACCTTTCAATCATACCGTTTAATGTCACCGTTTTGTTTGGAGAAACGATGCAATATGCTTTTAAAGTGTAACTGTGCTTAAAAAACTTTAACCAATCTAAAGCTACAACGGAATAAGAGTTAATACGATTGGAAATATAAATAACATCTGCTCCGTTTGTACCTAAAAAAGCGGATACGTCATCAACAATTAATTTAGCTTGATTATCCCAATTAATGATTTGTCCTTGGTTAATTTCAGAAACCACAAACCCATTAAATATATATATGTTGCCAAAAGAGTATGTGAACTCTTTTATGACTTCTGAATATAAATAGGTTTCTTTTAAACTAACCATTACCTAAATATATATTTACACGAGTTTTGCAAGAAATTTAATCGATAAACAAATAGATAATTAGCCGTAATGTACCAAAACAAAAAAAACATCCATAGCGGATGTTTTTTTTTGAAACTTATTTATTGAAGTAAATTTTGAGTCGCCCGATAGGGGACGCACTATTATTTTACATCCATCAGCTCGACATCAAAAATTAATGTGGCATCTGGTGGAATTACTCCGCCTGCGCCTCTGCTTCCGTATCCTAAATCGCTAGGGATTACCAAACGCGCTTTATCGCCTACATTTAACAAACAAATACCTTCGTCCCAACCCGCAATAACTTGACCGACTCCAACAGGAAACTCAAGTGGCTGGTTGCGTTTGTATGAAGAATCAAACACGGTACCATCTGCCAATTGCCCTTTGTAATGTACCGATACGGTTTTACCTTTTTCGGCTTTGGCACCTTTTCCTTCTTGAATGATTTGGTAGCGCAAACCGCTATCTGTTTTATTAAAACCAGCTGCTAATTTATCTAATTCAGCATCCGCTAAAGCTTTGACTTCTGCCAATCGTTTTTCCCTTGAACCCTCAAAGGTTCTAAAGGCCTCAACAGCATTAAAAGCTTCGGCATCAGCACCAACTCTAATAATCTCTAAACTATCGATAAGATCGCCTTGTGCAATGGCATCAACTACATCTTGGCCTTCTTCAACTTTACCAAAAACGGTATGATTGTTATCTAACCAAGGAGTTTCAATATGTGTAATAAAAAACTGACTACCGTTTGTGCCGGGGCCAGCATTTGCCATAGATAACACGCCTGGGCCATCATGTTTTAAATCTGGGTGAAATTCATCATCAAATTTATATCCTGGATTTCCTGATCCCGATCCTTGTGGGCAACCACCTTGAATCATAAAATCTGGAATAACCCTATGGAATTTTAAGCCATCATAATATGGCGTACCTTGTGGTTTTACCGAGTTTTCCAAGTTTCCTTCTGCCAAAGCAACAAAGTTACCTACAGTTCCTGGTGTTTTTTTGTACTCTAAAGCAACAAGAATTTCTCCTTTTGTTGTGTTGAATTTCGCGTATATTCCGTCTTGCATGGTTCTAATTTTTAAGAAAGTGCAAAGGTAGCAATGATTTACGAATTTCGTTTTATGAATTCCGATTTTTTAATGTTAATAGAAGTTTAAAGCAACCCTTGACAATGGCTATTTAAAGTGGAATATTGCCGTGTTTCCGCTTGGGTATTTCAACTTTTTTATCTTCCAACATACTAAAGGCCTTAATTAATTTTCGCCTCGTGTTTTTTGGCAGAATTACCTCGTCTATAAAACCCCGTTCTGCGGCACGATAAGGGTTTGCAAATTTTTCAGCATATTCGGCTTCTTTTTTAGCAAGCTTTTCAACCGGATCGTCGGCATTGGCTATTTCTTTTTTAAAGATAATTTCACTCGCGCCTTTTGCGCCCATTACCGCAATTTCGGCTCCCGGCCATGCATAATTTAAATCCGCTCCAATATGTTTGGAATTCATAACATCGTAAGCACCGCCATAGGCTTTTCTTGTAATTACCGTTACTCGTGGTACGGTAGCTTCACTTAAAGCATACAATAGTTTGGCGCCGTTTACAATAATACCATTCCACTCTTGGTCGGTGCCTGGTAAAAATCCGGGAACATCAACCAAAACGAGCAACGGAATATTAAAACAGTCGCAAAAACGGGTAAAGCGTGCTGCCTTTTTAGAGCTATTTACATCTAAAACGCCTGCTAAAAACTGCGGCTGATTGGCAACGATACCAATACTTTTTCCGCCTAAGCGTGCGAAACCCACAATGATGTTTTCGGCGTAATCTTTGTGAATTTCGTAAAAGGAATCCGTATCGATAATCCCAGCGATTACGGCATGCATATCGTACGGTTTATTAGGGTTGTCTGGAACAATATCCGATAATACATCTCGTATTTCATCATGGAGTTCAAACGCCATTCTATTTGGAGTTTCGGTATTGTTTTGAGGCAAATAACCCAATAGATTTTTTATATCTTCTAAACATTCAATATCGTTAGCCGAGATTTTATGGGCCACACCAGATTTTGAAGCATGGGTGTAAGCACCGCCTAATTCTTCGCTTGTAACTTCTTCATTGGTCACGGTTTTTACAACATTGGGGCCTGTAACAAACATATAGCTTGTGTTTTCTACCATCATTGTAAAATCGGTCATTGCCGGAGAATACACCGCGCCACCGGCACAGGGTCCCATAATGGCCGAAATTTGGGGAATAACGCCTGAGGCTTGTACATTTCTGTAAAAAATATCGGCATATCCACCCAACGAGCGCACACCTTCCTGAATACGCGCCCCACCAGAATCGTTAAGCCCGATAATGGGTGCACCAACTTTAACGGCCAAATCCATGATTTTACAGATTTTTTCGGCATGTGTTTCGGAAAGTGCCCCACCAAAAACGGTGAAATCTTGGGCGTAAATATATACCAATCGGCCATTAACAGTGCCATAGCCCGTTATAACGCCATCGCCGTAATAGATTTGGTTTTCCATACCAAAATCGGTGGTTCTGTGCGTTACCAAAGCACCAATTTCCTCAAAGGAACCTTCGTCCATTAAATAGTTTACACGTTCTCTCGCCGTTAGTTTTTTCTTGGCGTGTTGTTTATCAATACGTTTTTGTCCGCCACCTAAATGTGCTAAATGAAGTTTCTCGTTTAACTTATCTATTTTGTTTTTCTTTGAATCCATATTTTATCTTTTGGTGTTGAGCGTATAACTCTGAAAGCTGCGTCTGAAAACTGTGACTAATTTGGCAATCGTAATTGTTTTTGGTCTTTTAAATACTGCTTTAAAGCAATCAATGCAGCGATTTTAGCTTCATTTTCAGTTGCTTTTTGTAATGCCGCAGGCGCGTAATGGTTTTTTACAAAATGCGTATCGAAATCCCCGGAACGAAACGCTTCGTGCTCACACACATATTTACCAAACGCCAATGTGGTTTGCACGCCTTCAACATGATAATTTTCTATGGCTTCAATCATAAGTTGGATAGCGGCTTCCCGCGTTTTTCCGTAAGTAATTAATTTGGCAAGCATCGGGTCGTAATAAATAGGTATTTCCATACCTTCTTCAAAACCATTATCGACACGAATGTTTTTACCTTCGGGCAGTTTGTAAGTTTCTAAAGTGCCCACACTCGGTAAAAAATCGCTTAAAGGATCTTCGGCATAAACCCGTAATTCCAAAGCATGCCCTTTTATTTTTAAATCTTTTTGATTGATTTGAAGTGCTTCACCGCGAGCCACGCGAATTTGAAGTTCAACCAAATCGACACCACAAATTATTTCGGTAACCGGATGTTCCACTTGCAAACGCGTATTCATTTCCAAGAAATAGAAATTATGGTTTTCATCCAATAAAAACTCAACAGTTCCAGCGCCTAAATAATCGCAGGATTCAGCGACTTTAATGGCGGCTTCACCCATTTTTTCTCTTAATTCAGGGGTTAAAACAGATGATGGTGCTTCTTCAACCACCTTTTGATGACGCCGTTGGATACTGCATTCACGTTCAAAAAAATGTAAAATATTACCATGGCTGTCGGCTACAATTTGAATTTCAATATGACGCGGCGAACTCACATATTTTTCTATAAAAACGGAACCATCGCCAAAAGCCGAAGTCGCTTCACTAATAGCGCGCTTCATTTGCGACTCTAAATCGCTTTCTTTTTCAACCACGCGCATACCTTTTCCGCCCCCGCCAGCTGAGGCCTTTATCAATATTGGAAAACCGATTTCTTCAGCGATGGCTTTTGCTTTTTCAACATCGGTAATGGCTTCATCAATTCCGGGAACCATGGGGATGTTGTATTGTTTTACAGCTTCTTTGGCAGCCAGTTTACTGCCCATCATTTTAATGGCTTTTGATTTTGGACCAATAAAGATGATGTTGTTTGTTTCGCACAATTCGGCAAAATCGGCATTTTCACTTAAAAAACCATATCCCGGATGAATGGCGTCGACCTTAAGCTGTTTGGCAACTTCTATAATTTTATCGCCTCGTAAATACGATTGATTTGAAGGTGGATCGCCAATGCAAACGGCTTCGTCTGCAAATTTAACATGGGGCGCATTTCTATCGGCCTTAGAAAAAACAGCGACTGTTTTTAGTCCCATTTTTTGAGCGGTCTTCATCACTCTAATGGCTATTTCGCCTCGGTTTGCAATTAATATTTTTTTCATTAAAAAATATATTTATTTCATTTCCTCGAAGGAGGAAAATAGTTTTATACTTTAAACCTACAAGGTTTTTAAAACCTTGCAGGAAATTATTTTGGATACTTGTGCATTATGCGTAAAAGCCATCAATTCACGAATATTGAATTACATTTTTTGATAGTAAAGTGGTGTCATTAAACATTCGTGTGTTCGTGGCTGCTTTTCATTTATTCGAATTCAATTAACAACTGATTTTTCTCTACAGCGTCACCTTGGCTTGCAGTAATCGATTTAATTATCCCATCTCGTGGCGAGGTAATTATGTTTTCCATTTTCATAGCTTCAAGAATAAGCAAGGTGTCGTTTTCTTTAACTTCTTGATTTTCTTTAACCTGTATTTCCAGAATTAAACCGGGCATGGGCGCTTTAATGGAATTGACGTGTTTTGTTGAGCCTATTGCAAAACCCATCTCTTTTATCAAAATATCTAAATCGTTGAAAATATTTATGTTATACCTGTTGTTGTTAACTTTTACTTGATATGTTTTGTTGTTAAAATTTGATTCTTGAATATCGACTTTATATGATTTATGATGATGAATAACATGAAATTCAGAGTCTGAAATTTGAATGGCATCAAGTTTTGTAACAGCTTCTTGATTGATTTCAAAATCGAAGGTATTATTGACGTTGGTTTTGAAGGTTTGACTCATAGTTTACAAATTGATTAGTTGTAAATATAAGCAATATTATAAGCTGGTTTATTTTTTTAGAAGCCGAATTTAAGTGAAAGAAAGTTAGGCAAGGGCCTGTAAAATGTTTTGAAAAACAGTTTCGTAATACGATTTATTTGACGCCACAAAGTGATTGTTATTTGTGTTTATGCTGTCAATAAGGTTGTTGAAATCATCAAAAGAAACGAGTTTTAAGGCTTCAACTTCGTCTTTTTGAGGCGTTAATTCGTCAATTGAAACGCTTAATTCGCAGATAAATGCGTGATGAAATTCGTTGTCGACAATGCCATTTTCATAAGATTGAAAGCATTCAAAAACACCAATTCTATTCAAATCGCTTTCAGAAATATGCAATCCAATTTCTTCTTTGGTTTCCCGAATGGCAGCTTGTTTTATGGTTTCGCCGGCATCAACATGTCCGGCAACAGAGACGTCCCACAATAGCGGGCAAATGGTTTTTTTTGCCGAACGTTGCGCTAATAAAATATGTCTTTCTTGAGTGTAAAACCAAACATGGGCCGTATTGTGGTAATGGCCTTTTTGGTGGATGATTGATTTGAGTACAGACTTACCCGTTGGTTCGCCTTGTTTTGTAACGATATCAATAAATTCCTCCATGTTATTTCTTTATAAATGTGAAGCTATACAGGCAACAAGCGGTTTAAAATCCTCTGCCGTATTAAACAAATGGCAAGAAATCCTGATGTAATTACCACGAAACGACACAAAAATATTTTTACTGAATAAGTCTTTCTTTAAAGCATCAAGATTTAATTCTTTTGGTAGTTTAATTCCAAATAGGTGGTGTGTTCTGTAATGGTCGTCTTCAATGATACAACCTAGGTTTTTCAATTCTTTTACCGCTTCGGCAGAAATATCTTTACAATAATCTTGAATCCTTTTTGGCGTCCATTCCAAAACTTGATTTAAAGCTTCAATTTGCATTTTCACGTAGATAAAATTTCCGCTTTCACCAACCGAATAACGATTGGCCAACGGTTTGTATTCCCGTTGATAATTAGTAAGTCCAGCAAAGTTTTCGCTATCTAATCGGTTCGACCAATTTTCTTCAATCGGATTTCCATTATCAAAGTATTCGCCAAAATACCCATAGGCACATCCGTAAGGGCCAAAAAGCCATTTGTAACCAGCGCAAATAAGGGCGTCTGGCTTAATGTCTTTTACCGAAAAAGGTAACGCACCAACCGATTGCGATCCATCAATAATTAAAAGCGCAGCGTGTTGTTTTGCTTTATTGCTAATCGTTTTTAAATCGAACAAACTGCCGTTGGACCAATGGATGTTTCCCATAGCAATTACAGCGGTATTGCTGTTTATAGCGTTTAAAATGGCTTCGTTCCAAAGCTTAACACGATTGGTTTCCGTATTTGGAGCGCTCACCGTTTTTATTTTAGCATGGTATTTTTTGGCTAATTTTTGCCAGGAATAAACATTGCTGGGAAACTGCTCGTCAATAATTAAAATCTCATCATGTTCCTTTAAAACTATGTTATTCGCAACGGTTGCCATACCGTAAGATACCGATGGCATGGTAGCAATGCGATTAAAATCATCGGCATCAATCAATTCTGCAAATAGTTTTTTAAGCTCGATAACCGGTTCAAAATAATCAGAAACCCTAATGTCATAAGGCCTATTTTTTTGTTTTAAACCTTCTAATCCAGCTTCATAAATCGATTTGAAAGCAGGCGATTGGCTCGCAATGTTCAAATACGTTATATCCTCAGGAATATCAAATAATTGTTTCTGATGTTGCATGACATAGAGTTTATGTTAGGTTGGCCGCAGTCCGTATGTTTCAAAAGTAATCCACTGCGTTCAACCGGACATTTTAATCTTATTCTGCTTATTTAAAATACGAAAACGTTTCCCCGTCTTTTATTTTAAGTAGCGTTTCGTAAATTAGTTTTATCACGTTTTCCACATCGTCTCTATGCACCATTTCTACCGTGGTGTGCATGTAGCGCAGAGGTAACGATATTAATGCTGAAGCAACGCCACCATTGCTATAAGCAAAAGCATCGGTGTCGGTGCCGGTGGCTCTTGAGAGTGCCGAACGTTGGAAAGGTATCTTTTTGGCCTCGGCGGTTTCGGTAATTAAATCGCGCAGTTTTTGCTGTACCGCTGGCGCATAAGCTATAACGGGACCTTTGCCCAATTCCAGATGACCTTCTTTTTTCTTTTCAATCATCGGGGTAGTGGTGTCGTGCGTAACATCGGTAACAATGGCCACATTGGGTTTAATGGTGTGGGTAATCATTTCCGCACCGCGCAAACCAATTTCCTCTTGAACGGAATTGGTAATGTACAATCCAAAAGGCAGTTCTTTTTTATTCTCTTTAAGCAATCGCGCCACTTCGGCAATCATAAAACCACCCATGCGGTTATCTAAAGCGCGACAAACAAAATTATCTTTATTTAAAATATGAAATTCGTCCGGATAGGTAATTACGCAGCCCACGTGCACACCCAGCTTTTCAACATCCTCCTTGGTTTTGCAACCGCAATCAATAAAAATATTATCTGGTTTTGGTGCTTCTTCTTTAGCTTTATTGCGCGTATGGATGGCCGGCCAACCAAAAACACCTTTAACAATGCCCTTTTTGGTGTGGATATTTACAATTTTACTCGGCGCAATTTGGTGGTCGCTACCGCCGTTTCTAATCACGTAAATCAATCCGTTGTCGCTTATGTAATTCACGTACCACGAAATTTCATCGGCATGTCCTTCAATAACCACTTTGTATTTTGCCTTCGGATTTATTACACCCACCGCAGTGCCGTAAGTATCGGTAATAAACTCATCCACATAAGGTTTTAGGTAGTCCATCCACAATTTTTGCCCCGTCCATTCGTAGCCGGTTGGGGCGGCGTTGTTTAAATATGTTTCTAAAAAGTCTATCGATTTTTTATTAAGAATGCGCTTTTTTGCCATGTTTTAAAATTTTCAACTAAAATAATAATATAAAACGGAAATGATAGATTTAAGCAGGCTCTTATTACGAAAAGTTTTGGGCGTTACCCAAGGGTCGGGCTTTACGTTGCAAGTCCTCGCGCCAAAAAAGGCGCTGTGGGCTTTCCTCTGCAATCCCTAACGCAGGTGTTTGCTAACTCCGGTTTTAACCATTGCGCTGTTTTGTTTTTTGGAACGGTTAGCCTTTTGAAGAAAACTATGTTTCACAAATAGCTTAAAACGGCTTGTTTTTTAACTCAGTTCTTTGTTAGGCACAGTTATTCATTATACCACGAGTAAATTAATTCCGTTATTTTCTCTACATCATTTTCATTCACCGAAAGTCCATATGTAGTAATTAATTCGCTTGTTATTACTCTTTTTATTTTTTCCAATTCGTAACCATTCTGCAAGTCAAGAATTAGTTTTTTGCTTAATTTTTTAAAAGAATCGCTTTTACCAGATGGCATAATATTGGTCTGGTATATAATTTTACTCAACGCATTAATGTTTTGTTGGTCAAGAACTTTCATTCAATTTTTTTAAGATGCTAATTAATTCAGTTTTCTTACTAACTGTTCTATCATTGTGCGTTTCCCAAGAACAATATTCAGTCAGATTTTCATTTAATCCAATTAGGAAATTCCGATGTCCATTATACCAAGTCTCCGGTTTTTCAGATTCAAACCAATTCCGCAAGAGTGGGATTCCGATTTCTATTAGGAATTTTTTAATCCGCTTATTGTTTTCTATTTCAACCGCTTTTAAATTTATAGTCCATTTGTCTAAAGGTTTTGAGTAAGTTCCAGAAATCACTCTCCAAAACCTTAAAAGGTCTCTTGATTGTCCTTTCATAGTTCTTCCATTCCAACCAGGAACAGAAACTCCCATTCGATGACCTTTTTCTTTGTCAAATGAAATTGATAAATCGTCATAAATTCCAATTCCGCTCAACATTTCCGAAACCTGTTTAGTTCCGATTGAGTGAGTAAACCCTTTAATTGGATGCGATTTGTAACTTGTCTTTATCAATGTTCGTTTTAATTGTGCCTAACGTAAAATATATGAAAAGTAAGGGATTAAAAAATCAATTACCTTCTGATTTTACCAAAGCCAATTTAGTAAATAAATGTTTAATATGTAAGATAAATATTAATTTTCTG
>NZ_JBLWYT010000007.1:0-260448 GCF_048381975.1 Hwangdonia sp. | reverse complement strand
TACGACCATAAAAAGCCAGTTGCCAACACCGTGTATAATTAATTGCTTGGTTCACTGCCGACTTACGAACATTCCTGCGGAATATTCTATCTGTGATTTATTTGCTAACTTACTCGCTTAACCACGCAACTAATCATACACATAAACGTTGTGTGCAATTTTGACCCGTCCTGAATAAAGGCTACATAATTTTAAACATTATGTATAGAAATGACAAAGTAATTAGACGGTATTCAGAACCCTTTAAACTGAAAATTTTAGCCGAACTTACAACCGGAAAACACACAAAGAGCGAACTATGTAAACTCTACTCTATAGCACCTACAACCGTAAATGAGTGGATTAAAAAGTACAATCGTAAAGACTTAATGAACACCAGAGTAAAAGTGGAAACAAAAGACGAAATATCTAGAATTAAAGCACTTCAAAAGGAAATAGAACAGCTTAAAAAGCTATTACTTAAAAAAGATTTAGATGCTATGGTATTGGATTCTTATCTAGAAGTAGCTGCTGAAGATTTAGGCTATAAATCTGCCCGTGAACTAAAAAAAAAACTAAGTATAAAGCCTTAATTAAAGCTAAAGAAAAGTCTAAGGGATATGCTTCTTTAATGTACCCCATCCTGAATAAAAACTACATAATACTAAAGTTTTCACAAAAAAGAGAATGAACATTCATTTTTATTTATATCTTTGTACCCTAAAACAGAATAACATGGCCAAACTTCAAAAAAGTATAGATAAGCGTAACGCACTTGTACAGGCAACCATAGAACTAGTAAACAACAATGGGTTCCATGATACGGCTATGAGCAAAATAGCAAAAATGGCAAATGTCTCACCTGCAACTATTTATTTATATTTTGAGAACAAACAAGACTTGGTAAACCAAACGTATTTAGAAGTAAAAACCAAATACACAGATTTTGTTTTTAAGACTTATAATGAGAATACATCAGTTAAAACTGGCTTTGAACTGATCTGGAAACGTATTGCAGAGTTTAATATTAATGAATCTGAATATTCTTTTTTTTTAAACCAATGTAATAACACTCCAATAATTGATGAACCTAGCAGAAAAGAAGGCATAAGGCATCTACAACCCCTACTCGACCTATGGGAACGTGGGAAAAAAGAAGGAGTTATTAAGCCCATTTCAGATTATATTTTATATGCCTATTCGATAAATCCTTTATCTTTTTTAATGACCGCTCAAAAGCAGGACGAATTTCAATTGACCAAAGCACATGTTGAAGAAGCATTTCTAACAGCTTGGGATAGTATTAAACTTTAAAAATGAAAAAAACAGCAATTATATTAGGTGCGACCGGCTTAACAGGTTCTATACTTTTAGAAAAACTACTAATTGATGATAGGTATACAACAATCAAATTGTTTTCCAGAAAAGAAATTGATGGGCTGCCCACCAAAGTAAAACAGTTTGTTGGTGATATTTTAGAGTTAGATGACTTTAAGAAGGATTTCACTGCAGATGAAGTATTTTGTTGCATCGGTACAACAGCTAAGAAAACACCAGACAAACAACTGTATAAAAAGATAGATTTTGGAATTCCGGTAACTGCAGCAAAACTTGCAAAAGCAAATGGAATACCTACGTTTTTAGTCATTTCTTCATTAGGCGCAAATGCACAAAGCTCTATTTTTTACAGCAAAACAAAAGGTGAAATGGAACAAGCAGTGCTTTCAGAAAAAATTGAAAAAACGCATGTTTTTCAGCCTTCTATTATTGGTGGTGACAGACAAGAAAAACGTATTGGAGAAAAAATAGGGTTGCTTGTAATTAAACTTCTGCAACCATTATTCTTCGGAAGATTGAAGAAGTACAGAATTACAAAAGCTAAAGATATTGCACAAGCTATGATAAACTTAGCAAATTCAACTTCAACAAAAACAATAATAACATCTCCAAGTATCAAGTTACTTGCAGAAGAATGCCCTATCCAAAAATAACACCTCATGAAAAAATATTTTAATAAAACAAGTGCCATTCAAAACATAATGAGAATTGTGTTAGGCGTTTTTATGCTCTATGCAGGCATAGGACATCTAACGTACCTTAGGACAGAGTTTCAGGCACAGGTTCCTACATGGATCACAACCGATGTAGCGTTTATGGATTTCATCGTGTTAGCATCTGGTGTGGTAGAAATTATTTTTGGGGTACTAATGATTTACGGAGGCAGATTAAAAATTAACACAGGTATTGTATTGGCAATATTCTATGTCCTAATTTTCCCCGGAAATATCAATCAATATGTAAATGAAATAGATTCTTTTGGCTTAAATACAGATAATCAGAGGTTAATAAGATTGGCTTTTCAACCCGTTTTAATTATCTGGGCTTTGTGGTCAACAGGAGCACTTAAATATTTAATAGCAAAGAGAAAGAATAGTAATAAATAAAAAATTGAAAAAATGGAATTATTAGACAAATTAAACTGGAGATATGCCGCAAAAGCAATGAATGGCAAAAAAGTATCTCAAAATAAAATTGACAATATTATAGAAGCTGCTCGTTTAGCGCCTACATCAAGTGGTTTACAACCTTTCGAAATAATTGTAGTTACCAATCAAAAAATTAAAGAACAAATTAGACCAATAGCTTGGAATCAATCTGTAATAACCGACTGCTCCCACCTGCTCGTTTTTGCTGCTTGGGACACTTATACGGAAGATAGAATTAACTATATGTTCGATTTAACAAACGAGATTAGAGGATTCAAAAACGAAGGTTGGGAAAACTACCGTCAAAAGTTATTACAAATGTATCCGCAACAAGATGCAGAAGTAAACTTTAATCATGCTGCCAAACAGGCTTACATCGCATTTTCACAAGCTATTACAGCTGCTGCATACGAAGGTGTAGATGCAACGCCCCTAGAAGGTTTTGACGCTGATAAGTTAGATGAAATACTGGATTTAAGAGCGAAAGGTTTGCGCAGTGCAGTGATGCTACCCATTGGTTACCGAGATGCCGATAGCGATTGGTTGGTTAACCTAGTCAAGGTTAGAAAAAGTACAGAAGATTTAGTAACAGTAATTGCATAATCAGTACACTTTAAATAAATTAATCAAAGGAAGAAGATGAAAAATTTTGAATTTAACAACCCTACCAAAATTATTTTTGGAAAGGACACCATAGAGAAACTAAAAGAAGAAATTCCAGCAAATGCTAAAGTATTATTGCTTTATGGTGGAGGTAGCATTAAAAAGAATGGCATTTACGACCAAGTAAAAGCGGCATTAGCAAATGTTGATACAACTGAGTTTGGAGGTATTCCTGCAAATCCAGAATATGAAATATTAATGGAGGCTTTAAAAGTTATTAAAGCTAAAAATATCACCCATTTATTAGCTGTTGGTGGTGGTTCTGTAATTGACGGAACCAAATTTTTATCTTCAGCGGCAGTATTCGATGGAGACACGCCTTGGGATATTTTATCCAAAAACATTAGAACCGAAAAAGGATTGCCCTTTGGAACTGTGCTAACATTGCCGGCAACAGGCTCTGAAATGAATTCTGGTGCTGTAATTACACGTAAAGAAACCAAAGAAAAGCTTGCTATGGGTGGACCTGGATTGTTTCCGCAATTTTCAATTCTAGATCCTGAAGTCGTAAAATCAATTCCACAACGTCAATTGGCGAATGGTCTGGCCGATGCTTTTACACACGTTTTAGAACAATACATGACTTATCCGGTAGATGCAAAATTACAAGATCGTTTTGCAGAAAGCATTTTGCAAACTTTGATTGAAATTGCACCGACTATACTGAAAGATGAGTTTGACTATAAAGCGGCTTCTAACTTTATGTGGAGTTGTACCATGGCATTAAACGGATTAATTCAAAAAGGAGTGCCTACAGATTGGGCTATTCATGCCATGGGACACGAATTAACAGCTTTATATGGTATAGATCATGCAAGAACATTAGCTATCCTTACAGAAAGTCATTACAAATATAATTTTGAAGCTAAAAAAGAAAAATTAGCACAATACGGTGAACGCGTCTGGAATATTAATGAAGGAAGTATCGACGATAAAGCCTATGCCGCTATCGAAAAAACAACCGGATTTTTCAAATCTTTGGGAATCGACACTAAACTGTCTGATTATACTAACGTTTACGAAGGAACAGCTGAAGAAATCGCAAAACGTTTTACAGATCGTGGTTGGTTAGGTTTAGGAGAGCATCAGTCATTATCACCGGAAAAAGTTAAAAAAATTGTAAAAATGGCTTACTAACTTTAAAAATGTATAGCAATAACAGCGGTTTGGGTTTTAATTCAAACCGTTTTGCTTTTAATAATGTATCTTGGTATTCAAAAGTTGTAGTTTTTAAATCTACTACTGCTCTTATACTTAAGGTTGGGTATAATGCGAAAAATGCGTTTCAAATCGAAAGTTCCAGATTGATGTCCATTTAGGTTTAGACATTTTATCTTTGGCATCGTGAAATACCATTACTCACCACATTTCCTCATTTTGTTTAAAAATACCCTAAAATGATAAGAACTATGTAAAGCTCATTCTTGTGTTTAAAACATGGTAAAATAAAAACCAATATAAGTAATCCATCTGTTACTTAGACCCTTCCGATATCTCAAAATGTTAGCCACAGATTTTTAATATTAGCCTATCATAATTAGGTTATTTATCATTCTATTTTTCTATATTTACCATATAAACATAAGTGAACACAAAACTGAACACGTTTTAGAACACGGCTTAGAATATAGAAAACTCAAAACACTGATTTTCAGTTTTTTAACCTTATTAAATTTATCCAATTTTAATTCATAACCCGGAGGTCGGGGGATCGTGCCCCCCTCTCGCTACAATTCTAACATGTGCCCAAAACAAACGGTTTAGTTCACTCTAAACCGTTTTTTTTATGTCAGCGACTCACTCTTTTGTTTGCATAAAATCTACGATGAAATTTTAACTATAAAATAGAATACTGTCTTTGTTGCACATAGTGTTAATTTTAATTATAATGTAATACGTAATGGTTTAAGACTATTATGCTAAATTTAGAAAAACCCAAACTTTTTCCTCTATTTCAGAATAATAAACAATACCTATAAAAAAATTAAAGCTCAATTTTACTTGCACCCCTAAATTCTGTCATTTACAAGATGGTGTTTCGCAATGCTCACATTACAAAATTACCACGTGCAAAGGCGTATGTTCAGATAACGAAACAGTAAACTCTTATAATTTACGTGTAAACTCAGCCATTTCATATACCATTGAAAACACAAAAGATATGGTGCTAAAACAAAAAGGAAGACATGACGAAGAAGAGGCATTTGTTTTAATTAAAAACAGTGTTTATTTAGGTTACGGCTTTATCGATAAAACAGAACAGATTAGTACAGCAGAAGAATTGGAAGCCTTTTTAATTCCGCAGAAAGACAATTTGGATGTGCAGAAAATACTAAGAAGTGTATTATAAAATAACAACCCCTAATTAACCACCTCTTTTTGTGCGCCAACTCTAAAGCAACGCTCTTCACCCAGATACAACGGATTAGCATGTTTTTCTGACCAAAAGCCGTCTAAAATATCTTTTGTAATGCATTTATAAACAACAACACCTTTATAAACAATCTGTTGGTCGCCTTTATAATTAAAATTAATAACCAAGATGTTATTTTTAAAAAAACCCGTACCAAACTGCTCTTGACTATTGTTTATTAACCACTTTGCGGTAATCTTGTTATGTTCATCGAGCGATAATTTTAATGTCCCTTCATAGCTATTGCCTTCTTCATCTTGATTGTTTCCTATAACAGTGTATGTGCCTTGTAGTTGTTGTATTGTCATATTTTTTTGATTTGCTCATGTTTGGTAAAATTACTTATTTATAACGTCATTGGTAAACTACACCTTTGTTTAAAATCTATCCAAACCACAGTTCATCTTTTTTTTATGATAAATTGATTATTCACAAAGCTATCCATACAAATGAAAGCAATTTATAATCTTCATTTTATATTAAATCGCTACTAATATTAAATATTACGTGGTAATTTATCCTTAAATTAGTGTACATCAATTTATTACTTCAAATTATGAAAACGCACTACAACATTATTATTGCAGGGGCTGGCGGAATTGCAGAAGCCGCAGGTCTTATTATGGTAGAATGGAGCAAAGTAACACCAACAATCTATATAGGAAATCGCACGCTTTCCAAAGCACAAAACGTTGCTAAATGGATTATGGAAGGCACCACGAAACCGTGTAAGGTAATAGCTTTTCATTTAGATCCTTCGGACATCTCTAATGAAGCAACTGCCATTTTTAACAACGGAGATGCCCTACTTGACTGCTTACCCGGTAGTTTAGCGCCTAAAATGGCCACCCTTGCAAAAAGTAACAACTTGTATTATGCCAATCTTACTGAATATGTCGCCGAAACAAACCAAATAAAGGCCATGGCCAAAAATGCCAAAACTGGTTTTGTTTTACAAACGGGATTGGCACCGGGCTATATTGATGTATTAGCTAACCATTTATTTCAAGAATTTTGTAAGCAATATTTGGTGGAGCAAGTAGATACTTTGGAGTTTAAGGTTGGAGCACTTACCAATCATGCCATTGCGCCTCATTTTTATGGTTTTACTTGGAGTCCGGTTGGGGTTGCCACTGAGTATTTAAAAGATAGCATCGTTCTGCGAGATTATAAAAAAACAAGCCTTCCTGCCCTATCTGAAAGCGCTCGCATCATAATTAACGGGATTACCTACGAAGAAGACCTTACCTCTGGAGGCGCTGCCGATTTACCCGATGCCTTGGAGGGCAAAGTTAAAAACCTCGATTATAAAACATTACGTCACCCAGGTCATTATGCTTGGGTTAAAGACCAATTAAAAAATTTAACCAACTCCAAAGATCCCATTGCCGATTTACAACAGATAATGCAAGACCAAATTCCACATATCGAGGACGACCAAATAATACTCTATGCCGCTGTAGAGGGCAAGGATAAAAATGGCGTTTTGCGTAGGCACGAAATAGCTAAAGCAATTAAGCCTAAACAGGTTGGCAAACACACGCTTCGAGCTATCCAAACAACTACTGCCGCACCATTGGTACAAGCCATTCAATGGCTGTTGGAAACAAAGCCTCAAGGTGTTGTACTCCAAAGTCAATTAGAGACCGAGAGCTTTTTAAATGGGGAATTTATAACGCCTATTTATGGTAAAATTTAAAGTGTGCCTTATTTAAACCCGTCGCTTATCACTCAGCCAAATTTAAATTCTACATGGCACATTTAAGTTTTTTTAATAAAGTTCCTCCAAGCTTGCGTTTATATGTAACATAAGTCAACTTATCATATAACAGATAATGTAATTTTGAATGTAATTTTGAAAAAACCATCCAATTAAATCTTTATAAAATGAATAAAACAATCTTATTATGCTTCATATTGGCATTGGCCTTTAGCTGTAATAATTCTAAAAAAACCAAAGATGTTCCGGTAGAAAAAACAAAATCTAATTCTGATACCATACCCTATCACGAAAGAGGTTTAAAATATGCGTTTAGCACCAAAGCCTTATTGGGTAAAAACCTAATGGGCACCATACAGAAAAAAGGAACCATAGAGGCTTTAGCGTTTTGCAATGAAAAAGCATATCCTTTAACCGATAGTATGGCTGTTGTGCATAACGCTACCATTAAACGTGTTTCAGATAAACCCAGAAACGAGGCCAATCAAGCAAACAGCAAAGAATTAACCTATATTGAAACTTTTAAAAAAGACATAAAAAACAACATAGAACCAAAACCCATTGTAGATGAATTGGAAGATCGTGTTCAAGTATATTACCCGATTACCACCAATGCGATGTGCTTACAATGCCATGGAAAACCTCAGGAGGATTTAAAAATGCTAACTTTACAGAAAGTAAAAAAATTATATCCTAACGACAAAGCCATAGGTTACGGCGTTAATGAGGTTAGAGGTATTTGGAGCATTACTTTTGATAAATAAATGAAATAAATATGAGTAAGTTTTCAGACATAATAAATCAAGATAAACCCGTTTTAGTAGATTTTTTTGCAACGTGGTGCGGCCCTTGTAAAATGATGAATCCCATACTAAAACAAGTAAAAGAAAGCTTGGGAGACCGTGTGTCTATCATTAAAATAGATGTTGATAAAAACCAAGCCTTAGCGGCTAAACATCAAGTAAAAGGCGTACCAACAATGCTGCTGTTTAAAAACGGAAAACAAGTGTGGCGCCAATCTGGTGTGGTTCAAAAAGAAGACATTATTAATAGGATAACCTCTCATAATTAATGAATTTAACAGAAGAATTTTGGGATAACAAATACAAAACAAACGATATTGGTTGGGATTTAGGAACAGTTTCGCCTCCCATTAAAGCCTATATCGATCAGCTTTCCAAAAGTGACAAGGAATTAAAAATTCTAATTCCGGGTGGTGGCCATGGTTATGAAGCCGAATATCTCAATTCCAAAGGTTTTAAAAATGTTTTTGTTGTAGATGTTTCTAAAACAGCACTTGGTAATCTAAAAAAACGGGTGCCTTCGTTTCCTTCATCGCATCTCATTCAAAATAATTTTTTTGAGTTGGTTATGACTTTCGATTTAATTATAGAACAAACTTTTTTCTGTGCCATAAATCCTGAGCTTAGGGCTTTATATGCTGAAAAGGCTTCGGAAATATTACAGACCGGTGGAAAAATTATTGGATTACTCTTTAATGTGCCCTTAAACAAAACACATCCGCCATTTGGAGGAAATAAGGAAGAATATTTAGCGTATTTTAAACCTTATTTCCATATTCGTTTGATGGAAGAAGCAAGCAATTCTCACGAGTCAAGATCGGGAAAAGAATTGTTTTTTAATATACAGAAAAAATAACATTGCTATTTATAATATAAAAAGAGCAGCGTACTTTAAATATGCTGCTCTTTTTAATTACACCTGTAATTTTTAAAATTTATACTGTAAAAAAGCAGAAAAATTACGTCCGGGTTCGGTAATTGGAGTTCTTCCAAAATCTGCTTGATTGGTAAAGGAGAAGTTTAAATGGTTATTGTAAGCTTCGTCTAAAACATTAATCACTGCAACACCTAAGGTAACATGCTTAATTGGTTTTAGTCCAAAACGAAGATCTATGGTTTGGTAGCCATCGGTTTCTGTTTCACCAAAACTATTTGAAATGTGCTCTTGTTTTGAAACCACATTGTACTGTATGTTTACCCAAAATTTTTCTTTTTGAAAACCAACGCTCAACTTGGTGTTTAATGGTGGTGTTAAAGGTAACGACTCGCCTAAATCCTTATTTTTGGCGTACACATAGGCCACTTCGGTTTTAAAATAATAATCGTTTAAAAAGTCCAGTTTTGCCATAGCTTCAAAACCGGTTTTATAAGATTCATCCAAGTTTTGAAACACTTTTACATGCCTTGGTTGGACCATAGGATTAAACTTTCGAGTAATGGTTGGATCTACAATACCAACAATATAGTTTTCAAAAAACGAATAATAAAAAGACGTTTGGTAGCTAAAGTTATTAAAGCCGTTTTTTAAAGGTTCTTTTCCTTTAAATCCAATTTCAAATTGATTATTCACTTCAGCCTTTAAATTAGGATTCCCTACATATTCATAAGGATCTTGACCAACGCTAAAGTGATTTATAAAACGCTCTATCATGTTGGCAGACCTTATTCCTCGGCCATAGGCAGCTTCTAAAGTAAAGTTATCAGACACTCTGTTTTTTAATGATAGTGTTCCGCTAACATTGTGTTCTGTGCGTTTTTCAAGGTTGTACATGGCAGCAAAATCGTCTTCCGGATTTTGAATATCCGATGTTACGTTATCGTAACGCACACCAATCGTAAATATCGTTTTAGGATTAAAAGCATATTTTGCTTCGGTAAACAGACCCAAATCCGTTATATAGGAATCTTGCCAAACCTTATCGTTAAAAGTCATAGGCATTGGCAAAGTGTTTCCGTTCATCATTTTAACCAATCTTGTTCGGCCTCCATCTCTGGCAATATGCATGGCATCAACACCAGAAAATACATTCAGTTTTGTGGTAGGTTTCCAGTTTAGCTCTAATTTCCCTCCAATGGTAGTGGCATCAACAACTGAAGAAGCTTCCATCATCATAAAAGAAGGCCGATTGGTATTCGTCATTAAATGATCAACATAACTGTAATAGGCTTTAGCCGTAAACGTTTTTGCTATTTCACCGATATTATCCAGTTTATAATCTGAAGAAATAATGCTGCTATTATCATAATCGGTGTCCATGGGTAAGGCGGCATGCAACACATCGCGACCAAAAGATTGTCTCCAATGTGCTTGAAAACGTTGGTCGTCTGAAAAGTTATAGCCTATTTTAACGCCGTAATCCGTACTTCTGAAAGACGAAGGGATTTCGGTACCATTGCCATCTTCATAATTTCCAAAATCCCTGTAACCAGCGTTGGCAACAACATCGTATTTTTCTTGAATGTATTGCAAATGCACTAAGTTTACCAATGAATTCCCGTTGCTCTCATAACCTGCCGAAACTTTTCCGTGCAAACCATAATCTTCATAATCTGGCTTTTGTGTTACCAAATTTACAATGCCTCCAAAAGTAGCGCCATAACGCACGGTGTAAGGGCCTTTTATTATTTCAATTTTAGAGATTTCTTCGGGAATAATGTGGGTCGTAATCGGGTCCATTCTATTTGGGCAAGCATGCATGGCTTTGGTACCGCCATCGTACTGAATATTTAACTGCTCGTATTGCGCCGCCCTAAACGACGGGTCTATGGCATAATTCCCTCTTTTTATAACCGAAAACCCATTAATGTCATTAAACAAATCGGCTACATTTTTGGGCTGTACAATGGCTTCGTCATATTTATTTGAAACAACTGTTAAAATGGGGTCTTTTTTAATGTTTCCCGTAACAATAACTTCGTCTAGTTTATTAATTTTTTGTTTTGTGGTATCGCTTATGGTTTCGTTTAATTCTTGCCCATAAGACATGGCTGAAATTAGCGCACATAAAAGCACACTATATAGTATTTTCATTTTATAGCTTATTATAATTTAACTTTGTGATTGCGATAGTTGATACTACCAATGGTAAAAGTGAAATTATACGCGCGGTGGATGAAAACAATCGTTTGTGTTGTTAAACGAATAAAGGTTTTGGTAAGTTGTTGGTTGCTGTACTTTAATACAGTCTATCTCTGTTAAAACAATCGCCTCTGCAACATGCGAAAACAGAGTGATTTCTTTAAAATCTGCAATATTTATGGGTGTTCTTTGTTCGTTATCTTGAGATTTGACAACCTTTTCCAATTGGCACTTTCCGTTACATTCCAATTCCGGTTTATCCTTATTTTCACATAAAGCATCAATAAAACCAATGGGATCTATATGGTAATAGGCAAAAGTTAAACTAACTTTAGCACTATTGAATAGAAGCAGTATTGACAAAACGACTGCGAATATGTAAACCACCTTTTTCATTGCAACAAAAGTAATAGCTAGCATTTTTTTTTAAACTGATTTTTGTCATGTTTAGAATGAATATTGAAAACATAGTCCGTTTAAAGCATTAATTCAGACATTACCTTAGCAGACGCAACTTAGTATGGTCTTAAAAAAAGTGCCAAATATTTTAAAAATTTCACAAAAAAATTTTATATTAAATAAAACAAAAAATATGATTATTAAACAATTTAAAGACGAGCCCTTAGCCCATTATTCTTATGCTATAATTAGTAAAGATAAAATGGCACTTGTCGATCCTTCAAGAGATGCAAGACCCTATTACGAGTTGGCAGAAGCATACAATGCCAAAATTGTAGCGGTTTTCGAAACGCATCCGCATGCCGATTTTGTGAGTAGTCATTTGCAAATACACAAAGAAACCGGAGCACATATTTACGCGAGCAAGCTTGTTGGCGCAAGTTATCCGCACCAAACCTTTGATGATGGCGATTCGTTTAAAATGGGCAATGTAACCTTTGAAGCCATTAACACGCCTGGTCATTCACCAGATAGCATAACTATTATCGCCAAAGATGACAATGAAAAACAGGTGATGTTCTCGGGCGACACCCTATTTATTGGTGATGTTGGTCGGCCCGATTTAAGGGAAAAAGCCGGAAACATGAAAGCTAAACGAGAAGATTTGGCCAAAAGCATGTACAACACCATGAAAACCAAATTCAACCATTTACCAGATAGCACCATTATTTACCCCGCGCATGGAGCGGGTTCGTTGTGTGGTAAAAATTTGAGCGACGATGCTTCGAGTACTTTAGGAAGGGAACGTGAGGAAAACTGGGCATTCAAAAATTTAACCGAAAAACAATTTGTGGAACATATTTTAAAAGACCAACCTTTTGTACCTTCTTATTTTGGTTTTAATGTGGATATCAATAAAGAAGGTGCCGATAATTATGAGCTGGGTATTGCAAAACCAACGTTGCATTTTCAGATGGACGAACTTGATACAGGCGAAACTTTAGTCGTTGATGTTAGAAATGAAAAGGATTTTAAAAGAAACCATTTAACTAATAGTTTTAATATCATGGCTGAATCGGATGATGATAAGTTTGAAACTTGGTTAGGTGCTATTGTAAAGCCTGAAGAACCGTTTTGTGCTGTTCTAAATTCAATAAAAGACAGAGAAACCATTTTAAATCGCATAGCGAAAATTGGTTACGAAAAGCAGTTAAAAAAATTGATGACATTAAACGAAACGGCATTTACTAAATCTGAAGCTTTTAATCTTGACGAATTCAAAAAGAACAGGAATCAATATACCATTGTAGATATTCGGAATAAAAGCGAAACGGATGAAGGTAAAATATTTGATGATGCCATTGCTATTCCATTAAACCAATTAAGAGATTCCAAAAACGACATCCCAACAGATAAACCAATCGTGGTACATTGTGCTGGCGGTTATAGAAGTGCTGCCGGTAGCAGTATTGTTTCAAAACTAATCAATGGGGTTTCTGTTTACGACTTAAGTGATGCTGTAAAGCAATTTAATTGAAAATGCTGCTGTTTAAACCTTACTGAAATCGTTTTAATGGAGCCGACAACATGACATAAAATTCTTCTAAAATAATCAAATTGCATTAGTTTGATTATTTTTTGTACATTTGCTAACCAAATGGTTTAACCATGTAGTTAAAAATGAAAAAAACAAAAGACGAAAACACCGAAGAGCAAATTTTAAATGCTGCAAAAAACGTATTTCAAACTAAAGGAATGGAGGGTGCGCGCATGCAGGAAATAGCCGATAAAGCAGGTATTAACAAGGCTATGCTCCATTATTATTACAGAAGTAAGCAATTATTGTTTGAAGCGGTTTTTAAGAATGCATTTTCACTATTGGCGCCTCAATTAAATGCAATTTTAAACGATGACTCTTCACTTGAGGACAAGATTAAAAATTTCACAATGGATTATACAAGCTTTATGATTAAGCATCCGTATTTGCCAAATTTCATCATTCAAGAATTAAATCGAAATGAAGATTTTATACTCAAACTCAAAGAAAATACAGGGTTTCCAAACCTCGAAAAATTCAAAGAAAAAGTAGCCGAGGAAATCAACCAAGGTATGATAAGACCCATCGATGCAGATCAATTGTTTGTAAATATTATAGCACTCAACATTTTTCCGTTTTTAGGAAAACCTTTGATTAAAGCATTTACAAATAAAGATGAAAAGGCCTATAAAATTTTTGTGGAAAAACGAAAAACAGAAGTTTCCAACTTTATTATTAATTCAATAAAACAACATTAATAATGAAACGTTTCATAATAATTCCAATTATACTGATAACCCTTACCGGTATGGGGCAACAAAGCATTTCATTGGAGGAATGTTACGGTTTAGTGGCTGAAAATTATCCGCTGGCGAAACAATCACAGCTCATTGAAAATCAAAACAATTTGGATAAAGCTATTATTTCCAATGCAAAATTGCCACAGTTTAATTTAGATGCACAGGCTACCTATCAATCCGACGTGATTGAAATTCCCATTCCCAATGCCAATATTGAACCATTGAACAAAGACCAATATCGCGCGACACTTTCAGTAAATCAATTGATTTATAATGGTGGCGCCACAAATGCGGCCTTAAATGTAAAATCGGCACAAACCAAAACGAAACAAAAACAGGTTGATGTTAATTTATATCAATTAAAACAACAAATCAACCAACTGTATTTCTCTATTTTACTGGCTCAGGAAACCGATTTCTTGCTAAAAGCCAAACAAGCACAGTTACGGGCAAAATTAGCAGAAGTACAATCGG
Organism: Hwangdonia sp.; assembly: GCF_048381975.1. Taxonomy (NCBI): domain Bacteria; kingdom Pseudomonadati; phylum Bacteroidota; class Flavobacteriia; order Flavobacteriales; family Flavobacteriaceae; genus Hwangdonia; species Hwangdonia sp. Next base: position 246,095 of record NZ_JBLWYT010000007.1, on the reverse strand, counting down.
GTATAAAATACGGTGTGATTTTACCGACGTCCGATAAGGTTTTGGAGGCGGAACTTTTAAAACTTAATCAACAATTTAGAGAGGTAGAAAGTAATAAATCAGCTTTAATTGAAACGCTTTCGAGCATAATCGGTAAAAACTTAAACGCTTCTACCCTATTTCAAAATCCTCTTGTAGACACCCAAATACGGCATGATTTAAACCGACCGGAATTGGAATTATTTCAACTTAAAAAAGATGAAATAGCACATTCTGAGGCATTAATTTCCAAACAAAACGCGCCAAAACTACTTGGCTTTGCAACCGGTGGCTATGGTAACCCTGGGCTGAATATGTTGGATAATTCCTTTCAAACATTTTATACGGTTGGTGTTAAATTGAATTGGAATGTTTTCGATTGGAATTCCAATAAAAAACAACGTCAATCCTTGGCCATTAATAAAGATATTGTAGATACAGGGGCCGAAACCTTTAAGTTAAATACAAACATAGAACTGAATCAGCAACAAAAGGAAATTGATAAAATTGAAAGCTTTATTGCATCCGATTTAGAAATCATCAAACTTAGAAAAGAGGTGCTCAAATCGGCAGATTCTCAACTTAAAAATGGCGTGATTACGGCTTCGGCATATATCACAGAACTCACCAATTTATACGAAGATGAAAACACTTTGGTCACTCATAAAATTCAATTACAATTGGCAAAAGCAAATTACAATGTCATTAAAGGACAATAACTATTTAAAAATGAAAAACTACAATTATATTTTAGGAATAAGCATATTGGCTACCACTGTGTTTTCCTGTGGAAACGGCAACGATAAAGCAGATGGTTACGGTAATTTTGAAGCCACAGAAATCACCATTTCTTCCGAAAATAACGGAAAGCTCATGCAATTTGATGTTAATGAAGGTGATGTTCTTAAAAAAGATCAATTTATTGGTTATATCGATACCATTCCATTGGCATTAAAGCGGGAGCAATTAATGGTTTCTAAAGCTGTGATTAGCTCAAAATCCAAAGGCGTGTTGTCCCAGATATCCGTTTTAGACGCAAAATTGAAAACAGCCAACACCAACAAAACCAGAGTTGAAAATTTAATAAAAGACCATGCTGGAACGCAGAAGCAATTGGATGATATTGAGGGTGAAATAGATGTGATTAAAAATCAGATTAGAAGTGTGGAAATCCAAAACGCACCTGTTGTTAATGAATTGAAATCTATCGACGTGCAACTTAAGCAAATTGACGATCAAATTAAAAAAAGTAAAATCATAAACCCAATAAACGGAACGATTTTAACCAAATATGCCGAACCCAACGAGATTACTGTTTTTGGTAAGCCACTCTATAAAATTGCCGATTTAAACTCCATGCAACTTCGAGTTTATGTGAGTGAAACCCAATTGGCAAATATAAAAATTGGTCAAGAAGTCTCTGTAAAGATTGATGATGCAGACACCATGAAATCCTATAAAGGAATGATAAGTTGGGTTGCTTCGGAAGCCGAATTCACGCCAAAAATCATTCAAACCAAAGAAGAGCGGGTTGCCCTGGTTTATGCCGTAAAAATAGATGTAAAAAACGATGGCAGCCTAAAAATTGGCATGCCCGCAGAATTATGGATAAATAACTTAAATAATAATCAATAAAAAACAAAAACAATGAAACATGTAATTTTAACCTTGAGCCTATTGGCGTTAGTAAGCTGTAAAGACAGCAAAAACCAAGACACAAAAACGGAAACCGTTGAGCATGCAACTGACAGTCACAGCAATCAGCACGACAACGAGGCTTCAAATGTTTATGCCAATGCTTGGATAAACGAAATTCAAAAAAACAATGGAGAAAAATGGCAAGCCGATGCCACAACAAATGAAGGCGTACAAAAGCTACAAAACACAATCAACACACAATCGGCAAGTACACTGGAAGACTATCACCAACTAGCAAAACAATTGAATGATGAGAAAAATTTTGTGGTAAAAAACTGCACGATGAAAGGACCTTCACACGACAATTTGCACGTATGGCTACATCCGTTAATCGAAAAAATTGATGCGCTTTTAAAAGTGGAAACCGTTGAAGATGCTTCGAAAATCACAGCTAGTATTGAAGAAAACATCAATGCCTATTCAGAATATTTCAAATAAATGGGTATTACTGTAAGCCATATCAGCAAATCTTATAAAAATGTAAAAGCCTTACAGAGTATTTTTTTTGAAGTAAAAAAAGGCGAGCTTTTTGGTCTCATAGGTCCTGATGGTGCTGGTAAAACAACACTATTCAGGATTTTGACCACACTTTTATTTGCAGATGAAGGCACAGCAACCGTTGCTGGTTTTGATGTGGTTGAAGATTACAAAAGCATTAGAAACAGTGTTGGCTACATGCCTGGGAAATTTTCGCTCTACCAAGATTTAACCGTTAAAGAAAATCTGGATTTTTTTGCAACCATTTTTGGAACAACCGTCGAAGAAAACTACGATTTAATAAAAGATATCTATGTGCAAATAGAACCTTTTAAAAACCGTCGCGCAGGTAAACTATCTGGTGGAATGAAACAAAAACTCGCATTGAGTTGTGCCTTGATTCATAAACCAAAAGTGCTGTTTTTAGATGAACCCACCACAGGCGTTGACCCAGTGTCACGAAAGGAATTTTGGGAGATGCTAAAACGGTTGCAACAAAAAGGCATTACCATTTTAGTTTCGACACCTTATATGGACGAAGCGGCTTTATGCGATAGAATTGCACTGATTCAAGATGGAAAAATTTTGGAAATAGACACGCCTGAAGCGATTGTAAAACATTATCCTAAGCCAATTTATAACGTTCGTGCTAACAATATGTTTCAACTAATCAATAGCTTAAATGCCTATGAACACAACCATAGCGTGTATCCTTTTGGCGAGTTTGTGCATTATACCGATAATAGAACAGACTTTAATCCAGACCTTTTAAAAGCATACTTAGAAAGCAAAAACTTATCAAACATACACATTGAAAAAACAATAGCCACTATTGAAGACACCTTTATGGAATTGGCAAAATAATGAACAACAACAAGGTCATACAAGTAGAAGGATTAACCAAAATGTTTGGTGATTTTACAGCAGTAAACGCCATTACATTTGACGTTGAAAAAGGTGAAATCTTTGGGTTTCTAGGAGCCAATGGCGCAGGAAAAACCACAGCAATGAAGATGCTTATTGGCATTTCAAATCCTACTTCTGGCAATGCCAATGTCGCTGGTTTTGATGTATATACCAATGCAGAAGACATTAAGAAGAATATTGGCTATATGAGTCAGAAATTCGCCTTGTATGACGATTTAACGGTTAGGGAAAACATTACGTTTTTTGGAGGTATTTATGGTTTATCAAGAAAACGCATTAAAGAAAAATCGGATGCTTTGATTGAAGAATTAGGCTTGCAGAATGTTGCTAATAAATTGGTTGGTGCTTTACCATTGGGTTGGAAACAAAAACTATCCTTTTCGGTGTCCTTGATTCACGATCCCAAAATTGTGTTTTTAGATGAACCAACTGGTGGCGTTGATCCCATTACCAGACGTCAGTTTTGGGAATTGATTTACAAAGCAGCCAACCAAGGTACCACGGTTTTTGTAACCACGCATTATATGGACGAAGCGGAATACTGTGATCGTGTATCTATTATGGTCAACGGAAAAATAGAAGCTTTAGATACACCCAAAAAACTAAAAGAACAGTTTAAGGCTGAAAATATGAACGATGTGTTTTTAAAACTGGCAAGAGGATGAAAAAATGTCCCACAGATTTCGCTGATTTGCGCAGAATAATGGCAAATAATTTTAAAAAAAACCTGCGGTTATCTGCGTAATCTGCGGGAAACTAAAAAAATAAATCATGGAACAAAAAACAGAAAATGAAATATCCTACTTAATTAGAGGAGCTATATTTAAAGTCTATAATGAATTAGGTCCAGGTTTATTAGAATCCGTTTATGAAGCTGTTTTAAGTTTCGAGCTACAAAAACAAGGTTTAGACGTAAAAAGCCAAGTTCCATTGCCAGTATATTATGATGGACATAAGCTAGAAGTAGGATTCAGATTAGATTTATTGGTAAATAATAAAGTGATTATAGAAATCAAATCTGTAGAAACTTTATCAAAAGTACATCATAAGCAAGTTTTAACTTATTTAAAGATTTCAGAATTGAAGTTAGGCATTTTAGTAAATTTTAATGTAGATGAAATAACAAAAGGAATTTTCAGAAAAGTAAACGGATTATAAAACATAAATCTGCGGTAATCAGCGAAATCTGCGGTAATAAGAGATGAAAAGATTTATAGGCTTCATAAAAAAAGAATTCTACCATATTTTTAGAGATAGACGCTCGTTGTTTATTCTCTTTGGGATGCCGATTGCCCAAATTTTACTATTCGGATTCGCCATTACCAATGAAATCAATAATGTAGATATTGCCATTTTGGACCATTCTAAAGACGCCACCACAAAAGAAATCATCAATAAAATTTCAGCTTCAAAATATTTCAGTATCAAACAAATCATTGAAAAAGAAGCCGATATCGAATCGGTGTTTCAAAAAGGTCATGTAAAAGCCGTTTTGAACTTCGAGAATGATTTCAGTAAAAATCTGATTAAAGACAACAAAGCAACGGTTCAAATCATAACCGATGCCACAGATCCGAATACCGCAAATACTATTGGTAATTACGTTAATGCTATACTTCAACAATATCAAAAAGGTTTAAATAAAGATATTACCATAGTCTATCAAATCATTCCAGAAACACGCATGATCTACAATCCGGAATTAAAAAGCGTGTATATGTTTGTTCCTGGCGTAATGACCATTATTTTAATGTTAGTTTCTGCGATGATGACTTCCATTTCTATTACCAGAGAAAAGGAATTAGGGACGATGGAAATACTTTTGGTATCGCCTCTAAAACCTTTTCAGGTCATTATCGGTAAAGTGTTCCCATATATTTTCCTCTCCATTATCAATGCGGTAGTGATTGTGATGTTGAGCATTTTCATTTTTAAAATGCCTGTTGAAGGAAGCCTGTTTTTATTAGCATTGGAGAGTATTTTGTTTATCATTTCAGCATTAGCATTAGGGATTTTAATTTCAACCATTTCAGCAACTCAACAAACCGCAATGATGATTTCTTTGATGGGACTCATGCTTCCTGTCATATTATTATCAGGATTTATTTTCCCTATTTCCAGTATGCCTTTACCATTGCAAGTGATTAGCAATATCATTCCTGCTAAATGGTTTATCATCATTATTAAAGGCATCATGCTAAAAGGCGTAGGCATACAATTTATATGGAAAGAAACGCTGATTTTATTAGGCATGACCGTGTTTTTTATTGCATTAAGTGTGAAGAAATATAAAATTAGACTGGAGTAATGAAAACAATCTTATACATCATACAAAAGGAGTTCAAACAAATCTTTAGAAATAAAGGGATGCTTCCTATCATTTTTGTGTTACCACTACTCCAACTCGTCATTTTATCCAATGCTGCGACATTTGAGGTCAAGAATATCAAATTTGGGTATATCGATAACGACCATACATCAACATCTAGAGCATTAGTAGAAAGATTTAATGCCTCAACGTATTTTGATGTTTTAACTGATTTTCCTTCGGAAGCCTTATCAAGTTCAGCCATGTTAAAAGGTGAAGTGGATGTTGTTTTAGAAATTCCACAGTATTTTGAACGCGATTTACAAAACGAAAAGCACAATCGTTTAGGTGTGACTATTAATGCGATTGATGGTGCAGCCGCTGGTGTCATGAACGTTTATGTTTCACAAATTATTCAACGGTTTAATCAACAAATAAAAGTTGATTTACTGCAGCCTTCGGATAAACACGTACAAGCATCCAACATCGATACCATTCCGTTGTTTTGGTACAACGAAACGCTCAATTATAAAACCTTTATGGTTCCAGGTATCTTGGTTCTATTAGTTACCATGATTACCTTGTTTTTATCGGGAATGAATATCGTTAGGGAAAAGGAAATTGGCACCTTAGAGCAAATTAACGTGACACCAATCAAGAAAAGCCAGTTTATTATTGGGAAGCTCTTTCCGTTTTGGGTTTTAGGAATGGGCTTATTAACCATAGGTTTAATCATAGCCAAACTCATTTTTGATGTGCCTATGGTTGGCAGTTTGCCACTTATGTATGTTTACACGTCCATCTATATTTTGGTGGTTTTAGGAATTGGTCTGTTTATTTCAAACTTTACGGAAACACAACAACAAGCCATGTTTATCGCTTGGTTTTTTACGGTGATTTTTATTTTAATGAGTGGTTTGTTCACACCAATTGAAAGTATGCCAGAATGGGCTCAAATTATTACAGAATTCAACCCCATAAAATACTTTGTAGAAGTGATGCGTATGGTGATGCTTAAAGGTTCTGGCTTTATGGATATTCTTCCGCAATTATCAAAGACATTGCTTTATGCTTTAATAATGAATGGATTAGCTGTTTGGAGTTATAAAAAAACGACCTAATAAAGGTTGTTCTTTAAACTAAAAGACCATTAATATTTCATTATAAATCAAGCACTTCATTTCTGAAGGTAACCTTTGTTACTGACCAACAGATTTCTTAGGCCTATTTTTGCAATATCAAATAAAATAACAATGAAAACAACATACGTTTTAATACTTACTTTTTTGTCATTCGGCGTTTCAATTCAAGCACAAGAATTAATACCTATATCCAAAAACGAAATCTTGGTTAAAGTGTCCGAAAACAACTCAAGTATTAAGATTTCTGAAGAAGAATTCAAACAAGCCAGAGCAGATTACAGACAAACCAATGCGGTGTTTTTGCCAAATATCACCCTAAGTCATACAGCCATGGCCACTACAAATCCGTTAATGGCCTTTGGTTCTAAATTGAATCAGGAAATTTTAACGCAAAGCGATTTTAATCCTGCTTTATTGAATAACCCTTCGCAGATTGAAAACTACGCAACAAAATTCGAAATTCAGCAGCCTTTAATCAATTTAGATGGTATGTACCAACGTAAAGCGGCCAAGTCAAAAATGGAAGCTATGTCTTTAAAAACCGAACGTACACAAGATTATTTAGCGTTTGAAGTAGACAAAGCATACATGCAATTACAATTAGTATACAAAGCCGTTATTGTTTTAGAAAAAGCCTTGGATGCTGCCAATGCCAATAAAAAATTAGCAGAAAACAGCTTTAAACAAGGCTATCTGCAACGAGCAGATGTTTTAAATGTGGAAGTGCGGGTAACCGAAGTTCAAAACCAATTACAATCGGCAAAGAGTAATGTGCAAAACGCATCCAATTATTTGTCTTTTTTAATGAATGATGAAACCTACGTTATTTACAAACCATCAGACGAATTAAAAGTAGCCACATTTACAATGGAAGACCAAAGCGTTTCAGAAAACCGATCGGATATTAAAGCCATGAAATTGGCAAGTAAGGCTTTTGAAGCTATGAACAAAGCAGATAAAATGGCTTTTTTACCAACATTGAATGCCTTTGGTAGTTACGAGTTGTACGACGATCAAATCTTTCAAGACGATGCCAACGGGTATTTATTTGGCGCGCAATTGAGCTGGAATATTTTTCAGGGCTCCAAACGTTTTGGTAAAGCACAAAAAAGTAAAGCTGAATTGGAACAATCCAAACTAGAATACCAACAATACGTATCGCAAAGTAATTTAGAGTTGAACAAAGCAAAACGCGCTTTTATAGATGCTGAAAATAAATTGAAATTAAACAAGTTGGCTTTGGAACAATCGGAAGAATCCTTAAGAATACGCACCAACAGATTTAAAGAGGGATTAGAAAAAACATCCGATTTGTTAATGGCGGAAACCCAATACGCACAAAAACAATTAGAATATTATCAAACCATATTTGAATACAATTATTCTCAAGCGTATTTACAATTTTTAACCATAGAATAAAAAGATAAACAAGACAATAGAATCAAGATCGGTTTTCTAAAGTTTCTTAATTATAAAAATGTCACACTGAGCGCAGTCGAAGTGTCTTAAATAAAAAAATAATAACGATGAAAAAAACATATACAATCCTAACATTTTCTGTAGCGCTATTATTAGCGAGTTGTGGTAACGAAGACAAAAAAGCAGTTGCGGATAATGCGCCAGCAATTACGGTAAAAACAAATCAAGTAGAAACGAATAGCAATAGTCCGTTTTTATCTGTAAGCGGAAAAATACAAGCAGTCAATAGTGCAGATTTAAGCACCAGAATGATGGGTTATGTTAACAAAGTTCATGTTAATGTTGGCGATAAAGTACGTAAAGGACAATTATTAATATCTATCAACAATAGTGATTTACAAGCTAAGAGAGCACAAGTAAGGGCAGGAATTGCCGAAGCAACAGTAGCTTTTGATAATGCACAAAAAGATTATAACCGTTTCAAGAATTTGTTTGCAGATAACAGTGCATCGCAAAAAGAAATGGATGATATGACTGCCAATTTTGAAATGGCAAAAGCACGGTTGGAATCGGCAAAGCAAATGAAAAACGAAATCAACGCACAATTTGCTTACAGCAATATTACAGCACCTTTTAGCGGGACCGTAACCAGCAAAAATGTGGAAGAAGGTAATATGGCAAATCCAGGCATGCCTTTAATTAGTATAGAAACACCTGGGAATTTTGAAGTGATGGCCATGGTTCCGGAAACTGAAATTACAGACATTAAAACAGGGACTTCGGTTGATGTTTTAGTAAAATCAATCAATCAAACCTTAAAAGGAAAAGTTACCGAAGTGAGTACATCAGCTAAAAACACCGGCGGACAATATTTGGTAAAAATAGATTTAGAGCAAACAGACGCCAATATTTTGTCTGGCATGTTTACTACGGTTCAGTTTCCTGTGGAACGTAAAGCAAAATCTGAAATGATTTTAATTCCTATGGAAGCCATTGTAACCAACGGACAATTATCGGGAGTTTACACCGTAAGCCAAAGCAATACAGCTTTGTTGCGCTGGTTGCGTTTGGGTAGAACTTATGGAGACCACGTGGAAGTATTATCGGGTTTAAATACAGATGAAGCTTACATTGTTTCGGCTGAAGGGAAGCTTTACAATGGAGCTAAAGTAGTAAGCCCATCCCCAGCCCTTCCCAAAGGGAAGGAAGCCAAAACGGAAATAAAATAAGATAACCCGAAATAGTTTTCCCTTTGGGGAACTAAAGGGGCTTTAAAAAGTATTAACTAAAATTATCCCATAACAGTTTTTCCCCTTTGGGGAAATTAAAAGGGGCTTATTATGAAAGAAGGTATCGCAGGAAAAATTGCCAAAATCTTTATGCAATCGAAGTTAACCGTGTTGTTAATGATTGTGTTTATGGTTGTTGGCGTTTATAGTTCGTTTTTAATTCCGCGTGAAGAAGAGCCACAAATCGATGTGCCCATGGCAGACATTTTTGTGGGGTATCCGGGAGCAAGTCCTACGGAAGTGGAATCGCGCGTGATTAAGCCATTAGAGCAATTAATATCCAATATCAAAGGTGTGGAATACGTGTATTCTACGTCGATGAAAGAGCAAGGTATGGTGATCGTGCAGTTTTATGTTGGTGAAGATATTGAGCGCTCGTTTGTTAAATTATACAACGAAATTAACAAACATATGGACCAAATGCCTCAAGGCGTTACGTTTCCGTTGGTGAAAACACGTGCCATTGACGATGTGCCCATGTTGGGCTTGACTTTGTGGAGTGAAAATTATGATGATTTTCAATTAAGCCAAATGGCACAGGAGTTGGAAGCCGAAATTAAAAAGGTGAACGATGTTGCGATTACGCATAAAATTGGAGGTCGCGAACGTCAATTACGTGTGGTTTTAGATAAAGATAAATTGGCGGCAAGCGGATTGGATTTCTTGTCGGTTTCCGAAATGATTAAGGCGAATAACAGCCAATTAAGCGCTGGAAGCTTTGTTAAGAACGATACCGAGTTCCTTATAAACACCGGAAAGTTTTTAGAGTCTGTTACCGATGTTGAAAATTTGGTAGTTGGCGTGCAACAGAATCAGCCCATTTATTTAAAACAAGTTGCTAAAATTATTGACGGACCAGAAGTGCCACAAAATTATGTGAGCTTAGGTTTTGGCAAAGGAAGTGTAAAGTCGGCGGATTATAAATCGGAATATCCGGCAGTCACCATTTCAGTTGCCAAACGAAAAGGTGCCGATGCCATGAAAATTGCGGAAGTGATTATCGACAAGGTAGAACATTTACGCAGCACTTTAATTCCGGATGATGTTCATGTTGAAATCACAAGAAACTATGGGGAAACGGCTTCGCAGAAAGTATCCGAATTGTTGTTGCACCTTATAGGTTCCATCATTGCGGTTACTATTGTGGTGATGTTGGCCATGGGTTGGCGCGGTGGATTGGTGGTGTTTTTATCCGTTCCAATTACGTTTGCTTTAACCTTGTTGAGCTACTACTTGATGGATTATACCTTAAATCGAATCACGTTGTTTGCTTTGGTTTTCGTAACAGGAATCGTTGTTGATGACTCCATCATTATTGCCGAAAATATGCACAGGCATTTCAAAATGAAACGCTTGCCATTTAAGCAGGCAGCCTTATATGCCATTAACGAAGTGGGCAACCCAACCATTTTGGCTACATTTACGGTAATTGCTTCGGTTTTACCAATGGCTTTTGTTTCAGGATTAATGGGACCTTATATGGCACCCATGCCCATTGGAGCTTCAATCGCGATGATTTTATCACTATTTGTGGCTTTGACCATTACACCGTATTTGGGTTTAATTTTCTTGAGGGAAAAGGACAAAAAAGAAGCAAAAAAGAAAGCAGAAAAACCTTTAGAGGACACTTTAATCTATAGAATTTATAACAAATTAGAACGACCACTTTTAGAAAGTAAGACAAAACGTTATGTGTTTTTAGCGGGAACCTTTGTACTCTTAATGGGCACAATGGCCTTGTTTTTCACCAATTCGGTAGCTGTAAAAATGCTGCCGTTTGATAACAAAAATGAATTTCAAGTGGTTATTGACATGCCAGAAGGCACAACCTTAGAGCGCACTGGAGTTGTAGCCAAGGAAATTGCACAATATTTAGCAACACGACCAGAAGTGGTAAATTACCAAAACTATGTGGGCACCTCTGCGCCCATTACCTTCAACGGATTGGTGCGTCATTACGATTTGCGTGGGGGAAGCAATATGGCTGATATTCAAGTGAACTTAATTGGTAAAGGAGAACGTTCAGCGCAAAGTCACGATATCGCTAAATTATTGCGTCCAGATATTCAAAAGATTGCTGCCAAATACAATGCAAATGTAAAATTAGTAGAAGTGCCACCGGGACCTCCTGTTTTATCTACGATTGTAGCTGAAGTTTACGGGCCTGATTACGACGAGCAAATTAGAATTGCCGATAACATCCAAGATATTTTAAGAAATACAGATGATGTGGTTGATATCGATTGGATGGTTGAAGACGACCAAACCGAGTATCAGTTCGAAATCAATAAAGAAAAAGCGATGCTGTATGGTGTTGCACCACAACAGATTGCCTATACGATGAATATGGCATTATCAAACAGGGCCATAACCAATTTGTATGATGAGGATGCTGTGAGTCAAATTGGATTGATTTTGGCTTTAGACGAAAAGGAAAAATCAACCATTTCTGATATTTCACAATTGAAAGTGAAATCGAATCAAGGCCGTATGATTCCCATTGCAGATTTGGTAACCATTAGTGAAACTACAGCAGCAAAAAGCATTTATCGTAAAAACCAGAAACGCGTGGTTTATGTGATGGCAGATATGGCTGGAGAGTTGGAAAGTCCTGCATACGCTATTTTGGGTATGGAAGAAAAGTTGAAAGACATTCCGTTACCACCAGGCTACGCGCTTAACGAAATGTATTTAGGTCAGCCAGATTATGAAGATAATTATACCGTAAAATGGGATGGTGAATGGCAAATTACGCTGGAAGTTTTTAGGGATTTAGGCATCGCCTTTTTAGGTGCAATCATCTTGATTTACATCTTAATTGTTGGTTGGTTCCAAAACTTTAAAGCACCAATAGTGATGATGGTTGCCATACCGTTATCCTTAATCGGAATTATTTTAGGACACTGGATTATGGGCGCATTCTTTACAGCAACATCGTTCATCGGCATGATTGCCTTAGCAGGAATTATGGTTCGAAATTCGGTATTACTAATCGACTTTATCAATTTAAGAACTACCGATGGTGTACCATTAAAACAAGCGGCCATTGAGGCCGGAGCTGTGAGAACAACACCTATTTTATTAACGGCTGGTACAGTTGTTATAGGTGCTTTCGTGATTCTGTTTGATCCCATTTTTCAAGGCTTAGCCATTTCGTTAATGGGAGGAACTATTGTTTCAACGGTGTTAACGCTGTTGGTTGTGCCGTTGGTTTATTATATGATAGAAAAGAAGAATTATAAGTAATCATTTTTTATCGTTTTATTTTTCCTACAAGATTGGAAAAACCTTGTAGTTTATAAAAACTAAAAATCTACGGGAAATAAAAAATAGAATTAATGAAATTAGTCATAGTTACAGCAGTCGAGGAATTTCAAAAAGAGGTTTTGAAACTCTTCAAAAAAGCGAATATTCATAGCTTTAGTAGTTCTGATATTGATGGATACAAAAATGGTTCATCCGTTATGATGGCTTCAAGTTGGTTTCCTAGCGAAAAGTTTGGAAATGAATCCCGTTTATTCTTCTCGTTTACCGAAGACGAAAACATTGATACCTTATTCCAATTAATACAAGAATTTAATTCGAATGTAGAAACCAATAATGCGGTGAGAGCGGTTGTGGTTCCTATTGAAAAATTTATATAAAGTAAAAGTTTAATCCTAAAAAATTAATTAAAATGTTAAATACATATTTTAGAGTTATTGTAGGTACAATGGTATTATTAAGTGTAATACTCACCTTTTATGTCAATCAAAACTGGATGTGGTTTACGGTATTTATTGGCGTGAATTTAATTCAGTCGGCCTTCACCAAATGGTGTTTGTTGGAAACTATTCTTATGAAATTAGGGATTAAAAAAGGTCCTGCAAGTTGTGCCGTGCCAAATTCGAAAGAAAGTTAATCTTTGTTTTTTTAGAAACCATAAATTAATAAGACCTAACAGGTTTCAAAAATCTGTTAGGTCTTAAAAAACATCATCTCTGTTTGATAATCAGGTTTGATTTTACAATATTGGCTTCTGCAATTAATAACATTACCCGCCCAATAAACTAAATGCGCCTTTGGTTAAAAATTGTGTGTTTTCAGTAAAACCATCTGTATTTTCTATGTTTGAAAAACCATCATAACTTTCTTTAACCTCAACTTTTTCCTGACTAAAATAGTAGGTGTCGGCTTCTTTTTTGTGCAATACCAAAACATAAAATGCGCCATCGAATTCAATAACAGCCTCGCTTGGTAACGCTTTCGCGGAAGTCGATTCCGTCACTATGGCGGCTTCCACAAACATGCCCGTTAAAAAGGTATTATCCGCTTCATTTTCAATATGTGCATGCACTTTAATCGTTCTATTTTCTTGAATGCTGGTGCCAACTAAATAAACACTTGCTTTGAATGGCTCTGTTGAAATCTCAGGGATTTTAAAGTCGATGTGCTGCCCTTTTTTTACTTTCATAATGTCTTTTTCAAAAACCGAAAGCTCCAAATGGATATGCTTGTTATCAATAATTTCCAAAATCTCGGTTGCTGGCGAAACATAAGCGCCCTTTGTAACATTCATCTTGGTTATACTGCCAGAAACTGGGGCATAAATATTTACAACCGAACTGATTATGCCCACACGAACTTTTGATGGTGAAATGTTTAGCATCCGCAATTGCTTATCTAATCCCATGTGTGTAGCCACAGCTGTTTTGTAATCACTCTCTGCTTTAAGAAAACTTTTTTGAGACGTGATATTTTCAGCTTTCATGGTTAGCTGTCTGTCGTATTCCGCCTTTAAATAAGTGAGCTGCTCATTAATTTCCATATACTGTTGTTGTAAAGCAACAAACTCTGGATTTTCTATGCTGACCAATACTTCTCCTTTGCGCACTTTATCACCTATTAGCCATGGCGTTGTTTTAATATAGCCGCCCATAGTGGCGCTTACAACTGCCCTATTTGCAGGTGGAACATCAATCATTCCGTTTACGTTCACAACTGTTGGAAACGGCTTGTCTTCAAGATTGCCCAAGGTCATTTTACTTTGTTCAAATTGTGCTTTCGTCACTTCAACGGTTTCATTTTTCATGACATTGTTTTCAGACTCCATTTCTGATTGTTCACTGTTTTTTTGTCCACAATTAAATAGACCAAAAACCAAGCTTATCATGAGTATTTTATATGTGCTGTGTTTCATTACAATTTATTTATAAGGTTAGATAATTTATGGCAATAACGGTTTGATTGTACGCATTGAGCTTGTCCAAGTAACTCAATTTTATATCGTAAGCACTTTCCAAACTTTGGATGTATTGATAAAAATCGATTTCACCGTTTTTAAAACTACTATGCGCTGTTTTTAAAATTTCTTCTGAAAGAGTTTCGCCTTCATTTTCATAATAATACAAGGCGTCTTGAAGTTGGGTTAAAGCTAACTTAAGCGCATTGAATTTTGAATTAAGCTGAATTTCATACTCATTAGATTCAGATATTGCAACATCTTCAGCAATTTTAGCCGCTTTAATTCGAGATGCCTGTCCACCAAAAAACACGGGTATTTTAACACCCAATTGATATCCGTAAAGATTTCCGTTTAATTCTGAATTTGTGCCCTGAAAATAATTAAGACTGATGTCGGGCAGTAATTTTTGGTTTTCAAAACGGCGTTCGGCTTGAAACAACAGGGTTCTGTTTTGGTAATATGCCAATTCTTCACTTTCGTTAATATCTAAAAAATCCATGGGCATTTTAAGCGAAGGTTCACTGGCAATTACAATAGCCTCATCAACCTGAACAACTTTTAATAGATTGGCATAAGCGGACATAACATCTTTTTGTGCTTGTGTATAGTTTAGATTGATTTGTTTTTGCTTGGAGGCTGCCGTAATTTTTTCCAAATAATTGGTTTCGCCCAACTCGAACCGTCGTCCTGCAATTTCGGAAAAATTAGTGTATAGGCTGTCCAGTCTTTTAAAAACCCGTTCTTTTTCCCGCGCGATTTGATACTCGTAATAAGCAGCAGTTACTTTACGTTTTATGCTTTTTTCTTGAATATTATATTGGCTGGATGCTATATTATATCGCGCTTGATTCACTTTCTTTTCAGAAAAATAAACCGTTGGAAATTTGAAGTCTTGTTGAATTCCAAAAATCTGTAAGGGCTCGTTGTTTGCTGCCAAATTATTTTCATCAAATTCATAATAAACCTGAGTTTTATCGAAACTAAAAGCCGAATTTATTAAGGCGTTAAATTGTTCCGTTTGAAGTCGGTTTGCCTTTAATCCTTCATTATTCTCAATGGCCAAAGGCATTAATTCTTTTAATGTTTTAGGTGCTTGCTGCGCCATTGCAGGCATTGAAAACAATAAGGCCATAACACCCAAACCTACTACATTGCTTTTGTTGGCCCCATTTTTCTTTTCTTGTGGTGTATTGAGATACGCATATAACACGGGCAACACGATTAAAGTCAACAATGTAGCCGTTATTAAACCGCCTATAACAACCGTTGCCAACGGACGCTGTACTTCGGCGCCTACGTTGGTTGAAATTGCCATAGGTAAAAAGCCCAAGGCTGCTGCAGATGCTGTTAACAATACCGCGCGCAACCTGTCTTTGGTACCTTGTTTTATTAAAGCTTCCATATTTTCAAATCCTTGGTGTTTAAGTTCTTTAAAATGTTCTATCAAAACAATGCCATTAAGTACGGCAATGCCAAAAAGCGCGATAAAACCAACGCCTGCCGATATGCTAAATGGCATGTCTCGAATCCATAATAACAACACGCCTCCAACCGCTGCAAGCGGAATGGCCGAGTAAATCATTAAGGCTTCCTTAACCGATTTAAAGGCAAAATACAATAACAGAAATATTAAGATGAGTGCCACAGGTACGGCAACCATTAATCGGGATTTGGCACTTTGTAAATTCTCGAACTGACCGCCGTAAGTAATCGAATAACCCGCAGGTAATTTTATGTTTTCGTTTATTAAGGCTCGCACATCGTCTGCTACAGATTGTAAATCGCGGTTCCGAACGTTTATACCAACAACTATTCGGCGTCGGGTGTCATCGCGAGAAATTTGTGCAGCGCCTTTTTTATAACTTATGGTTGCCAATTCGCTTAACGGGATTTTTCCACCGGAAGGTAAATCGACATACAGGTTTTTTAAATTATCAATATCCTTGCGTTTTTCTTTCTCTAATCTCACGACCAAATCAAAACGTCTTTCACCTTCAAAAACACTTCCAGCAGATTTTCCTGCAAATCCCATGGAAATCATATCATTCAACTCCTGAATATTGAGTCCGTATCTGGCAATTTTAGAACGGTTGTATTCCACGCTCATTTCTGGCAATCCTGCGATTTTCTCAACAGAAACATCTGCAGCTCCCGGAACGTTTTGTATCAAAGCACCAATAGCGCTTCCTTTTTTGGCTAAAATCTCTAAATCATCGCCAAAAATTTTAATGGCAATATCTGCCCGTACGCCTGTGATAAGCTCGTTAAAACGCATTTCGATGGGTTGTGTAAACTCTACTTCCATGCCCGGAATAACGGCCAAGGCCTCTTTAAACTTGTCTGCCAATTCATCTTTAGATGTTGCCGTGGTCCATTCGCCTTTGGGATTTAGTATAATAATCACATCGCTTTCCTCCATAGACATGGGGTCTGTAGGCACCTCGGCAGCGCCAATACGGGTAACGACCTGCTTAACTTCAGGAAACCCTAAAAGTATCTTTTCAATTTCAGTTGTAATTTCTACGGTGTTACTTAATGAGGTTCCTGTTTTTAACACGGGTTGAATTACAAAATCGCCTTCATCTAAGGTTGGTACAAATTCGCCACCCATGGTTGCATATAAATATATAGACAGAGCCAAAAGCGCAACGGCTATACCCAGCACCAGTTTTTTACTTTGCAATGCCCAATGAATAACGGGCTCGTACATTTTATTTAGCCATTTCATCAACCTTACGGATATGTTTTTGTCCGTAGCATTCGATGGTTTTAAAAACATGGATGCCACAACGGGAACATACGTAAAACATAGAATCATGGCGCCAATAAGCGCAAAACTAAATGTTAATGCCATGGGTTTGAACATCTTCCCTTCTACCCCGCTTAACGATAAAATTGGGATGAATACAATAAGAATAATGAGCTGACCGAAGATGGCCGACCTCATCATTTTTGAAGCTCCAGAAAACGTTATTTTATCCTTTAACACTTGTCGGTCTGCTTTTGCCAAAGCATTAATTCCAACTTTCTGTTTGGTGATTTTAAAAGCAATAAACTCTACGATGATTACGGCGCCATCGATTATTATTCCGAAATCTATGGCTCCCAAACTCATCAAATTCGCATCAACGCCAAATAGGTACATTAAGGACAATGCAAAAAGCAAACACAATGGAATAACCGAAGCTACAACCAGTCCGGAACGTAGATTGCCCAACAGCAATACCACGACAAAAACAACAATTAAACAGCCCAAAATCAGGTTTTCGGTTACCGTATAAGTTGTTTTTGCAATCAGTTCGCTTCTATCAAGAAAGGCATTAATGTATACCCCTTCCGGTAAAGATTTTGAGATTTCGGCAACACGTTCTTTTACGGCTTCAATTACTTTTTTGGAGTTGGCATCTTTAAGCATCATAACTTGCCCCAATACCTTTTCACCTTCGCCATTACCGGTAATCGCCCCAAATCGGGTGGCACTCCCAAAACCTACTTTTGCCACATCCTTTATGTAAATAGGATTCCCATCTTTGTTATTTACAACAATATTGTTAATATCATCTAACGATGAGATAAGCCCTTCGCCACGAATAAAAAAGGCCTGATTTACTTTTTCAATATAACCACCGCCAGAAACACTATTATTAGTTTGTAAAGCCGTAAAAACTTCGCGCGCCGTAATATTCATCGCGTTAAGTTTTTCGGTATTGATGGCAACTTCGTATTGTTTTAAAAATCCGCCCCAAGTGTTCACTTCAACCACACCCGGAATTCCAGATAATTGGCGTTTTACAATCCAATCTTGAATGGTTCTTAAATCTTCGGCATCATATTGGTCCTTAAATTCGGGTTTTACATCAAGAATGTACTGATAGATTTCTCCCAATCCCGTGGTAATAGGTCCCATTTCGGGGGTTCCAAAACCTTCGGGGATTTTCTCGGAAGCCGATATTATTTTTTCGGCAATAAGTTGCCTGGGCAAAAAGGTGCCCATATCGTCTTCAAAAACGATGGTGACTACCGATAGCCCGAATCTTGAAATAGAGCGAATCTCGACAACACCCGGCAAATTGGCCATTTCCAGCTCGACGGGATAGGTAATAAACTGCTCCATATCTTCCGTAGAAAGGTTACGGGAAGTTGTAATAACCTGCACCTGATTATTGGTTACATCGGGTACGGCACCAATGGGGATTTGCGATAAGGAGTATATCCCAAAACCTACGATAAAAGAGGTAAATAGGAGAACAATAAACTTGTTTTTTATACTGAAATTAATGATTTGTGAAAGCATACTTTTTTATAAAATAATCAAAATGAACAGTTACAGGTCGGGGGAATTGACTTGCAACAAAAAATAAAAAGGCCTGTGATTATTTATACCAACTGTGGTGGCTGAAAAAGTCCGTCTACGTGAAGTGAAGAGGAAGTTGCTTGATAGTAAAAATGATGTGTTTTAAACTCAGAAAACTCGGGTGTTTTCAATACTTGAATATAGGTGTTTAATACAAAATCCGTTATTGAAGCTATGTGGGTTTGATGCTGAAAAGGCAATTGCTCATGATCTTCATTTCCATCATGCTGCTCTTTTTCATGGTCTTTTTTTTGCTCTCCGTAATGTTTTGAGATAAACACAAAAACGTTATCTCCGTATTGTTCATTATGGAATTTCGCATGCTCAATAAATTCATCTATCTGAGCAATATCATTAATATGAAACCCAAAACTTTGCATCAGGATAACAAAAGACAACGATATGGATATTAGCTTACTCACTTTTGTAAAGATAATGGTTTTTGAAAAATTCAGTACTCAAAATAAGCATAAATTATACATATCCATATATTTTATAAATTTTTAAAATTGAGGGCAATCGTGCTGTTTATCATTACCTCAATTATTATTTAATAGCTTCTGTATTGGTTTCATCAATTAATGGTTTTGGATTGGTAAGTTGTTGTTCTTCTAAAACCACCATAACCAACCTAACGTAATCGTTTACGGTTTCTTTCACAGATTCTGGATCGATAATATCTATATAACCCTTCCAAATTAATTCCCTGTCTTTTGTAGGGCAAATGCAATACATAGATGTTTCGGCATGATAAACGGTATATTCGTTATAATACTCCGGGTTGTAAAAGGCATCTTGATATTTTAAATAATCTTCACTAAACCTCCTATATGTATTATCATATTGGTGATAATCATTTCTGTACGAAATTTTGTCTTCTACTCCAATTACCTTTGTGAATAAAATAGTATCAAACCCGTCTGCAATAAGGTTGTTCTCTAACCGTTTTAATTCTTCTTCCGACTGTTTTTCTGAGGTGATCGACGCTTCAAATTGCTCTAAACCCGTTACTGCTTCTATGCCTCTAGATTCGTATTCTGCTTTTAATTTGTTTTCAAATTGTTCTCTCGCTTCTAAATTTGAAGTCACACCCACAATTAAAATTTTACTTGGGTTGTAAATATCAATATCTGGATTTTTCCAGTTTTCAACCAATTGTGTTGTTGAGCAACTAGCAAGCAATAAGAAAACCCCGAATAGTTTTAAGTATTTCATTTTAAGTTATTTTAAGATTAAAAAAAAGCAGAAAGTAATTTATAAGCCAATTACGTTCTGCCTTAAACAAGCTGCTAAAGCACTTCAATAACTTTTTTAGGAATTTCTTTTTCCAAAACATTGTCTTGCTTTAATAACTTTAATTTTAGAATGCCATTTTTATATGATGCCTTTACATCTTGGTTTAAATCTACCGAAGGCGGAAGCATCATTGATCTTTTAAAGGATTCATAACTAAACTCTTTACGGGAATAATCATCTTCCTTTTGCTCGTCTTCCATTTCCTTTTCTGCGCAAACATGAAGCACATCATCTTCAATGGTAACTTCAAAATCCTTTTTGTTAAACCCGGGAGCTGCAAATTCAATTTCAAAACCTTCTTTTTGTTCTTTTACGTTCAAAGCTGGCATTAAACTATCATCTGCAAAAAATGCATCATCAAAAACATCGTCAAATCTTGAAAGGTTATTCAAATTTGGGTTAAACAATCTGCTTCCCCAAGGTCTTAATAAATTATGGTTCCAAGGCGTTAATAATCTGCTCTCAAATGGCGATAATCTATTTCGTTTTCTGCGTTTTAAAAGTGTTGACATAACATTATATTTTTAAGTTAAACGTACAATTACAACACTAATATATTTATAGCAAAGTGGTTTTACAATGATATATATCAGCCATTTACAGCGTTTTTTATGTATTTTACGACGTTTGTTTAAGGAATAAAAACACTTTCTAGATATTGAAACAGTCTAAATTTAAAGTCGAAAATTTCAGATTTAAAATTGAATATATTTAGCTCTAAATCGTCGTGCTTTTTTATGACAATGTTATCACAAACCAAACCCTCAAACTTCATCTTTTCAATTTGATTGGTATGTAAATTTAACTCGCTCAGCAAAGCCTTATTGTCTTTTTTTAAAACATGTAATTCTCGTTTGTATTTAACCAAGTTTTCATATAAATTCATTTCTTGGGGTTTGTAAATGGATTTGCTTAGTAAAGATTTATAAAATTTTAGTTCAAACTGTATATTTTCAAGATTGGCTATATCTCTCAAAATATGGTAATGCAATTCTTCAATGGTTTTAGTACGACTAAAGCTGGTATATGTTTGTTGTTTTTTCATTTTGGTAATGATTTTAAAAATTATAGCCTTACTTTTTCAACATCAGTGAGTTTCGGTATTTTAACCTGCCAACCATACGTGTCTTGTATTTTAACCCGAAAGGCATCTAAAGCAGTTGATTCGCCGTGAATTAAATACACGGTTTCCGGTATGTTTTTTATGTTGCCCATCCAATCGAGCAAATCCTTTTGATCGGCATGTGCCGATAGACTTTCAACACACTTAATAGTAGCTTTTACCGGATAGTATTTTCCGAAAAAGCGTATTTCGTGAGCGCCTTCCTGTAACTGCCTGCCTCTGGTTCCTTCGGCTTGATAGCCTACCAATAATACGGTTGTTGAAGGCTCGTCTATAAGTTGTTGCAAATAGGTAAGCACCCTACCACCCGTTACCATGCCGCTACCTGCAATAATTATTTTAGAGCGTTTATCGTCAATAGTTTCCCAAGTTTCTTTATAAGATTGAATAATATTTACATGATTGCACATGGCGTTATAGTCGGCCATTGATAATTTGTGCCACTTCGGAAATCGGTTAAAAACCTCCAAAACATTATTTCCCATAGGGCTATCTATAAAAATAGGAATGTTGGGTATTTTGTTTTCCCTGTAGAGTTTCCAAAGTAAATACATGAGTGTTTGCAAGCGTTCTACCGCAAAACTTGGAATGATTAAATTCCCTTTTTTATGAATGGTTTCTTTGATGAGTTTGGATAAAAGGGCTTCAATATTTTCATCTGGGTGCAATTTATTGCCATAAGTACTTTCAACAAATAAAAAGTCTGCCCATTCTGGTTTTTTGGGGCTATCCAACAAATAATCGTTTGGTCTGCCAATATCGCCCGAAAACACGAAGCGTTTTCCGCTAATATCCAATTCGATAAAAGTAGCGCCAATAATGTGCCCGTTGTACTTAAATCGATACGATATATTTCCGGATAGGGTAACCCATTTGTCGGGTATTCCAACTTGAAACCGCGCAATGGTTTTTTCTGCTTCAAACTTGGTGTAAAAAGGTAAAGCCGGATGGTGTTTTGTGTATTTTTCCTGGTTTGCTTTTTTGGCTTCTTCTTCGTGTATTTTAGCGCTGTCATTTAAAATAATTTCAGCAATAGCCAAAGTTGGTGCCGTTCCTATAATTTTACCTGTAAACCCCTGTTTTATTAATCGTGGCAAATACCCAACATGATCTAAATGGCCGTGCGTAAGCAAAACCAAATCAATGGTTTCAACATTAATAGGTAAATTGCTCCAATTAAGCTCCCTTAATTCCTTTAAGCCCTGAAACATGCCGCAATCGATCAATATGTTTTTTTCCGAGGTTTCCAAAAGAAATTTAGAACCCGTTACAACACCTGCTGCTCCCAAAAAATTGATTTTAACAAACTTTTCCATAGCTATTAATGATTACAAAGCATTTTTATTTCATTCAGTATTTTTTCTTTTCGTATTTCAGAAACCCCTAAATGGTCCAAGTAAAACGCATCGCCAATTAGTGATCGGCACAGCACCACATCTCTACTTAACAAAAACTGTTTTTCCCTGTTGGTTAGCAATGTTGAAACCGTAATTGGGTACAATCCCAATCGGTCTATTCTATCTTTTAAGCCATCATTTTCGGGGTAATCCCAACTCAATAAATACAAATTTGCACAATTGCCATATTGTATCGCATCTGTTGTAAAACGCGTGTTGGTTACCACCCAACCCTTGGTAAGCGTGGATTTGTTTTTATCTTTGGCATGCCAATGGGACTTTATATCGTTGTAGCGTGAATTTATGTAAAGCGGTATTTTTACATTGCAATTAAGGCCTTCTTCATTATGGAACTTACACTCTATTACCGTGGTTTCATTGTTTTTTTGCGCTATAACATCAATTTCGTGGGTTACGCATTTGCCTTGTAAAATTTTACCAACCTCGGTTTCATAACCAGAATATTGCAAAATGGCACTTATAAAACGCTCAAAAGGAAAACCCGTTGGTCCCAGCTCGTAAATGGCTTTTTTAAGTTTGTATTTTGATGCAAAATGGCTTTTCTTTCTTTTTAGTAATGAAAACGCCCTGTTATAGATTTCTTTTGTTGAAATGCCTTGGTAAAGTTCGTCCCTAACCTTATCAACTATTTGATTGACCGTTTGATGATCTGCGCCAGTGCGTTTTAAGGATGCTTTTAATTTATCCAATGAAAACTTTACTTTTTCACCAGAGGATTTAATAATTTCTATTGAAGCTGGTTTCATGGTCAAGGCTGTAAAATTTAAGGTTGTTAAGTCGTTTTAATGTAATTTGACAAGTTGGTGAACGTGACCCAATCAACTTATTCCGGTATCACCAAAAACGGAATGGTGGGTTTAAATCCTATCTTCTTTATAATGGGTTCGTTAACTATTTTTTCTATAAAACTTTGTTTATAGTTCACCATAGCTAACATGTCTATATCCAGTTCTTCAATAAAATCGTTGATTTCTGCCGTTTTTTTATCATACTTGGGCATCCAATGTAAGCTGTAATCATGATTGTTTAAATGGCTTTGTAAAATCATCAAGTTATATTCCTGGATATCGCTGAGTTCTTCTTTTTCATTTATATGTACAATTCTAATTTTAGAGTCGTGTAAATCTGCTAGTTTTGTTAACGGCTCTATTTCGTCCATTCCATAAAAGCGGTTGTAGTCCGTTGGGAAAGCAATTTGTTTTGGTGTGATAAAATCGTACTCTTCCGGCACAATTAAAACGGGACAATTTCTAAAGCTATTAATAACCCGTACGGTATTACTGCCAAAGAAAAACTCTTTTGCACCGGTGGCGCCTTTTGTTCCCATAACGATTAGATCGATTTGCCATTTTTTAACCGCATTTTTTACAGCGGATAATAAATCTTCTGAACTTAAAATGGTTTTAAAATCATGATTTGGGTTGGCAGTACTGGTTTCGGCCAATGCCTTTAAATCTTTTAACTCGGTCTTGGCGTCTTCTCGCATTATTTTCAATAATTTGTTTGAAAGGTTGGATAGCTTAGAAACCTTAATATTCACGGAGTTTAAAAAATAAAAGGTGCACGGTTCGTTGGCATAAAGCTTTAAGGCGTACACTGTGGCACTCCATGAGTTATCCGAAAAATCTGTTGGAAGTAAAATATGGCGTTTCATTGTTTTTTATTTTAATGTTTTTTTATTGTTTTTGCTGGAATGACTAAAAACGGAACGTTTAAATGAAACCCGATTTGGTTTATTTTAGATTTGAAAAACAAATTCTCGAAAAACGACCGTTTATTGTTAATCATTATTAATAAATTCACTTCTTTCCTTAATTGAAATTTAGTTATTGCTTCCGGAACCTTTTGATTACTTACACTGTGATATAAGCATTCATTATCCGAAAAATAGGTTTCCAATGTTTTTTTATGTGATTTTTGGGTTTCGGACAAATCGTAACCATAAGACACATTTAAAACATTTACACGGGAATTATAAAGTGACACGATGTTTAATATGGGTTTTATATGATGGTATTTATAGTCGATTTCATAATCTGTTGGAAATAGAACTTCTTGCGGTATTTCAAAATCGAAGCCATCAGGAATGGCTATTACCGGGCATTTTACGTTTTTAAAAACATGTACGGTATTTGTTCCGAACAAAACCTCTTTGGCACCCGTTGCGCCTTTGGTTCCCATAACTATATAATCAATCTCTTTTTCTTCAACAACATCCTTAATTTCGGGAATAAGCGTGTTAAAAACCGCCATAGTTTCTATGCTATGCTTTGGATTTTTAAACGTTGCTGTCATTTTCTCCTTAAAATCGTTTAGCCGTTTTAAGGAGTTTTCCCTAACCGCATCGACCAAACCAAATTGCGCCGGTTGCACCAATACATATTCTACGTGATAGATTATTGGCGTGTAGGTATTCAGCAAATAAAATTTACAGGTTTCGTTTTTAAAAAGCTGTAAAGCATAGGATATGGCATTCCAGGAATTTTCAGAAAAATCGGTGGGAAGAAGTATTTTTTTCATGGCTTTTAAAATTTTAATGGATTGTTAACTGCGTCTCATATTTTGCAATGCCAAAAACGGAATGTTCAGATTTAAGCTCAACTCGTCTATGGTAGATTGATACAACATACTCTCCAAAAAAGAATATCTTGTATTTACCATAACCAAAATGTCGGTGTTGTTTTCTGTAATGTATTTGTAAATGGCATTAATAATATGCTTGCTGTTTTCTATTTTAAAATTAATGGTGTTTTTGCACAATTCCCTTTCAATAAACGCCATATTGTCTTTTTGCCTTAATGATAATTTATTGCTCGTAGAAATGTAAAGCATATCTATTACGGCCCTAAAAGGAACTGCTATTTCGCATAGTAATTTTAGCTCTCTCCTTTTATACGGTATCATGTAATCTGTTGGGAAAAGAATATGCCTTGGTTGGGAGTATTTATAATTTTCCGGAATGGCCAAAACCGGACATTGCACATATTTTAAAACCTGTAAAGTGTAACTTCCAAAAGTTAGTTTTCTATCGTTTGTCTTACCACGGGTTCCCATTACAACAATATCAATATTTTGCTCATCCACAATTTTATTGGCCTCGTCAACCAACAAGTTATTGGACGATATACTATGGTACGTGTGCCTTGGGTTTGGAGACACACTGTGGGTAAACTTTAGGGTGCTTTTTAATTTTTCTTCGGAGTTTTTGCTAATAATTGCTGTAACGTTATCCAAAGATTCTTGGTCCAATAAATCTTCGTCTGCATAAATATCATCTTGATAGGCATGCATGAAATAAAACTCGCTAATTTCATATTTGAATAATTCTACGGCATATTGTATGGCGTTGATGGCGTTTTCAGAAAAATCGGTAGGTATTAGTATTTTTCTCATGGCGTTATATTTACAACTAAAGTTAAATACTATATTGTGCCAATACAATGATATATATCAGATTAAAACCCGTTTGATTGGATTTGATAAAAACTAAAAAAGGGGCTGTTTATTAACATCCCCTTTTTCAATTCACATTAGTAAAAATGCAAACTGATTAATAGCCACCATAAAACAGAAACAGGAAGCATAAACTTCCTGTTTCCCATTAAAAATATTTGATTTCAGCAATAAACCTTCCTAATGATTAATATACCTAACGCTAGTTATACTAAGTCTTCGGTTATAAATAGTATCAAATATTTCTAAATCAGCGTTAAACATCTTCCAATGAAAACGCTATTTTGTATAAAAAACAGGAAACCCAAGCTTCCTGTTTTTCCAAAGTATTTAATGTCATCATCTAACTTTTCGGTTTTCTACAACATACCCTTTATTGCTAAAGGCAACATTGCGGTTTTCCTGCCAAATAATAGCTTGAAACACTTTGTTTCGATAGTGCCGTTTTTCAACAACAATACCTATATTTTTATAACTCTGTAAAAGAACTCCTTAATTATAATGCTAATTTAGGTTGCTATTTTTAAATAGGAAATGATATATATCAGTTTGAAAATTAAACGGGTACAATACCATAAACCATATTAAGTAAAAACAATCCAATTAGAAATAACAAGGTGTAAATAAGCTGTACCAGTTTTATATTAATAAACTTTAAAACCGTAATGGTACGCTTTGGCACTATAAACAATGACAAGCCAACTAAAAGCGTTATCCATCCCATAAGCGTAATTACAAGTTTCCAATTAGGCTCCCAAATATTATGAAACAAAATATTTAACAAACCCATAATTATGGCAATAAACGATGAGATGGTTAGATGTTTTTCATCGTTCAAATTATTAAAAAACTGTTTAATGCGTTTTGGTTTGAAACTTAATATTAAAAAGAAAATAATAAGATACCAACCCCAAAATTTGGCTAAAAAAATTGAATGGTCCATAGTGTTTTAGTTTTTTTCGTGCAGTACCAAAAACGGCACTTCTGTATGATAACTTATTGCTTCAACTTTAGAGTGAAACAATATTTGCTGAAAATAATTTAGGTTTTTTGCCACCATGCAAATCATGTTTATACTTCGGCTTTCTACAAAGCATTGTATGGCATCTTCAACTTTTTTGTTAGTTAGATAGTGAAAACTAGGCTTAAAATGAATAAAATAATCTTCCAACAGTTCTTTGTTTTTATGCTGATCGCTGTCCAGATCTGCTCGCTTTTTACTTATGTGAAGGATGCGCAATGTAGATTGTTGGTTTTCTAAAATTTCTGAAAGCGGTTCTAGTATTTGTATATCGTAGGTTAACGAAAAATCTGTTGGAAACGCTATTTCTTCCAACCTAACAAATTTGGCCTGTTCAGGAATTGCCAAAGTGGTACATTTTACTTTGGTAATAACATCGCCCGTGTTGCTTCCAACAATAATTTTTTTTAAACCCGAAGCGCCTTTGGTGCCCATTACAATAAAATCTATTTTTTTTTCTTCAACCTGTTTTCTAACAGATTCTATAAAAAAATTATAATCCGCAAGGGTATAAAACTTATGTTTTTTATTGGGTAAAAACTCTTTGTTAATGCGTTTTAAAATGTTACGCAGCTGCAATTTTGCCGGTTTGGTATAAGCCTCTTCTATAGTTTCTCCTGGAGCTACATAAGGGCTGTCGCTATTCATAAAATTATCAAACCTACTTACGTTCAGCATGTAAAAGTTACAAGCTTCTTTTTCAAAAAAATTAATAGCGTATTTAATAGCATTCCATGAATTTTCTGAAAAATCTGTGGGAAGTAATATATTTTTCATCTGAAATCATCTTTACAAACACTAAATTACATGGTTAACCCTAGGTACGAAATGATATTAATCATTTTTAGCCGCGTTTGATATTTAACTGCTATTGATGTTTTTTAATTTTTCAATATCAATTACGCTAATATTTCTACCATCTGCTTTTATAATGCCTTGTTTTTTAAAGAGCGCCAAAGTTCGAATAAAGGTTTCCGGGGCAATACCCGCAACACTAGCTAAATCATTCCGGGAAATTTTTATAACATCGTCGGGTTTGCGGTTTATTTTTTCGGCAAACCTTAAAATAGTGGCTGCCGTTTTTTGGTTAACCGTGCTGTATGCCATTTGCAATAATTCCTCTTTTACTGATGAAAGATTATTTGCCAACAGCTCTATAAGCTCCATAACAACTTTTTGGTTTTGGTCGAGCAAGGTTTTAAACGCTACCATTGAAATTCCAATCAACTTGGTATCGGCAATAGCCGTTGCGGTTTCTTTATAGGGCGTGTTTTGGGTAAAGGAATGGTATCCAAACAAGTCGTCTTCTTTATATAGAGCCGTAACCAGTTCTTTGCCCAACTCGTTAATTTGGTGGCATTTTACAGCACCTTTGCTTATTAAATAAATATAATTTGAGTGCTCGCCCTCGCGGTAAATAACAGTTTCGTTTTTAAAGGTGAATGCAGTGCCGTGGTCTTCAAAAAAATTCTTTAAATCGTTTAATGTTTTTATTTCATTTTCATTGGGTAGATATACTTGTTTTTTTTGATTACTCTTTATTTCCTGTAAAATGGAAACTTTTGCCAAACGGCTTTCAATGGCGCTAATAATATCGCTTTCGGTAAACGGTTTAGTTATGTAATCGTCTGCGCCCAGATTCATGCCTTTTCTAACATCGCTGCGTTCTGTTTTGGCTGATAAAAATATAAAAGGAATGTATTTTGTGATTTTACTTTTTGACAGGGTTTTAAGCACCGCATAGCCATCCATTTCGGGCATCATAATATCGCAAACAATAATATCCGGCACATGCTTTTTCGCCATAACAACGCCCGCTTTACCATTTGAAGCTGTAATAACCTTATAGTCTGATAGTTCTAAAAGTTCTGCCGTATTTTCTCTTAAAACAGCATCATCTTCAATAAGTAAAACTGTTTTCATGCGCTATTAATTGTTGTTTTTTATCCCGACACCCATCAGAAATTACACAATATAAATATAATAATTATGTTGATTTAATCGCGTTTTAGTTAGTCGCATTTTATTGCTGTGCTGTATTTGGAAACGTTATTATAAAGGTAGAACCTTTGTTTTCTTTGCTCGAAAAGCTTATTGTGCCGCCTATATTTTCCAAATGATTTTTAACAATATTTAATCCAATTCCGGTGCCTTGGGTATTTAGAACGTTTTCTGCTCTAAAATAACGTTCAAAAATATGTTTCTGATCTTTTTCCGGTATGCCTATACCTTGGTCCTTAATTTTAAACGTTGTTGTTTCGCTGTTTTGTTTAACCTCTATATCTATGGTAGTATGCTCTGGCGAATAGTTAATGGCATTGTACAATAAATTGGACAGTATTAATTCAGTGATTTTTTCGTCTTGAAACATCGAAAAATCATCAATGTCCTGCGGGTAGTTTATTTGCTGCCCTTCCTTTAAAAGCATGTTGGCGTTATAGACCACTTCATTTATCACTTTGCTTAATTTAAAATGGGCAAACCTGTAGTTTACTTTACCCGATTCTAATTTTTCGAATGATAAAAAATCGTTTAAAATATTGTTTAAATAGTGTACTTTATCTGTAATCGTTTTTATATGCTTATCGCGTTTTTCCTGCTGTTCGGTTAAGGTATACTTGCCCAATAATTGGCTAGAGGTTAAAATGCCACTTAACGGTGTTTTAAACTCATGCGACACCAAGGATAAAAACTGAGTTTTCAACTCATTTAATTCTTTTTCTTTGCTCAAAGCGGTTTTCAGTTGTTGGGTTCTCTCTTCTATCTTTTGCTTTTCGGAAATATCCCTAACCATAGCCATAACGTAGGTTTTGTTATATATGGTAAACGGGTTTAATTCAACCTCTACAGGAAAAACGGTGCCATCTTTTTTTAAGCCAAAAATATCTACCGCTTCGCCCATTTTTCTGCGTTTGCCTCTTTTAACAAATTTTTCAAAATATACGGAATGGCTCGAATGGAAATGAGAAGGTATCAGTAAATTGAGTTCTTTATCTAAGATTTCATTTTTAGCATATCCAAAAATTGTTTCCGCAAATGAGTTAACCTCCATGATTTTTTGATGGTTATCAACTATAATAACACCCTCGGAAACGGCTTCGAGCAGAATATTAAATATTTCTTGATCTTGGTTAAACATAAAACTGGAGCTTTACGGACAGTGTTTCAAAGGTAGGAGAAAATTCTCATATTTTTTGCTTTCTACTGATTTATATCATAGTAAATATACAATTACTATGTAACTTTAATCCATTAATTAGTTGATAAACGCAAAAATGGAAACCAAAAAAAAGACCTTTATTAATTTTTACCAAAACCTCGGTAAACTATTTTATGCCATTGCTGCTGCAGACAAAAAAGTGGAAGACGCCGAGTACGACACACTAAAGGAATTGGTAAAAAAACATTGGCTAAATGTTGATGTTACCAAAGACGCTAACCAAACCGATGCGGCTTACCAAATAGACATTGTTTTTGACTGGTTGAATAATGAAAACAAATTAGATGCCAAGGCGTGTTTTAATGATTTTATAGCCTATAAAAACGAACAAAAACACTTATTTACAAACAAAGTAAAACGCTTGATTTTAAAAACGGCTTCGGAGATTGCACATGCTTTTTCCGGCATAAACAAATCTGAGCTTATACTACTTGCCAAACTTGATATTGAATTAAGAACATAACTATTAGAAGCGCTTCAGTGCATTTAAACCATTTGGGAAGTATTGCTAAAATCATTTAAGATGCTTATATTTATAACACTACAGAATTTAGAATTGAAAGCGAGCAACCCAATGAAGACGTTCTAGCATTTATTATCAATAAAAAAACTTAAACCTATAAAACAAATCAATGGCATTTATAGATTATTATAAAATATTGGGAGTTTCAAAAAAAGCTACCGAAGCCGAAATAAAAAAAGCCTACCGAAAGTTGGCACGTAAATACCATCCGGATTTAAACCCAAACGATAAGGTTGCAGAAAAAAAATTCAAGGATATCAACGAAGCCAATGAGGTGTTGAGCAACCCCGAAAACCGAAAAAAGTACGACCAATATGGCGAGCATTGGCAACACGGTGAAGCCTACGACAAGGCAAAACAGCAACAACAACATTCACGACAATACAGCACTCAAAGAGACTTTGGAGGCTACACTGAAGAAGATTTTTCAGATTTTTTCGAAAACATGTTTGGTGGCGCATCGTCCCGCGCTGGTGGCAGACAGGTAAAATTTAGAGGTCAGGATTTTAATGCTGAATTACAACTAAACCTAAAAGATGTTTACACCACCCATAAACGCACCTTAACCGTAAATAATAAAAACATCAGGATTACCATTCCTGCTGGTGTTGAAAATGGGCAAATCATTAAAATAAAAGGGCATGGTGGCAAAGGGGTAAATGGTGGACCCAATGGCGATTTATACATACAGTTTTCCATTGTAAACCACTCCAATTTTAAAAGAGACAAAAACAACCTTCACACCACTGTAGATTTGGATGTATATAATGCCCTTTTGGGCGGAGAGCTTATGATTGATACGTTTAACGGAAAAGTAAAATTAAACATTAAGCCAGAAACCCAAAACGGTGCAAAGGTAAAACTGAAAGGCAAAGGGTTTCCTAAATACAAAAAAGAAGGGCAATTTGGAGACCTGTACATTACCTATCAAATTAAACTACCCACAAATCTAACTTCGGAAGAGAAGGCCCTCATCAAACAATTACAAAAACTGCGTTCGTAATGGAAACACAAGATTTAATACCCATACAAGTAATCTGTAAGCGTTATAACATTCCTGTTTCATTTATCAACACGCTGCAAGAATTTCAGCTTATAGAAATAATTGTTGAAAAAGATGTTTTTTATATCCATACCACCCAAATAAAAGAGGTTGAAAAAATGATGCGCTTGCATTACGATTTGGATATAAATTTAGAAGGTGTCGATGTTATTTACAATTTATTAAAACAAGTTGAAAGTTTAAAAAACGAAATAAATACCTTGCATAACAAATTGCGATTTTATGAAGATTTATAAATAACAAAATGGAACAATTACTAAAGTGGCTTGATGCCAACCCAACATTTTACAGCATATTTAAATATATCCTGCTGGTTGCTTTTGTACTTATTATAATTCAAATTGTAAGGCGGTTTTTAAGAAAAAACGTCACCGATACCTCTGCGCGTTACAAGTCCCAAAAAGGCATAGAAATTATTGGGTACATTGTTTTGGTCATTTTGTCCTTTTCCTATTTTACAGGTAACATCAAAGACTTTACATTGGCTATAGGCCTGTTTTCAGCGGGTATTGCCTTTACGCTACAAGAGCTCATTTTAAGCATTGCTGGGTCTTTATACATCTTTATTGTAAAAGTGTACAAGCCTGGAGACCGCATTGAAATCAATGGTATTAAAGGAGACGTTATAGATATTGATAGCATGTACACCACCATGATGGAAATTGGGCAATGGGTAAGCAGCGATAACTATAGTGGACGCATTGTAAAACTGAGCAATGCCTTTGTTTTTAAAGGGCCGGTTTACAATTATTCGCAAGACTTTCCTTTTATTTGGGATGAATTCAACTTACCAATTAAATACGGTTCTGATATTGAACTGGCAAAATCCATCGTTATTAAAATTGCTTCGGAAACACTTTTTGATTTTACAAAGAATTCAAAATCAAAATGGAAAGAAATAGTTAACAAATACTATATTGAAGATGCCGTGGTGGACCCTACTTTAGCAATTACATTAACCGATAATTGGATTCAATTCAACCTGAGGTACATTGTTGATTACAAAAAAAGACGCCACACAAAACATATTTTAAACGATAAAATTGGTGAAGCCATTAAAAACACCAATAACAAAGTTGTTTTAGCATCTACAACCATAGAACTCATTAAGATTCCAGACTTAAAAGTTAATCTTGATGGGAAAAGCAATACATAATACAGCACGTTTTTTTAACCTAACAGCTTAAAATGAACCTTCTAAACACGAATGATTTTTTATTATTGAAATCTTTAAAAATTGCCTATTTTTAAACCAATAGGAACACGCTTTTAATGGAAAACAACAAAGAGAAAGGTCACAATCACAGTAAAATTTTCGGAAATAAATCAGAGCTCTATTTTGCTATTTTAAGTGGCATTTTTATGTTGATAGGGTTTTTAATAGAAAGGCTAACTCATGTAAACGAATGGTTGGCTTTAACGGGCTATATGATAGCTTATTTTTTTGGTGGTTATTTTATAACGATTGAGGCCTCAAAAAAAATCATTAAAGGCGGTTTTGATATCGATTTTTTAATGATTGCCGCTGCTGCAGGTGCCGCTTATATTGGTAGTTGGGCAGAAGGAGCGCTATTGTTGTTCTTGTTTAGCCTTGGGCATGCTTTAGAGCATTTCGCCATGAACAAAGCTAAAAAATCTATTGAAGCCCTTAACGAATTATCTCCTAAAACCGCTCATATTAAAAAAAATGGAAAACTTATAAAAGTCGCTATAGACGACTTAAAAATAAACGATATTATTGTTGTAAAACCCCATACAAAAATCGCAGCCGATGGTGTTGTAATAAGTGGTAGTTCCTGCGTAAACCAAGCACCAATAACCGGCGAAAGTATCCCCGTTGACAAAACACCTATTGAAAATACAACCCATCTGCCTGAATTTAATACCATCGATAAAAACCATGTGGTTTATACAGGTACCATTAATGGAGATAATGTTCTTGAAATTCTAGTTTTAAAATTAAGCAAAGACTCTACGGTATCCCGTTTAATTAAAATGGTTAGAGATGTTGAAACCCAAAAATCACCCACACAGCAACTAACAAAAAAATTCGAGAAGTGGTATGTTCCCATAGTAATATTGGTGGTTTTCCTATTGTGTTTTGCATATGTCATTCTAGATGAAAGTTTTGAAACCAGTCTGTACAGAGCCATAACGGTTTTGGTGGCCGCAAGCCCTTGTGCCTTAGCTATTTCAACCCCTAGCGCTGTGTTAAGTGGTGTCGCTAGGGCGGCTCAAAAAGGCATATTGATTAAAGGTGGAAAAGCGTTGGAAGATTTGGGGGAAATCACAACCATTGCCTTTGATAAAACTGGAACATTAACAGAAGGAAAACCTAAATTAACCCATGTAATTCCGCTTAATGATTTTGATGAGACAGCATTTGTCAAACTCGTTTTAAATGTTGAAAGTTTAAGCAATCATCCGCTGGCAAAGGCCATTTCAAAAGATATAAAAACACAATACAATATTGAGTCTCAAAATAAAGCTTCGCATGTAAACGCCATTCAAGGAAAAGGAATTCGCGCTATTTATTTAAATGAAGAAGTATTTATAGGAAATGTAAAGCTCATGGAAGATGCCGGCATTAAAGTGGGCAAAACGGTTATCTCAAAAATGAAAAACCTTTTGGAAAATGGCCATACCGTCATGCTTGTAGCCTTTAAAAATGAGGTTATAGGATTAATTAGTGTTATGGACCTACCCCGAAAAACCGCAGCGACAACCCTAATACGATTGAAAAAAATTGGTATTAAACGCATGATAATGCTTACCGGTGATCATCAAAACGTAGGTAATGCCATTGCTAAACAAATAGGACTCACAGATGTTAAGGGGAATTTATTGCCCGAGGACAAGGTTTCAGAAATACAAAAACTTATAGAACAGAACAAAAAAGTAGCCATGGTTGGCGATGGTGTAAATGATGCCCCCGCCATGGCCTTAAGTACGGTAAGCATTGCCATGGGAGCCGCAGGTAGCGATGTGGCTTTAGAAACTGCCGATGTGGCTTTAATGTCCGATAAAATCGAGAAATTACCTTATGCCATTGCCTTAAGCCGAAAATCCAAACAAATTATAAAACAAAACATTTTAATAAGTTTGGGCGTGGTTATAGTATTGGTTCCGGTTACTATTTTAGGATTGACAAACATTGGATTGGCCGTAGCTTTTCACGAAGGATCCACAATCGTGGTAGTTTTGAACGCCTTACGATTACTTCGCTATGATATGCGTTGATCATCAAAAATCAAAAAATAACTCTACCTCTACTATTGATTTTTTTAGGGTTAAACTGATATCTCTCATATTAAAACCAGAAGGTATCCATTAATTTTATAAAAAATAATAGTATGCTTACCTTCAAGAACTTTAATATTGCGGATTGGTTTTCGTTTTATAGAGTTGTAGCGGCACCTTTTCTTGTGTTATTATTATGGCTTGATGAACGGCAGCTTTTTGCATGGTTTTTACTGATTAGTTATATAACCGATGCCGTTGATGGTTATTTGGCTAGAAGGCTCAAAATAACAAGCCCTAGAGGTTCGCAGTTGGATTCCTTTGGCGATCAGATTACATTGATTGTCGGTCTTATTGGTCTGTTTTATTTTGAAACCGATTTTATCAAAAGCAACCTCGTGCTTGTACTTATTGCCTTTACGCCATACGTGGTTCAAATGATAATGGCCTATTTAAAGTATGGAAAAGCAACAGCGTTTCATACATATTTGGCAAAACTATCGGCGATAATGCAAAGTGTTTTTATTTTATGGGCATTATTTTTTTCACCAGAGTACGCTTTGTTTTATATTATGATAGGTATTGGTCTTTTAGAAACTTTTGAAGAAATTATGCTTATTTTAATGTACGATAATTGGGCTTCAGATGTCAAAGGGGTTTATTGGGCATTCAAAGACAAACGTCGACTTAAAAAAGAAGATAAAAAACGTAACACTCTATAATGCGAAGCTACTCACTATTTACCATTTTACTTTTATGTTTGGCCATCTTATTAATAGATGTTTTTGCTTTTTATTGGCTGCAATCTATAACCAAACTTATTACATCGGCATTTTTAAGACACGCTATCCACATCACATTTTGGGTGTTCACCATCGGGCTTATTATATCCATAATCATATTAAAAGTGAGGTTGAACGCAATTGACCCCAGAAGAAAACAACTGCTAATATCGTCATTATACGGCTTAACCATATCTTCATTTATCCCTAAAATAATTTTTGTTATTGTGATATCGATTTTATTCTTTACAAACTTTGTTTTTTCAGAAAAAGAATCGATTTTAATCATTCCGCTTATAGCCTTATTTTTCGGATTTTTACCTTTTTTCGTGATAGCTTTTGGCATTTTTAAATCGCTTTACAATTTTAAAATTTATCACGTCGAAATTAAATTCAATCACTTACCAAAAGCCTTCGAAAACTTAAGAATTGTTCAAATTTCGGATGCGCATTTAGGTAGTTTCAACCATCGTTTTCATATTTTAAATCGTGCCGTAAGTAAGATTAACCAATTGAAACCAGATTTAATTTTATTCACTGGAGATTTGGTAAACAATTATGCTTGGGAATTACGCGGATGGAGTAGAGTGTTCAGGAAATTATCGGCTACTATGGGCAAATATGCCGTTTTGGGCAACCATGATTACGGAGATTATAGTAGGTGGAACTCCAAAAAAGAAAAGCAAGAAAATTTTAATGCGATTAAGGATTTTTTTAAGGACATTGGTTTTAACCTGTTGCTCAATCAATCTGATATTATTGAAGAGAATAACGATAAAATAGCCATCATAGGTGTCGAAAATTGGGGACATCCGCCGTTCAAACAATATGGCGATTTGCAAAAAGCCATTAAAAACGTTGAAACCATTCCGTTTAAAATATTATTATCCCACGACCCTTCACATTGGACAAAGGAAGTGGTTGGCAAAACCGATATCGCGTTAACCTTATCCGGACACACCCATGGCATGCAAGCCGCTTTTAAATATAAAAATTTGCAATGGAGTCCTATTAAGTATAAATACAAACATTGGGCCGGTTTATACAATGAGAAAGACCAATACTTACATGTTAATCGTGGTTTGGGCTGGTTAGGGTTTCCCGGGAGGTTGGGCATGCGACCGGAAATTACGTTAATAGAAATTAAAACTGACTAATATCATATTCTAAAACCCAAATATTGAATAACTTACTTGAGTCTAACTAGGTGTGTCGCCTTAAAATAAAAATGCAATGATAAAAAATTTAGATTTAAAAGAAAGTCTCTTTATCCTTGAAAACAATTATATAGGGCATTTGTCGTACATCTATCAAAACAAGCCTTATGTGGTGCCCATTACCTATTATTTCGATCAGGTTAACAACGCTATTATTTGTTATTCGGGAGAAGGCCATAAAATAATAGCCATGAGAAAAAACAACGCCGTATCCCTTCAGGTTGCAGAAATCTCAACGGTTAACCATTGGAAATCGGTATTGGTCCACGGTAAATTCGAGCAGCAATTTGGTAGCGGTGCCAAGGCGTATCTTCATGCGTTTTCATTGGGTGTTAAGGATGTGGTTATGGAAAAAGAGCAAACCAAACTAGAT
The DNA here is from genome assembly GCF_048381975.1 of Hwangdonia sp. Taxonomy (NCBI): domain Bacteria; kingdom Pseudomonadati; phylum Bacteroidota; class Flavobacteriia; order Flavobacteriales; family Flavobacteriaceae; genus Hwangdonia; species Hwangdonia sp. The sequence continues at coordinate 208,510 of NZ_JBLWYT010000007.1, read as the reverse complement.
TTTATCAGCGAGTTTTCCAGTAAAATTTTTAAAGGAGACACCCCAATTGTTTTTTTAATTAAGATAGAACACATTACCGGAAAAAAAAGGAAAGCATTAAATAGCTAAAATAAAAAAGCCTATCAAATACATGATAGGCTTTTCTTTTAAAGAAAAAATTTGAGTTAGTCGTTCTTCTTTTTTCCTTCTAATTTATTTACTGAATCGTACATAATCGGTGTTGCAATAAACAGCGATGAATACGTACCCACTATAACACCTACAATTAAGGCAAACATAAAGCCTCGAATTGAATCGCCACCAAAAATAAAGATGGATAACAACACTACTAACGTTGTTAACGATGTATTTAGTGTTCTACTTAAAGTACTGCTTAACGACACGTTTACTACTTTATCGAATTTCCAAGAAGTATGCTCGTTAAAAAACTCACGAATTCTATCGAATACTACCACGGTATCGTTTAACGAGTAACCAATAACCGTTAATATGGCGGCGATAAAAGCTTGGTCTATTTCCATGCTAAACGGCATGAATTTATAGGTTAGCGAGAATACCCCCAATACAATAAGTACATCATGGAAAACCGCTGCTACCGCACCCAATGAGTACTGCCATTTTTTAAATCGGAATAAGATATAAAGGAACACTACTATTAGCGAGCCCAATACAGCCCAAACCGAGGCTTGTTTAATATCGTCGGCAATGGTTGGAGATACTTTGTAAGATTCGAGTAATCCAACTTGTTTGTTTACATCGTTTAAGTCTAAAAACTTCTCATATGATATACCTTCTAAATAAGGAACAAGTCCATCATATAAAGCCTTTCTAATTTCTTCATCAACCTCAGATCCTGTTTCGTTAACCTTGTATTTGGTGGTTATTTTTAATTGATTGGCACTACCAAAAGTTTTAGCATCTGCACTTCCAAAAATTTCTGGTTGTGAAAGTACATCGGTAATTTCTGAAGCACTAACATCCTGTGCAAAACGCACTTGATAGGTTCTACCTCCAACAAAATCGACACCTTGATCTAAACTATTTGTAAACAACGAACCTAAACTTACCACAATGAATACCGCAGAAACCATATAAGCTACCTTGCGTTTCTTTAAGAATTCAATACTAATATTTCTGAAAAGATTTTTAGTTAATGCGGTTGAGAAATCAAGTTTTCCGCCTTTGTTAATATACCAGTCTACCAATAATCTGGTGATAAAAATAGCCGTAAATAACGATGTACCAATACCAATTAATAAGGTAGTTGCAAATCCTTTAATAGGCCCTGTTCCAAAAATAAATAAGATTAAGGCCGTTAAACCGGTTGTAATATTGGCATCTAAAATAGAAGACAAAGCGTTGCTAAATCCATCTTGAATAGCTTCTTTTTGTCCTTTACCTTTTACGATTTCCTCTCGAATACGCTCAAAGATAAGCACGTTCGCATCAACCGACATACCAATAGTTAACACAATACCCGCAATACCCGGTAAGGTTAATACGGCGCCTAAGCCAGATAAAATACCAAAGATTAATAAGATGTTTAAAACCATGGCGATATCTGCAAATCCACCCGCTTTTCCGTAATAGAAAATCATCCAAAGCAATACCAATGCCAAGGCAATCATAAACGATTTGGTACCACTATCAATGGCTTCTTGACCCAATGATGGCCCAACAACTTCACTTGAAATGATATCTGCCGATGCCGGTAATTTACCCGCACGCAGTACGTTTGCTAAATCTATGGCTTCGTTTAATGTAAAATCCCCTGAAATTGAAGAGCTTCCTCCGGCAATTGGTCCCGTAGTTACACCTGGGGCAGAATACACTATGTTATCTAAAACAATGGCAATTTGACTGCCTTGATTAAATGCATTCCCCGTCATTTCTTCCCAAACCTTAGCGCCTTTGGAATTCATTTGCATAGACACTTCAGATTTTCCCGTTGGTCCAAATTGGTTACGCGCATCGGTTACAACGGCACCACTTAATGGTGGCACGTTTTCTCTGTTACCTACTAAAGCGTATAAATCTACCAACTCGCTATTTTTATCTGGTTTGCCAAAAGCAAATTTTGCGTAACGGTGTTCTGCTGGCAATAAAGCTCTTACTTGTGGTAGGTTTAAATAATTTAAAACGGTTTCTTTATCTTTTAATTCGAAACTTGCAATTATCGGTCCGCCTTGGTAACCCTGGCCTTTAATTAAATCGAATATTGGATTTACACTTGAAATGGCAGTCGAATCGGTTTCAGCTTCACCCAAAAGGGCATCAATTTGCGAGTCTTCAGCGTTTTCTTCATCTTGAGGCTCTACCTCTTCATCAGCCACATCAACTTTAACGATGTCTTTTAAAACCTCGTTGGCCTGTACTAAAAACGGGAAAAACTGTTCCCCTTTATAAGCATCCCAAAACTCTAATTGTGCCGTACTTTGTAATAATCCTGTAGCACGCTCAACATCTTTAACACCTGGCAATTCCACTAAAATACGACCAGAATTACCTAAACGTTGAATGTTTGGTGAGGTTACACCAAACTCGTCAATACGCTTACGCAATACTTCAAAAGCTGATACTATCGACTCGTCTATTTTTGTTTCTATAATGCTTTTAACATCACTATCAGTCATACTTCCATTAATCTCACCATCTAAAGCTTTGGTGTAAAATATGTCTGGAGACGCTAATTTGGTATCGCCTTTAATTTTATCAAATGCTATAAAGAAATCTTCTAAATAGGTATTTTGACTGTTTTTTTGAAGCTCGGTAGCATCGTCCAATGCCTTATTAAAAACCGGATCTTTGGTATTGTTGGCCAATCCTTTTAAAATATCCTTAACCGATACTTGTAAGATTACGTTTATACCGCCTTTTAAATCCAAACCAAGATTCATGGCTTTTTGCTTCACATCGTTATACGTGAATTTTGCAATACCGATATTATAAACGGTATCATTAGCTATGGACTCTAGGTAGTTTGCTTCTTCATCACTTCTTTTTTCCCTGAAATCTTCCTCGGTATCTGGAATTTTATTTATAGCGATTTCTTGGGCTTGACTCTCAATTTGATTGGCTTTAAATGTGAATGATAATTGGTAAATACTTACCAAACCAAACAAGAGCGCAAATAATTTTACTAATCCTTTATTTTGCATTTTGTAATTTTTTGTGTCTTAGTTTCCCGCTTTATTCATTGATTCTAAATTCATAATTATGGTATTTATGAATCTCCGATTTTGTGGGAATGACAAGTTTAATGATTCACAAGGTTTTACCTTGTTCAAAAATTGTTTTTATTTTAAAACGAGCAAATATAGAATTTTCTCGTAGTATTTAACAATTTTATATTTTAATAATTTTGTTAGCTTTTTGTACTGAAACCGGTTTGGTGCCAGTTGTTTTTAAAAGCTGTTTTTTTGAAGTAATTTAAACCAAAGGTCCCGCTCTAACCTCGGGTATTTTGTGTGAGGTATTATCTATTGCAATGGCAATATTGTAATGGATTTTATAGGCTACTTTTTCGCCGCTTTCATTCACATCAAAAGCATTGATAAAAGCATATAAATTTGGATTTGATAATCTTTTACTTTCGGGCTTTAACTCAACAACCGAAGTGCCGTTTAAATCCCATGGCGCATCGTGCCCGTTTTGGATTTCATAAACATCGAGTTTATAGCTAACGGTGTTTTCATCAAAAGGAAGCTTTGAAGAATCTTCGTTTTCATTGTTTAAAGCTGCATCTAGAATGAGGTTCTTTTCTTTTGAAAAGGTCTTTTTTATACTCGCAACATCGGCATCACTGTGATACGTGATTTTTAGCTTACCGCCTTCTTCTTCCTTTATTTGAATATTGCTAACACCTAAATCCTGCAATTGCTGTTTTACAATAGCAATGGTTTTTTGTGATTCATCGGGTGTTATGGAAGCATCTGTAAATTGAAGAACAATTTCTTGATTTGGCACAATAGTTTGCTGCTGCGAAATAGCACCAAACAAGGTGATAATAACTATTAAAGCACTAATGTACCATTTTGAATTCATGCGCCAAATATAATAATAAAAGACTGTATTTCTACAGTCTTTATCATAAAATATAGTTTGTAATATTAAAGTTTACAATTCCAGTAAACCATTTGTTTTCTTAACGCCTTCGGCACTTTGTTGCATATGTGTTTTTTCAGCATCGCTTAACGGAATATCCACTATTTTTTCAATTCCGTTCTTGCCTAAAATTACCGGTACACCAATGCATAAATCGCTTAAACCGTATTCACCTTCCAATAAGGTTGAACAAGGGAACATTTTCTTTTGGTCGCAAGCAATGGCTTGTACCAATCCGGAAACTGCTGCACCTGGTGCATACCAAGCCGACGTACCTAATAATTTGGTTAAAGTAGCACCACCAACTTTAGTTTCTTCTTTTACTTGATTTAGTCTATCGTCAGATAAAAACTCAGAAACCTTAACACTATTTCGTGTGGCGTGCGATGTTAATGGCACCATGCCAGTATCGCTATGACCGCCTATAACCATGCCGTCTACATCGCTAATTGGAGCTTCTAAAGCTTCGGCTAATCTGTATTTAAAACGTGCGGAATCTAAAGCGCCGCCCATGCCTATAATTCTGTTTTTTGGTAAATTTGTTGTTTTATGAACCAAATACGTCATCGTATCCATTGGGTTACTCACCACAATAATAATGGTGTTTGGTGAGTGCTCAATTAAACTGGATGAAACCGATTTTACAATACCGGCATTAATACCAATTAATTCTTCGCGAGTCATTCCCGGCTTACGCGGAATACCCGAAGTTATCACACAAATATCGCTATTTGCCGTTTTGCTATAATCGTTTGTGATGCCTGTAATTTTGGTATCGAACCCGTTTAAAGATGCACACTGCATTAAATCCATCGCTTTACCTTCGGCATAGCCTTCTTTAATGTCTAATAATACAACTTCAGAAGCAAAGTTTTTAATCGCAATGTACTCTGCGCAACTAGCCCCTACTGCCCCTGCTCCAACTACTGTAACTTTCATAAAATTATTTTTTTAAAAGATTTGTGATATGTTATAAATTCTAGCCAAAAGTCATCATTTATTTTGATTTAAAACATGACTATTGTTTGTTTTATCGCTAAAAATTTTGGTTAACAAAAGTATGAATTAAAATGCTGTAAACGAAAAAAGTGCAAAATTAAAATCTTGCACTTTTTACTCAACTAATTATACAAACTAACTAAAACATTCATTTATTAAAAAATGAATTCAAAAAACCATTATCTAAATCCAAAATTTATACCTACTGAAAATGCATTAAACTCGGATAAATGGTATTCGGCATTTAATCTGAAAAAACCTATTTTTAATTTTGTACCAATAGTGCCTCTTACAGATGATGCTTCGCTTGATACCGAAAAAGGATCGGTAATGGTTTGAGAAAATAATGGTCCGTTTGATACGGTATAAGTCCCTAATAAATCCGATTCCGATTTACCTTTTATATACCCTAAACCGCCGTAAAAATTGATTACGGGCAATTTGGTTGATGCTATTAATTGGAACAACCACGTATTTGTATCATTTTCTATACGTTGATTACTACCGCTAATTCCGGTAGATCCAGATATATCATAAGTACCATCTAAATGGGTATAAGCTACCAAACCTGAAATGGCTACGGGCAGTAATTTATCGGCAGGCAACCATTTGGTAAACTCCATTTGCAATCCAGCGCCATACATGCTAATATCTACATCATCAGTATTAATTTTGGGCACAAAACGCGCTTTCAACTCAATACCTTTACTGAGTCCAATGGCACCTTGAATAAAGGCAGTTGGCAATAGGTTTGCCGTATCTGAACCAATGCCACTAGGTAAGGTTATGGTTTCCTGTTGAGGCCCTAAAATCGGGTCGTCATAAGTAACTACTATATCAATATCCGGTTCGTTTTCCCCTAAAGCAGTTGCAACAGATTTTGATGTTGAAGCATCTGTAAACGACACCACAAAATCTTGATCTGGGTCGCTATTGTAATCTGCAATATTCATTAAAAATGATTTGTGTTCATCTTGTATGGTTGAAGCATTGGCGATAATTGAAATTTCAAAACCTCCAAGTGGTTTGGCGTCTGCCGTATTAAACCAACCAGCATTCATGCTGTGCATTAAGCCATCTGTTCCCGACATTAAATAATCGTTGGCAAAACGTTCTGCATTTTTTACACCTGCGGCAAGAAGCGCATCTAAATCATTTTGAGCTTTTGAAGTAATTGTTGCTATACAAAACAACATAAGTAGAGTTAACTTTTTCATTTTATTTTAAGATTTGGGTTTGACAAAAATATAAAAAACATCGAATAAAACAACATTTAATCGTAAAAATAATACGTTTTATCGATTTTTTAATATGGATTCGCTATTCTAAAAATTGATTCTAAAACTTAAATTGGGCGTTAAACCAAGTGATTTATTATCAATTTGTATGGCTGAATTTGAATCTTCAGGGTGCACTTCGTAATACCTATTGATGCTATTTTCTTTATTCGTTACATTAATAACTCCTAAACTTATAGCTCCGTTAGATGTGTTTGTTATATTAAAATTATATTTTAAGGAAACATCCAATCGGATAAAATCATCTAAGTTTTCATTATTCGGAAGGTCGTAATTTACAACCGTATTATTGCCATTTTGTATGGTTTCATTCCCTTCAACGGGTTTTGTATATGGCGCACCAGACCTCCAAATACCACCTATGGATACTTTTAAATCATCCCTAATATCATAATTAAAGGCCATGGACATCGAATGCCTGACATCCACATTGTTTGGAAAAACGGAGGGCGTTATACTTTCAAATTCATAATCATTAACACTGTAGGTATAACTCACCCAAGCACTATAGGATTCAGCCGTTTTATTCATTAAAAATTCAACACCCTTTACATGATAGCTTCCCGCGGCATTTATATATTGAAAATTATTATAAAAACCTTGGTTGGATGCGGTTATCCCATCAACTAATTTATAAAATCCTTCAACATCAATTACCAAATTATTCTGATTAAACTCGAAACCGAAAGACCCTTGTTTACTTTCAGAAATAGGAATCGAACTGTTATTTGCCAAAATCCAGCGGCGGTTTTCAACGCCTAAAAAATCATCTTGAAAATCGATAATCTGTGTGGCAGATTGGTTTTTAAATTCACCTTGTAACTTTAATGCAAAGCGATTATTTAGTTTTTGTCTAACATTTAGCCGGGGCTCAATAATCATTTTATTGAATTTCTGAAAATAATTCCCCCGAACACCCAACCTCAAATACGTATTGTGTTTATTAAATTCTATTTCACTAAAAAGCGCATGGTTGAGCAACACGTCCTTTTTGGTTTTATCGTAAGACGGTGCGCTAACCGTGGTTTCATTTAAAATGCCTATTTCACTGAATTGATAGCCATTTAAAACATTCAGATTATCATTAATCTTAAAATTGGTTTTAAGCTTTACTCCCGTTTCAAGAACTTCGTTTGCTTGGGTTAATTTTTGATCGGTTTCAATTCTATAATCAACAGCATCCACATTATATTTTGAATAAAAAGCATTGATTTCAGTTGAAAATTTAGCATGCCACTTCGCATTCCAGTTTGCACCAGCGCCCAAGTTTTGTTGCTTTAAATTACTGGTTTTTGAATCTGTTTCATCATCGGCATTGGTATAACTTTCAGTATAATCCAAGTTATTGTTTATGCCAATAATGTTAGCCCTAAATTTATGATTCTCATTAAAATCGAAAAGCAATTTAGCGGTATAGTCGTAAAAGAAAAAATCGGACGATTTGTTACTCTCGCTTATGTTATCGCTATTTGTGGTGAGCTCGCTATCTTGAAAACTGCGTTCAAAATAAGTGTCGTAAGTCGGTGTACTGAAAACATCGGTAAAAGAGCGCCTCCCCGATATATGAACGGCTAGCTTTTTACTTAGTGGTATTTCCAAAAAAGCATCGGCATGTATTAAATTAGCACCTACGCCGCCTTTAAAACCTTCATTTATTTTGTTTTTGGTAGACATATTAATGGTGCTAGACACGCCATCGCTAAACTCGCTTGAGGTTCCGTTTTTGGTCACCGAAACTTGGTTTGTCAAATACGGGTTGTAAGCTGAGATAAGCCCGAAAAAATGCCCCGAATGATACATTTTAATGTTATCCCAAAGAATGAGGTTTTGGTCGTTTGTACCCCCACGAACATTAATGTTTGCGATACTTTCATTAATGCTTTCAACACCTGGTAAAGCTTGAATGGATTGCATAATATCCGGTTCTGCGAGCCCGGGTAAAATACCAAACTTTTCGGTATTTAAAATCGTGCTACCATCAATGCGTTTTTGTAAACCTGTGGTTAAAAATTTGGTGATTAGAATCTGATTGAGTGCTTCACTTTTAACTTGCATTTCTATGGTTTTACACGTGTTATTTAACAACATTAAATCCGCAGCTTTAAACACCTGTGTTTCAAATCCTAAAAAAGAAATAATTATCGATTTATTGACATCTACTTCATCTAAATTAAAAGTGCCTTCTATATCTGTGATCACACCTTTTGTAGAATTTTCAATTAAAACCGAAGCCCCAAGCAAGGGATCTTTAGTTTTTTCTGAAACCAAAACACCACAAATAGCAATGGTTTTGTTAATTGTGGAAACCGTGATATAGCGCTCGTTAAGAAACTTGAAATTTAAAAGTGTGGTAGCGTTTAAATTTTCTATGATTTGTTTTAATGTGTCTGATTTGTTTGGTATATCTACCAAAACATTACTAACATCATCTATCGAATAGGAAAACTTGACATCAAATTGATTTTCTAATTGCTGTAATACATCTAATAACGGTAGTTTTTCTTGTGCTTGTAAACCAAAAGAAAAGCAGCAATAGACAGAACATAAAACAATGAAGTGTTTAGTTTTTGTCATAGTTATATAACTCAACTTTATTACCGTTTATTTTGTAGCTTAATTTAAGCGGAATGGTTACAGATTGTAACGCTATGTTTTTATCGGTGTGTGTAAAACTACCTGAAAATGTTTTGGCAACATCTACTTTTGATGCATCAATGATTATATCGTATTGAATTTCCAATTCGTTAACAATTTGCCAAAGCGGTACATTATCAAACGAAGATTCCTTGGCTAACCACGATGGTGTTTCTGCGTTAAAATCCTTGGCCAATACAATTTGGTTATTTACAACCCTAAACGTTTTCCCTGGGATTAATATCGTTTTTTCTTTGTTGTGTGTAACACTTACAGAACCTTCGTAGCATTGTACTTCAAAATAATTCGGGCGTTTTTTTACATTAAATTGTGTGCCTAAAACTTGAATGCTTCCGGCGTTTGTATTAACGGTGAATTTTTCGCCTTTGGTTACCTTAAAAAAAGCTTCGCCATTTAAATCAAGACTTCGGCTTTTTTTCCAAGTTTTTTTATTGAAAGACAGTTTGGACTGTGCATTTAAAATTACCTGAGAATCATCAGGTAGATTAAAAGTTTCTGTTTGTGCAATAGCTGTTGAATAGGATTTTGTATTGTTAAAGAATAAAAAATAGGACGACGTAAGCATAACCACCAAAATGGCAGCCACCTTTAAAAATGATTTGAAATTTAAGGGAATAACTTTAGATTCTTTCTTTTTAAAAGATTTAGTTTTAAAATCTGCTAAAGCCTTTTGTGCATCTACTTTAGGCACATCAATTTGTTTGGCATAAAAGGCAGTTTTTACCAATGCAGAAAAGTCTTCGTCGGGATACAGCTTTTTAATCTCCGCGGTAGAGATGTCACCATCAAACCATTTTAATATGTCGTTTTCTTTATTCATTTTTTGTCTTTTATACAATTAAGACACCTATATATAAGTTTACCCTACCCGAGTTAAATATTTTCTATATGTGCTCTTAAAATTTTTAGTGCGCCAGACATTCTTTTTTCAACTGCTTTTTGAGAGATTTCTAGCATTTCTGCTATTTCTCGATACTTTTTACCGTCTATTCTGTTTAATAAAAACACCTCGCGTTGCGCTTCGGATAGTAAAGCTATGGCGTTTTGCAACTTAGTTTTAAACTCTTCTTCCTCTAATAAATATTCTGGACTCTCATTGGTTTTATCAATGTAAGGTGCAGCTTTGGCGTATTCCAAAACCACTTTATTATGCTTTACTTTATTTAAAAACAAATTATTAACGGTGGTAAACAAATACGTTTTTGCCTTTGTAAAATCAATTTTACAGCAGTTTTCCCATATTTTAGAAAAGGCGTCCTGCACCAAATCCAGGGCATTATCCTTATCTCCACATTTATAGTATGCAAAATTACTGGCATGCTGAATGTGCTCTAAATAAAAGGCATTAAAGTGGGTTTCTTCACAAAGTTTGGAGCTATTGGTTGCCATGTTTAAAGCAGATTGTTCAATATTTATAATTTAAAAAACAATCACAAAAGTAGTATAAAATTATGTTTTGAACCCCATAAAACTTACGCAAATTATATATACACAAGCTTTAAACAATTACACAAAACACTAAAAAAACAAAATTATTAAAATTTAAGTAGGGTAAATTTAAAAAGGATTGTCTTAAGTACAGAAAGCGAAAAAATCGCAAAAAAGAAAAATATTAAAACCCAAAATTTATTATCATGAAAACTTTAAAATTTATTACTGCAATCTTATTACTGAGCTTTATAGGATTTACTTCTTGTCAAGATCAAGATGACCATCTAAACGAAGAAAACCCCAATGCCAATGCTGCCAACTCACAAACGGCCAAACAACTAAAACAATCGTCTATGCACAACGGTAGTTTTGACGACCTTTTAGATGGTGTATCTTGCTCCTCTATTTTACTACCAGTTACCGCCACTGTTAATGGCACCGAAGTTCATGTAGTTAATGAATCTGATTACGAAACTGTAATTGATATTTTATCAGAATACAACAATGATGAAGATGAAGTTATATTACATTTCCCATTATCGGTTAAACTTAGTAACTATACCGAGGTTGAAATAACTAATCAAATTGAGTACGACGCCTTAATATCGGCATGTAATCAAGCAGAAGGCACCACTAACGAGGCTATAAACTGTTTAGGTATTAACTTTCCTATTACTGTTTTCTCGTACAATTTAAACTTCGTACAAACAGGCAGTGTAGTAATAGAATCTGAAAAGGCTTTATACACGTACATGACTAACTTTGGTAACGATGAGTATTTCGCAGTAAACTACCCCATTACAGCGACATTAAATAGCGATACTTTGGTAACTATTACAAGTGATTTAGAATTGCAGTCAAAAATTTCAGACTGTCTTGCAACAGAAGACGAAGAAGAGCAAGCTGAAGAAAATGCTAAAACCTTAGAAAATATTTTAGTTGAAGGCGCTTTTAAAGTAGAATCTTTTATTGACTCTAGCGTTGAAAAAGCAGATGATTACGCCAACTACACAATTGAATTCGCTGGCAACTTAACCTGTACGGCTCAGAATAAAGTAGATGCAACTGCTAATGCCGTTCAAGGCACCTACAATGTAGCCTCTAAAATAGAAGTATTTGTTAACTTAACCTTCTCCGGAAACGCTTCTTTTGAGTTACTAAACAACAATTGGGAAGTAACAAGTTTTTCACAAAGCTCCATCTCTTTACAAAGCACAACAAATGCAGCAGTAACTTTAATTTTAGCCCAAATATAGTTAAGTTTGCATTTGTGACTTATGTTATGAAACAGCTGCCTTAATTCAAGACAGCTGTTTTTTTTAAGCTTATAAACATGCTAAAAGAAGATTAAAATAAAAAAACATTAATTTAAAGTAGGGTAAATTTAAATGTAGTTGTCTTATTTATAGAAAGGCGAAACATTCGCCAAAAAATAAAAAAATTCAAACACAAAAAATAGTATTATGAAAACCTTAAAATTATTTACAGCAATCTTATTTCTTTCATTTTTAGGATTAACCTCTTGTCAAGATGAAATTGATAGTGAAAATGGTCAAAATCCAAATACCAATTCCCCAAACTCTGAAACAGCAAGTAACCTAGAGCGTTCCTCGATGCACGATGGAAGTTTTGATGACTTTTTAGATGGCATTTCATGCTCATCAATAATATTGCCTGTTACAGCCACTATTAACGGCACAGAATTAACCATTGTTAGCGAAGCGCAATTCGATTTGGTATTAAGTATTTTAGGAGAATTTATTAACGATAATGACACCATTGAATTTCAATTTCCGCTATCAGTAATGACGAGCAATTACACCGAAGTTCAAATAGCCAATCAAACCGAATACGATGCCCTTTTAAACGCTTGTGAGCAAGCCGAACAAAATGGTGAAGCGGCTATTAATTGTTTAGACATCGATTTTCCTATAACCATTCTAACCTACAATTTAAACTTAGAGCAAACAGGTAGCGTGGTTATTGAATCTGAACAACAATTATATACCTACATGGATAATTTAGGAAGCAATGATAGATTTGCTATCAACTACCCAATTACTGCGACCATAAATGGAGATACCGTTGTAGAAATTGCAAGTGATTTGGATTTAAAAACTCAAATTACAGATTGTTTAGCTACTGATGACATTAAAGAAGAAGCCGAAGAAAACGCTAAATCCCTAGAAACCATTTTAGTTGAAGGCGCATTTAAAGTTGAATCGTTTGTAGTTGCCGGTGTCGATACCGCAAATGATTATGCAAACTATTCTATAGATTTTGCCAACGATTTAACCTGCTTAGCAAAACACACGGTAAATGCAACCATTAGCGATGTTCAAGGGACATACGCTGTAACATCAGAGCTTGAAGTATTCTTAAATTTAACTTTTACGGGTAATGCTACTTTCGAATTATTAAACCATACTTGGGAAGTTACAAGCTATTCGCAAAGTTCTATCTCTCTGCAAAGCACAACAAATGCCGGAATAACTCTAGTGTTAGCCCAAATATAAAACTAGATTGGCATTTGTTACGTATGTTATGGTAAAACAGCTGCTAAAATTTAGCAGCTGTTTTTAAAAAATAAACAACAATTATTTTCAATATGAAGTACAGACTTTTAATAGCACTTTTGCTCATTGTTTTTTTAAATGCGTGTTCTAAAGAAGAAGTATCCAGTCAAGACGAGGCTAATAACGGTGGCACAGAATCGAACAAAGCTGCAAACCAAAAATCAACGGGAGCTTCGGCCAACGATCTTTTATCGAGCAGCACATTTAAAAGTATGGTTATCGAGCTTGTTTATGTAGACGGTTTTGAACCTTCAGAAACTTCCGTAAATAATTTAAAGTCTTTTATTGAAGCACGAACCTTTAAGCCCCAAGGCATTACAGTTGAAAAAAGAGCCATTGCACCAACAGGTAAAGCCAAATACAGCACTGAGGATATAATACGTATTGAAGAATCCAAAAGAACAAAATACAACACCAACAATCAAATTGCGGTTTGGGCATTTTTTGCAGACGGAGAATCAAATAAAAATACCGAAAATGGTGTTGTTTTAGGTACTGCATACCGAAACACCTCATTTGTTATTTTTCAAGAAACCATTGAAGATTTAAGCAATAGTGCTTTTGAACCCAACAGAAGTGTTTTAGAAACAACGGTTATTACACATGAATTCGGACATATTTTGGGGTTAACAAATCTAGGAACAGCAATGGTGACCAACCACGAAGACAGCTCACATCCTAAACATTGTAACGTTGAAAGCTGTTTAATGTACTGGTCTGCCGAAACCGGCGATGGTTTGTCCAATTTAATTGGAAGCAGCAAAGCACCCGAATTAGATGACCAATGTATTGCCGATTTACAAGCCAATGGCGGAAAATAAAATATCAAGAAAACTATTAAACCTACAAACAATGAAAAACACATTTTTAACATTAAGCTTAATTTTTACAACTTTATTTAGCTTGCAAGCACAAGAAAACAATAGCAATAACAATTCTAACGCAGGGATAAAATTTGGTTACAACCTCGCCGCAGTAAGTTTTGATGGCGATACAGAAACCGGTCAGCGACACGCCTTTCATTTAGGCTTTTATGGCGAATCGTTTTTAAGCGAAAGTGCTGCCCTTCAAATTGAATTTTTATACTCGCAACAAGGCTATGAACTTAGAGATAATGGCGGCACATTTACCCAAAAATTAGATTATTTAAATCTTCCTTTATCATTAAAACTATATCCAAGCGAAAGCTTCTTTTTAGAAGCGGGCCCACAAATAGGTTTAGCGATTTCACATAAGGAAGAATTTGATAGTAACTTTGGACTATTTGATACCTCTCAAGAATTTGAACCAAATACACTCGATTGGGGTTTTAACTTTGGAGGCGGCTTTAAAACAAGTTCGGGCGTATCATTGGGTGTAAGATATCATCTCGGAATGGGCGAAGTATACGACGAAGGAAGCCCACAAAACAGAGTTTGGCAATTCTCCATAGGATTTGATTTTTAACTTCTAAACCAAGGCTGTCTAAAAAAATTAGGCAGCTTTTTTTCTTTTTAACAATCCATTACTCTGAAATAACAGAATTGAAGGTAGGGTAAAAAACTTTTTGGTTGTCTTATTAATGTAAGCACTTGTTAAGTGCATTTATTAAATATTAAAATTAAAAATTATGACAACATTTAAATCAATAGTACTAATAGCAGTGTTAGGTTTTTCGTTTGTAATTCAAGCTCAAGAAACAGAGATATCAAATGAAACAACGATGGATAAAAAATCATATTATCAAAAAAGAGCTTTAGAAGACGCCCAATACGAACAACAATTTCGTGCCAAAACTGAAGCCGAGGAAGAGGCATTTTGGAAAGAACAAAAAGCTTATGAAAAAGATTTAAAAAGAAGAGATAGAAAAGCGCACAAAGCTTACATGAAGGGAAAGCGAGATGCCTATGCCGAACATTATGAGCACTGCAACCACCATTGTCATCATAGTGATTACTATTACCATCATGCCACGGTTTATTATTATAGCTACGATGGGCACTACTCCCACAGATACCCTAGAAGAAACACCGTGACCACAAGAATAAACGTAAGTACTCCAAGGATTGGTTTGGGATTAGGGATTTAAACAAGCATTTTAATTAATCCTAAAACACCTCAATCATATCCATAAAAAATGTCGCTTAAATTAAGCGACATTTTTAATTCTATAAATTAATTTTAATTATGCATCAATATTGGCATAAATAGCATTCTTCTCTATAAATTCTCTACGCGGTGGCACCTCATCGCCCATCAACATTGAGAAAATCCTGTCTGCCTCTGTACCGTTATCGATTTGTACTAAACGCATGGTTCTAAACTCAGGATTCATGGTGGTATCCCAAAGTTGCTCAGCGTTCATTTCACCAAGACCTTTATAACGTTGAATTTTTGAACCGTCTCCAAATTCTTCAACAATCTCATCGCGTTCTTTATCAGACCAAGCATATTGCTTCTTTGCTCCTCTTTTAACTAAATATAACGGAGGTGTTGCAATATAGATATGATTATTCTCTATCAATTCCTTCATATACCTAAAGAAGAACGTTAAAATTAAGGTGGCAATGTGGCTACCGTCAATATCGGCATCACACATAATCACAACTTTATGGTAACGTAATTTTGAAAGGTTAAGCGCTTTACTGTCTTCTTCTGTTCCAATGGTAACCCCTAAAGCTGTAAAGATGTTTTTAATCTCTTCATTTTCAAACACTTTATGAGTCATGGCTTTTTCAACATTCAAGATTTTTCCACGCAACGGAAGAATGGCTTGAAAAGCTCTATCTCTACCTTGTTTAGCCGTTCCACCTGCCGAATCACCCTCAACTAAAAACACTTCACATTTTGCAGGATCTTGCTCGGAGCAATCACTTAATTTCCCAGGCAAACCACCAATGCTCATTACGGTTTTACGCTGCACCATTTCTCGGGCCTTTTGAGCTGCATGACGTGCTTGAGCTGCCAAAATCACCTTTTGTACAATGATTTTAGCATCATCGGGATGTTCTTCCAAATAATCGGTTAACATTTCAGAAACAGCTTGACTAACAGATGCTGAAACTTCACGGTTACCTAATTTGGTTTTTGTTTGTCCTTCAAATTGTGGTTCTTGAACTTTTACCGAAATAATGGCTGTTAACCCCTCACGGAAATCATCACCGGCTATATCAAATTTCAATTTATCAAGCATCCCAGATTCATCGGCATACTTTTTAAGGGTATGGGTCAATCCGCGACGGAAACCCGATAAATGCGTTCCACCTTCGTGTGTGTTAATATTGTTTACATAAGAATGCAGATTTTCAGCATACGATGTATTATAAATCATGGCCACCTCAACAGGCACGCCATTTTTTTCACCTTCAAAAGCTATAACCTTATTAATCAATGGCTCGCGGTTTCCATCTAAAAACTTGATAAATTCCTTTAGACCTTCTTCAGAATGAAATGTTTCGCCTTCAAATTCGCCATCATCTTTTTTATGTCGTCTATCTATTAAATGAATAGTTATTCCTTTGTTAAGATAAGCCAGTTCGCGCATTCTACTTGCCAAAGTATCGTAGCTATATTCTAGTGTTTGTGTAAAAATGCTTGGATCTGGCTTAAAGGTTACTGTAGTTCCTCTTTTATCGGTTTCACCAACCTTTTTAACAGGATACATAGGTTTCCCTTTTTCGTATTCCTGTTCCCAAATTTCACCTTTTCTATAAACCGTGGCTTTGAGTTGAGTTGACAAGGCGTTAACACAACTTACACCAACACCATGCAATCCTCCGGAAACTTTATAAGAATCTTTATCGAATTTTCCACCGGCACCAATTTTAGTCATTACAACCTCTAGTGCGGAAACGCCTTCTTTTTTATGTAAATCTATTGGAATACCACGACCATCATCTTCCGTAGTAATGGAGTTATCCTCGTTTATGGTTACTGTAATATTATCGCAATGTCCTGCTAAAGCTTCATCAATTGAGTTGTCTACAACCTCATAAACCAAATGGTGCAAACCTCTAGTGCCAGTGTCTCCAATATACATGGAAGGACGCATGCGCACATGCTCCATACCTTCTAAGGCCTGAATACTGTCTGCCGAATAATTGTCCTTATTAAATTCTTCTCTTTTTTCGCTCATATGATATTATTTTATAATCTTTTTATAATTATATTTTACACAAAAAAAGATGCTATTTAGCATCCTTTTGAATACAAACAAATATACGAAATAACAAAGCCTTTAAAAAGCATTTTAACGAGTTTGTTTAATAATTATCAACAATTGTTAATTACTCGAAACGCTCTTAAATCGCTTAAAAAGCACCTTAAAATTGATTTTGATGGTTTTTCAATCTTTTGTAAATAATAAAATTTACAAATCCTTTTAAATCGCATATTTTTAGATTTTATCATTTAAAAAAAGACCAACAAAAAATGCTAGTCTTTACTTATATAACAAAATAACCGATTACTATTTAGTAAGCATCATCATGCACTTTTGCAACTGCTCTACCCGACGGGTCGTTCATATTCTTAAAAGCCTCATCCCATTCCAAAGCTATTTTTGTGCTACAGGCCACACTTGGTTCTTGTGGCACACTTAATGCGGCAGCATCACTCGGAAAATGTCCTTCAAAAATGGTTCTGTAATAATACTCTTCTTTGTTTATTGGCGTTTGAATTGGGTAACGGTATTTCGCATTCTCCATTTGCTCGTCGGATACTTCTTTTTCAACCAACTCTTTCAAGGTATCAATCCAACTGTAACCTACACCATCGCTAAACTGTTCTTTCTGTCTCCATGCCACGCTTTCTGGAATCATGTCTTCAAACGCTTTACGAATCACCCATTTCTCCATGCGCTCTCCGTTAATCATTTTATCTTCTGGGTTGATGCGCATCGCCACATCAATAAACTCTTTATCTAAAAATGGCACGCGCCCCTCAATTCCCCAAGCTGCCAAACTCTTGTTGGCCCGCAAACAATCATACATGTGTAACTTGCTTAATTTACGCACGGTTTCTTCGTGAAATTCTCTAGCATTTGGTGCTTTATGGAAGTATAAATAACCTCCAAAAATCTCATCGGCACCTTCACCGGATAATACCATTTTAATGCCCATGGATTTAATAACCCGCGCCATTAAGTACATTGGTGTTGACGAACGTATGGTAGTAATATCGTACGTTTCAATGTTATAAATAACATCCTTAATCGCATCCAAACCTTCTTGAATGGTGAACTTTATTTCGTGGTGCACGGTACCAATATGGTCCGCTACTTTTTTGGCCGCGGCTAAATCCGGTGAACCTTCCAAACCTACAGAGAATGAGTGCAATTGTGGCCACCATGCTTTTTCTTTATCGTCTGCTTCAATACGTCTTTCAGAATATTTTTTAGCAATCGCCGATGTTACCGAAGAATCCAATCCACCCGAAAGTAAAACACCATAAGGCACATCGCTCATTAATTGTCTGTGTACGGCATCTTCCAAAGCTTGTTTCACTTCTGTTATGCTGGTTTCGTTGTCTTTAACCGCATCATATTCCGTCCATTCCCTGTTGTACCATTTTACAAACTCGCCGTCTTTACTGCTTAAATAATGCCCTGGAGGAAACAGTTCAATTTTTGTACAAACACCTTCCAAAGCCTTTAATTCTGAAGCAACATAAAACGTTCCGTGTTTATCCCAACCGATATATAATGGAATAATGCCCATGTGATCTCTGGCCACAAAGTATTCGTCTTTTTCAACATCGTAAATAGCAAATCCGAAAATACCGTTCATTTCATCAATAAAATCAACGCCTTTTTCTTTATACAATGCTAAAATCACCTCGCAATCGCTTTCGGTTTGAAAGCTATATTTGCCATCAAACTGCTTGCGTAACTCACGATGGTTATAAATCTCACCGTTTGCGGCAAGTATCAGTTTTTTGTCTTCGCTAAATAAGGGTTGTTTTCCCGAAGCCGGATCAACAATGGCCAAACGCTCGTGCGCTAAAATGGCTTTATCATCGCTATAAATACCGCTCCAATCTGGTCCGCGATGACGAATGGTTTTAGACATTTCTAATATTTGAGGTCTTAAATCTTCAGCCTTCTGTTTTAAATCGAATGCACATACAATTCCACACATAATCTTTATCTTTATCTTTATAATATATTTTATTCTAATTAACGGTACAAAAATGCCATTATAGTTTTATTATAAAAACACAAAGTGTAAAATTGGTTATAATTTGAAACCAAGTATTTGTTATTAATATAAATATGAAACTATATTGATGAATTTCTAAAAGATATTCTTGAAGATTGTAAACTTTAACATACCGGAACGACTTTTATAAAAATATTAAGACAATATCGCATTACCTTTAAATCATTCTAAAAACCTAAAAAACATTATGAAAAAATCAACACTTATTACAACCATTGCTTTTGCATTTGTTATGCTGTTAACCACTAATGTGAATGCTCAAAAATTTAGTAAATTGGATAAAAGCCCAATGGATGCCGCGGCATTTCCAACGGATTACAAAGATTCGAACAAATTAATTAAGATTGTTTATAGCAGACCGCAACTTAACGGAAGGGACTTAGCCACTTTGGCTCCAAACGGAAAAGTATGGCGAACCGGAGCTAATGAAGCGGCAGAATTAACGCTTTATACCGATATGAAATTAGGCAGCACTACCGTAAAAGCTGGAACGTACACGTTTTATGTGATTCCTGGTGAAAAAGAATGGACTGCCATTATTAGTACCGACTTAAATGTTTGGGGTTCTTATTTTTATAATGAAGCCAATGATGTAGCGCGTTTATCGGTACCAACATCGACTGGAGAATCTTTAGAGGCTTTCTCAATTGCTTTTGATGAAGCCGACAACGGTGTAAATATGCATTTGGGTTGGGGCACCGCGAGAGTAACGGTTCCGTTTACTAAATAAGACGCTCGCAAGACTTTAGACAAAATTAAATGTTCCAATAGTTTTTATACCATTGGAACATTTTTTATTTAATCCTGAATTTAAGGAATATTCAAATATTTATGGGTTTGCAACGATACTTTCCATTTGGGGTTTTTCATAACATACTCTACTATTTCCGGCACCACTTTGTCGCGTTTGCTCCACTCGGGCTGTAAATATAAAATACAGTCTTTATTTACTTTGGCCGCTTGTTCTTCCGCAAAACGAAAATCGTCTTTATTGTAAACAATCACTTTAAGTTCGTGGGCCTTTTCATAAACCTCTTTGGTTGGCAATTTTAATTTCTTTGGAGACAAGCAAATCCAATCCCAAGTGCCCGTTAGTTTATAGGCACCCGAGGTTTCAATATGCGTTTGCAAGCCTTCAGCCTTCAGCCTATCGGTTAAAAGCGTCATGTCCCAAGTTAATGGTTCGCCACCGGTTATTACAATGGTATCGCTGTGTTTTTTTGCGTTTTCCACAATTTTGAGAGTGTCGGTTGGCGGGTGTAAATTGGCATTCCAACTTTCTTTTACATCGCACCAATGGCAACCTACATCGCAGCCTCCAATGCGAATAAAATAAGCCGCAGTGCCCTTATGATAGCCTTCGCCTTGAATGGTATAAAACTCTTCCATTAAGGGCAGCATTTCGCCTTTGTCAACTAATAATTGTGTTTTTTTATCCATAGCAAGTATTACAACGGACAAAGATACACATTCCTCGAATTTATATTATATTTTTTGGTATTCAATCAAACTTTGATAAGTTTGTAATCCCTAGCTTACAATTAATACAAGTAAATTGCTAACGGCAATCTCTCTAAAGAATGAAAAAAATAGCGTTTTCAATAATGCTGCTTTGTGGCAGTTATTATTATTGTGCCGCACAAGTTGGTATTGGCACAACAACCCCAAACACGTCATCCATTCTTGATGTGGAATCTACAGACAAAGGTGTTCTTATCCCCAGACTTACAACCGTTCAAATTAATGCAATTGTTAATCCAGCCAATGGGTTACTTGTTTTCAACTCCACTACTAATCGGTTTGAATACAACTACGGCACTGCGGCGACACCAATTTGGTTTCCTTTAAATTCAAATCCGGTCAGCTCGGATACGGGAAATATCATTTCCGCAGGCACAGATTCTGCCGCTTATTTGGGCGCTACCACATACATTGGTAGTTTTATAATTTCCAGTACCGGACATCAGAGTATTACGGGTTTACCCTTTAGGCCAACTTCGATAAAATTCTCTGCCCATGCCAATGTTGAAAGTTATAATGTCAATGCGAATAACGGCGTAGGAAACAACAACAATACATTTCAGAATGCTTTTGGCTCTATGCAAGGTTATGCCACGCATTATAGTGGCAGCATTCAGCAACAAGCTATATATGTTGGTGGCAATGGCAATTCAATAAACAATATTTCCAGATACGCATCCAATTCTAGAGCGATTGGTATCAGATATTCCAATCAAAACGGTAACAATTTAGGATTAACAGCCGCTTCTGTAATCAGTTTTAACAGTAATGGTTTTACTATTAACGTTACCAATCATACTGAAAATATTGTAGTGATATATGAAGCTTACAGATAAGTATAATATGTTCAAAGCAAAAATAAATCCCTCTCAAACTCTCTCAAATGAAAAAAATAGCGTTTTCAATTATGCTGCTTTGTGGCAGTTTTTATTTTAGTGCCGCACAAGTTGGCATTGGCACAACAACTCCAGACACATCATCCATTCTTGATGTTGAATCTACGGACAAAGGTGTTCTCATCCCCAGACTTACAACCGTTCAAATTAATGCTATAGTTAATCCTGCAAATGGATTAGTGGTATACAACACCGATTTGAATGAATTTCAGTTTAATTGCGGTAGCCCTGCCATACCAGATTGGAGCCAAATTTCCCATGGTAGTTCTGTAAAATATAGCAACACTAATACAACAGCAAATTTAAATTCCGGGGCTTATTCCAATATCCCTATTTTTGGTTCGTTAGATTGGAACGATAACACCAGTTTATACACCGTTGCCGGCAATGTTTTAACCATCAACACTACGGGCAGGTACAGAATTACAGCCAACATCTCTTATCGAGTCCCAACAGTAGGTGGAAGTACTGATACACGTGTATCGGTCGAGGCACAAATAGCCATTAACGGCACACCAACCGGAACCATTGGCAACACGGGTTATGTAAGACATGCTAACGGCCATACCGAAGCCTCTCTTCATATAACCGAGGTTTTCAATATCACAGCTGGACAAACCATTAGTGTGCAAACTATTAGAGGTGGCAATTCTGCTCCTGCACGTTTTAGAAGTGTTGGCACCTCAAACATTTATGTTGAAAAAATAAAATAGCGTTTGTTTCACCCTAAACACTATTTTTTTCTTCTTTATTTTTCCTTTACTTTTATGCAAATTTTTAAACCATGAGTCATAAGGATACTTTTTTTAAATACATTACCGACGGCAATACCACAAAAGGCGATTACATTCCTATTGGGGCCGCTATGTTAAACGGCGAAACCGTTACTGGTGCTCATGTAAAAATCCCTTTAAAAACCTTGAACCGCCATGGTTTAATTGCGGGAGCTACCGGTACCGGCAAAACAAAATCGTTACAGGTTTTAGCCGAAAATTTAAGCGATAAAGGGATTCCTGTTTTACTGATGGATATTAAAGGTGATTTAAGCGGATTGGCACAACCAAGCCCCGGGCACCCGAAAATTGATGAGCGCCATGAAAAGATTGGATTACCGTTTGAAGCCAAATCATTTCCAGTTGAAATCTTGACCCTTTCTGAACAAGATGGCGTAAGATTGAGAGCAACCGTTAGCGAATTCGGCCCCGTTTTATTGTCGCGTATTTTAGATTTATCTGAAACCCAATCTGGTGTTGTTGCCGTTATTTTTCAGTATTGCGACGACAACAAATACCCCATTCTCGATTTAAAGGACTTTAAAAAAATACTGCAATACGCTACCAATGAAGGTAAAAAGGAATTTACCGAAGCTTATGGCAGGATATCAACCGCATCAACTGGTGCTATTTTACGTAAAGTCGTAGAACTTGAACAGCAAGGTGCCGATTTGTTTTTTGGTGAAACCTCGTTTGATGTACAGGATTTATTACGCATTGATGAAGATGGCAGAGGCTACATTAACATTATCAGACTTACCGATATTCAAGACAGACCCAAACTGTTTTCAACATTTATGCTGAGTTTATTGGCTGAAATTTATTCAACTTTTCCGGAGCAGGGCGATAGTGACAGACCAGAACTTATTATGTTTATTGATGAAGCGCATTTAATTTTCAATGAAGCATCAAAAGCCTTGTTAAATCAAATTGAGAGTATTGTAAAATTGATTCGTAGTAAAGGTGTCGGATTGTATTTTGTAACCCAAAACCCCACCGATGTTCCCGAAGCGGTTTTAAGCCAATTGGGGTTAAAGGTCCAACATGCCTTAAGGGCTTTTACGGCAAAAGACAGGAAAGCCATTAAACTAACCGCACAAAATTATCCCGATTCGGAGTATTACGATACGGCCGAAGTTTTAACATCATTAGGCATCGGGGAAGCCTTAGTGTCTGCTTTAGATGAAAAAGGACGCCCCACACCACTTGCCGCTACCATGATGCGCGCGCCTATGAGCAGAATGGATGTGTTGACCGATAGCGAGTTGAGCAACTTATTATCGCAATCTAAAATGGTTAAAAAATATAATGAAACCATTGATAGGGAAAGCGCTTATGAAATGCTTAACGAAAAAATAAAACAAGCCGAAGCCGAAGAAGCCAAGGAAAAAGCGCGCCAAGAACAAGAAGCCCTTAAAAAAGCAGAATCTAAACAACGAGCGTCAACCACCAGACGACGAAGCACGCGCATCAATCCGATAGTTAAAGTACTTACAAGCGCCACCTTTATAAGAAGTGCTTTTGGGATTCTTACAAAACTGATGAAAAAATAGTCCCCGCTGTCACTAAACGACATCTCCCCCAAAGGGATAAAAACAACAAGTAAAACCAAATTAACACATGAATAAATCAATTTTAGTCCTTACTATCTTAACCCTACTTTTAACCAGCTGCAAAAAAGAACAAGATCCATTTCAAATTAGCAAGCACCATATTGGTATGCTAACCGACTCTACCCAAGTTAAAGATTTAGAAAGCGTTTTCAGCAACGATTCTATCGTTAAGTTTATCAGTGGTGACGAATTTACGGGCAACAGTAATGATATTAAAATTTTTGAAAAGGGTGGTAAAAAGCTATTGTCCTTAACGCCTAGGCAATCATTGGATTCAACATCGGTTATTGAAAGTGTTCAAATTTTCGACGCTCGATTTAAAACCGACAAAAACATAACCACATTAAGCACTTTTAAAGATATTGCCAATAATTATACTATTACGAGGATAGACAATTTAATAAACTCCATTGTTGTTTCTGTAAACGAAATTAACGCAGCCTTTACTATTGATAAAAAAGAATTACCTGCCAACCTTCGTTTTGATATGAATTTAAGCATTGAAGCGGCTCATATTCCCGATGATGCCAAATTGAAATATTTTTTCTTAAATTGGAGTAAAATTTAATAAATAAAAATTCCAAAACAAAACCTATGATCCCTTTTATCTCAAAGCTTTTAGTAAACGTAGCTCGCAAAAAGCTTAAAGGTAAAAACGCCGATAGTTCGTTTGAAAAAAACGACCTTGCACCAACGGTTAGAAACCTTCAAATAGAATTATCGCACGCCGTTAAAGAATATTTTTTTATCATAGTTGGTGTGTTTTCTGCGGGGTTTGGGTTAAAAGGCTTTTTACTGCCCAATAAATTTATAGATGGCGGCGCCACAGGCATCTCGTTATTATTAGAGCATGTTACCTCATTAAATTTAGGTTTGTTACTGGTACTTGTCAATCTTCCTTTTTTGTTTTTGGCATCAAAAACCATTGGCACTAAATTTGCCTTAAGAAGTATTGCCGCCATCACTTTTTTGGCATTTGTAGTCCATTTTGTAGACTATCCCATTATTACAGAGGATAAATTACTAATAGCCGTTTTTGGCGGTTTCTTTTTGGGCTTGGGCATTGGCATGTCTATGCGAGGTGGTAGCGTTATTGATGGCACCGAGGTTTTAGCCATTTATTTGGGGCGAAAATTATCGCTTACCATTGGCGATGTATTGCTGCTTATTAACATCATAATCTTTTCTGTGGGTGGTTATATTTTATCCATGGAAACCGCGCTTTACGCCATATTAACCTATTTAGCTGCCGCACGTACCGTTGATTTTGTTGTTGACGGTGTTGAAGAGTATGTGGGCGTTACTGTAATTTCGAACAAGCACGAAGAATTACGACTTATGCTTACAAAAAAACTAGGACGTGCATGCACTATTTATGCTGGGAAAGGTGGCTTTGGTAAAAACGGCGAAAGCTACGATAAAGACATTATCTATACCATTGTAACCCGTTTAGAACTGGCGAAATTACAAACTGAAATTGATAAAATTGACGAAAAAGCCTTTGTTATTATGGGCGTTGTAAAAGATTTAAAAGGCGGCATGATTAAGAAGAAACCGATGAAGAGCTAGAAGTTAAAAAAATTAAATATGTCCAAGAAAAAATATACCATTCAAAACTCACCCTTTGTTGTTCCAACTACCGATGGCAAGATTATAAACGAACATTTTGGAAAGGCTACCAATGGAAATACCAATATAAGCATTGCCCACATGAAAGCACCTGCCGGTTGGAGCGAACCATTTCAAACGCCTGAATTTGATGAGTACACGTTTATCATCAGGGGCAAAAAGCAGTTTATTATTGATGGTGAGACCGTAGTTTTAAATGCTGGCGAATCTATTAAAATAGAAAAAAACACGAGGGTACAATATTCCAATCCGTTTACCGAAGTATGCGAATACATTGCCATTTGCACACCTGCGTTTTCCATCGATTTAGTAAATAGAGAAGGATAAAAATGAAAAAGAAAATTGAAAAAGCGCTACCTAAAATAGTTGGCAAATTAATAAACACAAGCAGCTACGTTTCAAAAACATATGCTGCAAATAAGGCCATGGCTCTTTTTGCAACACCGAGAAAAGGAAAAATAACCCCTGAGCAATCCGCTTATTTAAAAACTGCCAATACCTTAGACATGAAATACGATGGTTTAAAAATTGCAACCTATCATTGGGCGGGCAATGGCAAAACCATTTTACTGGTTCATGGTTGGGAGAGCAATACGGCAAGATGGAAAAACCTTATTTCGGTTTTACAAAAACACCAGTACAACATTGTTGCTTTAGATGCGCCAGCCCACGGAAATTCGGGTTGCGACACCTTTAACGCTATTTTATATGCTGAATTTATACATGTAGTATCTAAAAAATTTCAGCCGGAAATAATCATTGGGCACTCGGTAGGCGGTATGGCTTCTATCTTTTTTCAAAAAGAATACCAATTACCGGGTTTAAAAAAAATGATAGTGCTTGGAGCACCAAATGAATTTACAGACATTTTTGAAAACTACACCAATCTATTAAGCTACAATTCTAAAGTAATCAATGCGCTTGAAGATTTGATCCTTAAACGTTTTGGAGCACCAGCAAACACGTTTTCATCGGCAAAACATAGTACTTTAATTAATGTTGATGGTTTAATTATCCATGATAAAAAAGACAGAATCATTCCCATAAACGATTCCGAAGCCATTCATAAAAACCTAAAAAACAGTAAACTTATCCAAACTAGCGGTTACGGACATTCATTAAATAACGATGTGGTGCACAACCATATTATTGAATTTTTAAAACCATAGATTGTTGTACTTTTGCAGCATGGGCGAATCATTAAAACGTATCAACAAATTTTTAAGCGAAGCTGGATATTGCTCGCGCAGAGAAGCAGACAAACTCATTGAAGCTGGCAGAGTAACCATTAACGGCGTGGTGCCAGAAATGGGTACAAAAATTGCGCCCAACGATGTGGTGCATGTTGACGGCGAAGAAATTAAAAACACCAAAGAAGCCTTTGTGTATTTGGCTTTTAACAAGCCCGTAGGTATAGTTTGCACCACAGATACGAGTGTAGAAAAAGATAATATTATCGATTTTATCAACTACCCAAGGCGCATTTTTCCTATTGGCAGATTGGACAAACCCAGCGAAGGTTTAATACTTTTAACGGACGATGGCGATATTGTAAATAAAATCCTTAGAGCCAGCAATAACAACGACAAAGAATATATTGTTACGGTTGATAAGCCTATTTCCCAAACGTTTATTGAACGGATGTCTGGCGGGATTTATCTTGAAGAATTAGGGAAATCGACCAATAAATGTGTCGTTAAAAAAATAAATTCGCATACGTTTAGCATCATATTAACCCAAGGCCTAAACCGGCAAATTCGCCGTATGTGCGAATACCTAAATTACGAGGTGCAAACGCTTAAACGCATTAGGATTATGAACATTAAACTGGATATGCCCGTTGGAAAACATCGCGAATTGACCAAAGATGAGTTTAGGGAATTAAATAATCTTTTGGACGGTTCCACCAAAGTCCACATGAAAAATAGCCGCAAAAAATAATAAGCAGCTTGTTAATTTAATCATAAAACCTTTATTGCTCTTTCATTTCTTAGTTAACTTTAGAAAAACGTTAATTATGAAACCTATAACTACCTTGCTCCTATTAATGTCCTGCTGTGCTTTTGCACAGTATAATTACGATGTATCGGAAGCATTTCCTTTTGGGCAAGCCCATCCAAACGCGCCGGAACAAATTAAAGATTTCGATGCGCTTATTGGTGAATGTCAGTGTAAATCGACATCCAGAAAACCAGACGGCACTTGGAATGATGCCATCGATATGATTTGGCGGTGGAAGTATATTATGAATGGTATGGGCGTACAAGACGAAACCTTGAAAGCAGATGGCGGTCATTCGGGAAGCATCAGGCAATTTATTGCCGATAGCAGTAAATGGTACGTTCATTATTATTCGTCTAAAACACCTTCCACTACATTGTCAACATGGACTGGAAACAAACGGGAAAACGGAAACATTGTACTGTATCGCGAACAAAAAGCACCCAACGGAATGGATGGTTTTTTTCGATTAACCTTTTACGATATTAGCAAATTGGGTTATAAATGGATTGGGGAATGGGTTGATAAAACCGAAAAAATAGTTTATCCAACTTGGAAAATTGAATGCAAAAAATAAATACTATGTTTATAAAAACATTTAACAAAACTACAAATATGCTATCTCCTTTTCATATCGCCTTTCCGGTTTACAATCTAGAAACTTGCAGAACATTTTATCGCGATATTTTAAATTGCGAAGAAGGGCGAAGCAGCGACCATTGGGTGGATTTCAACTTTTTCGGGCACCAATTGGTTATTCATTACAAACCCAAAACAGACACCGATTTACACACCAATGCAGTTGACGGAAAATCTGTTCCCGTGCCCCACTTTGGCGTGGTTTTAAATTGGGATGTGTTTCACGCTTTCGCGGAAGAATTAAAAAGCAAAAACATTGAATTTATTATTGAACCATATATTAGATTTGAAGGTTTGGTTGGCGAGCAAGCCACCATGTTTTTTTACGACCCATCGGGAAATGCTTTAGAATTTAAAGCCTTTAAAGACAACACCCAACTGTTTGCTAAATAGCAGATAACTCCTTTTTTCGCTTTCTTTCAACTAAATAAAAAGGCAAATAAATCAGTAAAAAATAAGGAATAATGATGATTTGAACGACGATAATATATATGGGCCACGGACCGAAATAATCCAACAATGATGCAGACTCTGGTTTTTCATTCAAATAAAAATAATTGGCATTTAAAATAAAATTGATACTCACCATAAAAACAACGTAAAGCTGCAACGCAAAAAACGATCTAAAAACACTTTTAAGTGTAGGTTTCATTTTAAAAACAAAAATGGCATAAAAAACAATAATTAATAGCCCCAAGTGAACGGTCCAATATCTAAAGTAATCAAAGGCTGGAAATCCGTCGGGAATATCTGGTGTTAAAACGCCTTGTGTGGTTCCTGCAACTATCCAAAATAACAATATTTCGAACATCCAAAATTTTCTATAATAGGTAAAAACAGGAATTAATAAGGCTATAAAACTGCACAAATACAAAGGTAAATCTGTTTTGATATTGTAGTCTCCCAAACTTATTTGGTATAAATGGAATGCCAATACAACAAAAGAAACCAAGCACCCAAATTTGTGCAACGCCTTTTCTTGCTGGCTTCTGCTAAATTTTCGTTTGTTGTATTTAATAAATAGAATACAAAACAGCACCGAAAAAAGAATAGGTAGTATATGTTCTAGACTACCAATGGCAACTCTTTTAAATAAAAAAATTGCGTTATAAATCAGGAAATTCATAGAGCGCAATTTAATAAAATTCCAACCATCAATTTTAGTGCCTTTCTCTTGCCAATAAAGTATTTTTAAGCAACATGGCAATCGTCATGGGGCCAACACCTCCGGGAACCGGTGTAATATAGCTCGCTTTTTTACTAACACTTTCAAAATGCACATCGCCAGCTAGTCTGTAGCCGTTTTTCTTTGTTGCGTCTGGCACACGCGTTATGCCCACATCAATAATAACCACATCTTCTTTAACCATATCTCCCGTTAAAAATTCTGAAATTCCAATGGCAGCAACAATTATATCGGCTTCTTTAGTTATTTCCACCAAGTTTTTCGATCGGCTATGTACCACAGTTACAGTAGCATCGCCAGCTTTTCTTTTTTGGCTCATTAATATACTCATTGGGCGGCCTACAATATGGCTTCGTCCCATAACCACAACATTTTTACCTGAAGTTTCTACCTGGTAGCGCTCTAACAATTCAAGAATTCCGTAAGGTGTTGCTGGTAAAAAGGTTGGTAAACTTAAAGCCATTTTTCCAACGTTGGTGGGATGAAAACCATCCACATCCTTATCCGGGTTTACGGCCATTAGAACTTTTTGTTCATCAATTTGTTCGGGTAATGGCAACTGCACGATAAAGCCATCAATGGCATCGTTGGTATTTAAATCGTTTATCTTTTCAAGTAAATCTTCTTCGGTTGTGTATTCGGGCAACTCGATAAGTGTGGAGTTAAACCCGACGCGTTTACAAGCCTTAACTTTGGCGTTAACATAGGTCATACTTGCGCCATCAGACCCGACTAAAATCGCAGCGAGGTGCGGCACTCTTTCGCCTTTTTCAACCATAGCTTTTACATGATTCGCTATTTCCTCTTTAATGTCGTTACTTGTTTTTTTTCCGTCTAAAATTGTCATGTCTTATTCATTTTTGCCGCGAATTCACGAATGATTTTTTCTCGCAAAGCCATAAAGGCGCAAAGTTTATTTTATTTTTTTTGAAAATTGCAACTGTTGACTGCATACTGCCAACTGAATACTTATTTCATCCCCTTCATCATTTGCATCATTTTTTTACCGCCGCCACCTTGCATCATCTTCATCATTTTACTCATTTGATTGAATTGTTTTAGCAACTGATTCACTTGTTGAACCG
Organism: Hwangdonia sp.; assembly: GCF_048381975.1. Classification (NCBI taxonomy): domain Bacteria; kingdom Pseudomonadati; phylum Bacteroidota; class Flavobacteriia; order Flavobacteriales; family Flavobacteriaceae; genus Hwangdonia; species Hwangdonia sp. The sequence continues at coordinate 177,907 of NZ_JBLWYT010000007.1, read as the reverse complement.
AAGTTCCCGAACCACTACCAATACGCTTTTTTCTACTGGCATTTATTATTGAAGGATTGCTTCGTTCTTTTGGCGTCATGGAATGAATAATGGCTTCAATTCCTTTAAAGGCATCGTCGTCAATATCAACATCTTTCATCATTTTACCGGCGCCGGGAATCATGCCCACAAGATCTTTCATGTTCCCCATTTTTTTGATTTGCTGAATTTGCTTCAAAAAATCATCAAAACCAAACTGGTTTTTGGCGATTTTCTTTTGGAGTTTTCTGGCTTCAACCTCATCAAATTGCTCTTGGGCACGTTCAACGAGCGACACCACATCACCCATCCCGAGAATACGGTCTGCCATACGCGATGGATAGAACACATCGATAGCTTCCATTTTCTCGCCCGTACCAATAAACTTAATGGGTTTATTAACTACAGATTTAATTGAAATGGCGGCTCCACCACGGGTATCACCATCTAATTTGGTAAGGATAACACCATCAAAATTCAAGGTATCGTTAAAGGCTTTTGCTGTGTTTACGGCATCTTGCCCTGTCATGGCATCGACTACAAATAATGTTTCTTGCGGTTGGATGGCTTTATGGATGTTCGATATTTCGGTCATCATTACCTCATCGACAGCTAAACGACCTGCGGTATCGATAATAACCACATTAAACCCGTTTGCTTTGGCATGGGCAACACCTGCTTGCGATATGGCAACGGGATCGTTATTTCCCCTATCGCTAAAAACCTCAACACCAATTTGGTCTCCAACAACGTGTAATTGGTCTATGGCGGCAGGACGATACACATCGCAAGCAACCAAAAGCGGTTTTTTTGTTTTTTTGTTTTTAAGATAATTGGCCAATTTACCAGAAAATGTGGTTTTACCAGAACCCTGTAAACCGGACATTAAAATAACACTTGGATTGCCCGAAAGGTTAATACCTTCGGCATCGCCACCCATGAGTTCGGTAAGCTCGTCTTTAACAATTTTAACCATAAGTTGCCCAGGCTGAAGCGTTGTTAAAACGTTTTGCCCCAAGGCTTTTTCTTTAACCCGGTTGGTAAAATCTTTGGCTATTTTAAAGTTAACATCGGCATCAAGTAAGGCACGACGTACTTCCTTTAATGTTTCGGCTACATTTACTTCGGTAATGCTTCCATGTCCTTTAAGAACGTGTAAGGCTTTATCTAATTTATCGCTTAAATTATTAAACATGGTTTTTAAGTATTCTGTGGACAGCCCGCTGTATGCAGTCTGCTCTATAATTAAAATTTAAGTTGCAAAAATAACGAAATATTTCGTTTTTATAGGCTTGAATTACCCTTTTACTTAAACTAGTTTAAGCTAAAAAGGAATGTTTTTTTAATACGTTACAAATATTCCAGCTGGCTGCAGGCATTACTGCGGACTGGTGCGTTAGGGATAGTAGTGGAAAGCCCACAGCGAGGCACGAGCGAGGACTTGTAGCGGATAGCCCGACCACTTGCCCTGAGCGCAGCCGAAGGGTTGTGGTAACGCCCAAAAATAAAACATATCTGGTTTTAACAAAAAAAGCTGCCAAAATTTAATTTGACAGCTTTTATAAAGGAAACTTACTTATTAATTAACCTAACCAACCGAAAAGAGGGGTTTCCTTTTCACCAAAAACATAATAAATTCGATAGATTTCTTTATTTTGTTTCCCGTTTACACGGGAATGGCAGTATTAATTGAAACCTCGGAACTAAAAGTTCCGAGGAAACATTCTTCAATTATTCTTTTTTCTCAAGGACTAATATGCGTTCTATTTCTCCGTTTGCGCTTAAATCTTTCAACTCGATTCTATTTTGAGTGATTTCGGCAATTTTCCATCTGTGGTTTAATACTTGAAATGGCGGCTCGATACCATAATGCATTCCTAAATGCAGGCCTTCGTGTCGGTAAGCCAACCAGTTACCATCAATGATTCCGTTGTTTGGATCGGTTACCTTAATCCAACCGTTTTCCAAGAAATCGATGGTGTACATAAAGTAATCTTCTGTTTTATTTACATCGCCATCTTTATATAAAGCAACTTCCCACTCCCATGTTAACAGTACATCTTCAATATAGTTTATATCGTCGTCGCCGTCTGGACAATGTCTTCTCAATATCATTTGGTTGTTCTCGTTTTCCAACTTAATCAACCCTGGCTCAAGGAACGTGATTAACCATTCTAGTTTTAAGTTTGGTCTGTCTTGTAAAAAGATTTGCAAAAAGAACCCTGAGTTTCTAACTCCAATTTCGTATTCTCCAGAAACAAACTCACCATTAATACGTATTTTAACAATGTTATTTGCAAAGAACTTTAATGGGGTGCCTATATAATCTTTCTCATTATTTGTACCATCAACCTGTAATCTGGCAACTCGCCATAAACACTCTTGCAAGTAGTTTTCTATACGCTCTTTGGTTATATCAATAACAACATCGCAGTTCTTTTTCATGATGATTCTGTTACCACCTTCTTCGTACAGTTTAATTTTACCGTATTCGATATCGTAAACAATCCATTCTAAAGTAAAGTCTGCCAAGGTGTCGAATTCCATTTTTAAAAGCGCACCTCTTTTGGTTACACGTGTACTCCAAGTACCGGTTAAGATATCGCCATTTCTAGCTCGCATTCTAACAACACCATCTTCTTTAAAGTTTAACGCATACTCTTTATACGCTACCGTGTTATCTTGGTTGTTTCTTTTAAACTCGTGTACAACCCATGGGCAAATTTGTAAATATTCGTCTAAACGTTCTTTTGTAAAATCGTCGTCGCCATAATCGTTATCATCGTCTTCATCACAGGCATCTTTTGCATCGTTAATAGTGTTTTCCAACTCTTCGTTATTATTAACAACTACTTCTGTGCCATCGGACAACAACATAGTTACCGGAAAGTTAAGACTAGCTAAAAAATCTGAATTTTTAACACGTTTAAGAAATTTATACAACTGTCTGTCGTTTTCAACAGTAATTACATCAACAACCTGGAAGTTTACATCGTAAACCGAAAACGAAATGGGGTATTTAAAATCGATACATTCTATATCGTCGTCGTTTTCATTTTCACCTTTACATTCATCAACAAATTCTTTTAATTCGGCGGCATTGTTGATTACAATATCGTCGTGTTCCTCAGTTATGATTGTAATGGGAAAGATAATTTCCAAATAATCGTCGTCTTCTTCAAACTCATTAAAAATGGCCTCGATAACTTTATAGTCTTCTTCCGAATCTATTATAATTTCAAGTCCGTTAACCACAACAGTTACTGGCAATTCAATTGACAAACAACTGGCGTTATCAATAATATTGTCTTTAGAACCGTCCATTTTAGAAGCGGAACTCATTAAAGCAGTTAATGGAGAACTTGCTGAAAGCGCTTCGGAATCGGCAGGTGGTGATATTTCCACAACTTCCTGCTGACAAGACGTAAACATTAAAAGAGCAAAAAAAGGTAATAGTAATAATGTACTGATTTTAGTTTTCATAATATTGGAATTTGGGTTAAACATAGCATTTTGATTATAAAACAGGATAACTTTAAAAATTCCTACCCCCAACAACGAGAAATTTCAAAAAAAACCAAAAACTAAATTCCAAAAAAGCTATTTTAGTGGCACCAACTACCAATAATAATGAGCAAACAATTACATGAAAATATTTGCGAAGAGCGTATTTTTTCATCTATTTTTAATAAGCACGCTAAAGATTTACACAACTTTTTATACTATAAGTTTGGCGAACTGCTAAACCCAAAAGATAAAGTACAGGAAGCTTTTATTAAGTTATGGCAAAACTGCGCAAAGATCTCGCCCGATAAAGCCAAAAGTTTTTTATTTACCACCGCCAATAATTTAATGTTGAATGAAGCGGCACACCAAAAAGTGGTTTTAAAGCATCAGCAAACGAAACCCAAAACATACACCAATGAAAATCCTGAATTTTTAATGCAGGAAACAGAGTATAATGATAAGCTACAAAAAGCGATAGCAAATTTAACCGAAGCCCAACGTGTTGCTTTTATGATGAACCGTGTTGAAGGGAAACGTTTTAAGGAAATAGCGGCACTTTTGGATATATCGACCAAGGCGGTTGAAAAACGTATTTATGGGGCGTTGAAAAAGCTGCGGGAGGACATTAAGGAACTTTAAGTTCGAAATTTTGAGTTTAAAGTTGTGCAACAAACTTTGAATATAAAACATTGAATTTTAAACTTTTTTTTAAAGTGGGTAGGAAAAAACAAAAGTGAACTGTTATATAATTGAATAAGAAATCATGAACAGAGAAGAACTCATATCGAAATGGTTAGATAACAACCTAAATCCACAAGAACTTGAAGCGTTCAAAAAGCTTGAAGATTATGATGATTTAGTAAAGTTAAACACCAGCGTGCAAGCTTTTAAGGCTGAAGATTTTAATACGTCTGCCGAATTAGAAAACGTATTATCTAAAATTAAAAGCACTAAAAAGCAAACAACGCATTGGATAAAACCATTAATGCGTGTTGCTGCTATACTTGCCGTTTGTTTTGGTTTATACTATTACACCACTACTTTAGACACGACGATTACTACCGAATTTGCCCAAAAAACAACTATAGAATTACCAGACGCTTCAAATGTTTCGCTTAATGCAAAATCGTTGTTGGCTTTCAACAAAAAAGATTGGAAACACGAGCGCGAAGTCGAGTTACACGGCGAAGCTTTTTTTAAAGTTGCCAAAGGCTCAAAATTTCATGTTATCACAAAATCAGGAACCGTTACGGTTTATGGTACTCAATTTAATGTAAAACAACGGGACAATTATTTTGAGGTTATTTGCTACGAAGGATTGGTTGGGGTTACGTACAACTCTCAAGAAACAAAATTAAATCCGGGAGACCGTTTTTTAATTATCGATGGGAAACTAATTGCTAAAGAAAAAGAAAACCGCACAACTCCTTCGTGGTTAAATAACGAAAGCCAGTTTGAAAGCCTGCCTTTTAAAGAAGTTATTGCCGAATTTGAAAGACAATACAACGTTACATTTGACGTTACCAATGTGGACATCAATCAACTATTTACCGGTGGTTTTCCGCACGATAGTTTAGATATCGCCATAAAAAACATTACCTTACCTTTACAATTAACACATAGTAAAACCAACAATACTATAACATTAAAGCGTGAGTAGAAAAGGTACAGGTTCTATCTTTATACTATTGTTTTTTTTGAATGTGGCGGCGTTAAGCGCGCAAAACGTTCAAAAAGAAAAACACTCACTTGTTGTTGTTTTAAAAGTTATTGAAACACGGTACAACATTAGTTTTTCTTATGCCGATGCCACTATTCAAAATAAAAAAACAACCATTCCCGATGAAGGCTTATCTTTAGCCGAGGTTTTAGAAATTCTTAAAGAAGAAACCGCACTGGATTTTGAGCTGCTAAGCAATAGATTTGTGGCCATTAAAGCCGGTAAACCCCTCAGTATATTTAATGCAACACAAAGGCTCGATGAAATTGTAATAACCAATTATTTAACCTCGGGTATTACCAAATTAAATGATGGCATTATTACCATAAAACCCGAAACCTTCGGTATTCTTCCGGGTTTAATTGAGCCCGATGTTCTGCAAACCATCCAATCGCTTCCAGGAGTTTTAAGTATTGACGAAACCGTGTCGAACATTAATATCCGCGGCGGTACGCACGACCAAAACCTTCTGCTTTGGGATGGTATTAAAATGTATCAATCGGGGCATTTTTTCGGATTGATTTCAGCGTTCAATCCGTACACAACAAAACAAGTAAACGTTTCTAAAAACGGCACACCTGCAAAGTATGGCGATGGTATTTCCAGTATTATCGATATGCAAATGCCCAACAAAATAGACAACACATTTAAAGCCGGTGGCGGATTCAACTTGATTAATGCCGATATTTTTGCTAAAATCCCGCTAACGCACAATACCGAATTGCAAATTTCCACCCGTCGCTCGGTTACCGATTTGATTGCAACACCAACTTACGATCTTTATAAAAAGCGTGTGTTTCAGGATTCCGATTTAACCAATTTCAACCAAAATGACAATGCCATCGATAAAAATGAGGAATTCTACTTTTATGATATTACGGCCAAATTTCTATACGATATTACTAAAAAAGATAAAATCCGACTTCACTTTTTAAACGTAAACAACAAATTAAATTACGAAGAACAAGCCAATATTAATGATAGAAACGAGGCTTTAAACAGCAAACTGTCGCAGCAAAATCTGGCTTTGGGATTTTCGTACACCAGAGATTGGAATTCCAAACTTGCTACAACGGCCCAAGTAAATGTTTCCAATTACGATTTGGATGCCACCAACTTCGATATTATAAATAACCAACGCTTAATTCAGGAAAACAAAGTTATCGATGGTTCTGCAAAATTAGATATCGATTACAAACACAGCAACCTGCTAAAATTCAACGGTGGTTACCAGTTTATTGAAGTTGGCATTAGCAATCTTGAAGATGTTAATAACCCTGTGTTTAGGAGTTATATTAGAGATGTGGTGCGCAGTCATGCGCTTTATGCCGAAACTGCCTTTTTATCAAATGATGCCAAAACCAATTTAAAATTTGGAACCAGATTAAACTACTTTCCCAAATTTGATAAAATGATTAGCGAACCGCGATTAAGCCTTAGCCAGCGGTTTTTAAACCATTTTAGATTTGAATTATTGGGCGAACTTAAAAGCCAAACAACCTCTCAAATTATCGATTTGCAAAACGATTTTTTAGGGATTGAAAACCGACGATGGATTTTATCGAACAACAACCCAGAGGTTATAACGATTAACAATAAAAAGATTCAACCTGTCCCCATTTTAAAAAGTAAACAAGTATCGGTTGGTTTGCATTACAATATGAACAAACTACTCATTAGTGCCGAAGGCTATCTTAAAAAAGTGGATGGTATTACAACACGCAGTCAAGGTTTTCAAAACCAATATCAGTTTGTAAACAGTATTGGAAGTTATCAAATTAAAGGTGTCGATTTTTTAATAAACAAGCAATTCAGCCATGTGGTCAGCACTTGGCTAAGCTATTCTTACAGCAAAAACGATTATACATTTCCTAATTTAAACCATGGTATTTCGTTTCCTAATAATGCCGATATTCGTCATGCTTTGGCGCTTTCGGGTATTTATACTTATAACGACATTAAATTGGCTTTGGGCTTAAATTGGCATTCTGGAAAACCAACCACGTTGCCAGATTATGCAAATGATAATCCGGACGACAATACCATTACCTACGCCACACCAAATGGCAGTAATTTAAATGATTATTTACGTGCCGATTGTTCGGCGACTTATTCACTTGAAGTGTCCGATACAGCCACAGCTATTGTTGGTCTTTCGGTTTGGAACATTTTTAACCGAAAAAACATAATCAACGCCTATTATACTTTAGATGGAGACAACAACATTGTTCCCATTGAAAATATATCTTTAGGGATAACGCCAAATGTGAGTATTCGGGTTAGTTTTTAGAACAACTTACTCCGGTTTTAATCATTACTGAAAATGCTATATCAAATTGCTTTTTTCAAGTTTAATTGGTTAAAATGAACCAATTAAACAAAATACTTAAAAACTACAACGCACTTATAATATCATACTTTGTAATAATTTGATGTGTACCATCTTCCAGTTTTACCAAAACCGCATTATTGTCTCTATTGAATAGTTTAGAAATATCTTCGATGGCCGTCGATTTGCCAACTACCGGAAACGGTTTGTGCATGACATCTTTAATGGGCAAATCTGAAATATCCTTATTTTCGATATACATGCGGAGTAAATCGGCTTCGTCGATGGCGCCCACAAAACCTGTAGAATCTTCAACGGGTATTTGCGATATTTTATATTTTTTCATGCGCTCGATGGCATGCGATACCAATTCTTCGGTTTTAACGGTTACCAAATCTTGAGCTTCGGTACTTTTAACGAGGTCTTCGGCTGTGGTAATTTTGTCTTCAATAAATCCGCGTTCGCGCATCCACTCGTCGTTAAACATTTTACCAACGTAGCGGCTTCCGTGATCGTGAAACAGAACTACAACCACATCGTCTTTTGTAAAATGCTCTTTTAATTGAAGCACGCCTTTTATGGCAGAACCCGCCGAATTTCCTAAAAACATACCTTCTACTTTGGCCAGTTTTTGGGTGTAAATCGCCGCATCTTTATCGGTTACTTTGGTAAAGCCGTCAATAAGGCTAAAATCTACATTTTCCGGTAAAATATCCTCGCCAATGCCCTCGGTAATGTACGGATAAATCTCATTCTCGTCGAACTCTCCGGTTTCGTGATATTTTTTAAACACCGAGCCATACGTATCTACGCCCCAAATTTTAATATTCGGGTTTTGTTCTTTTAAATATTTACCAACGCCAGAAATAGTGCCGCCCGTACCTACGCCCACCACAAAATGGGTGATTTTACCATCGGTTTGCTCCCAAATTTCCGGTCCCGTGCTTTCGTAATGCGCTGCGGCATTACTGGGGTTGTCGTATTGATTAACGTACCATGAGTTTGGGGTTTCTTCGCTCAATCGTTTTGAAACCGAATAATAGCTTCGTGGGTCGGTGGGCTCAACATTGGTGGGGCACACCACCACTTTTGCGCCAACTGCACGTAAAATATCCATTTTTTCTTTGGATTGTTTATCGCTAATTACAAAAACACACTTATAACCTTTTACAATGGCTGCCAAGGCCAACCCCATGCCTGTGTTTCCCGATGTGCCTTCAATGATGGTACCACCGGGTTTTAAGCGTCCATCGGCTTCGGCATCTTCAATCATTTTTAGTGCCATTCTATCTTTTGTTGAATTGCCCGGATTGAAGGTTTCGTATTTTGACAGCACCAAACATGGCAAGTCTTTGGTTAAGGTGTTTATTTTTACCAAAGGTGTGTTGCCAATGGTTTCCAGTATGTTTTTAGCGTATTTCATTTCTGTTTTTATATTTTTTAAGGTGCATGTGGTCGCCCTTGAAAAATTCAACTGTATTTTTGAATCTTAAATTCGGCTCGATTCGCAATGTGCTTTTGTTATGCAAATTTAAGGTTTTGCTACGACTATTTTTATAAGTTAATGTTAATACTAAATTTTAATGTTTGTTCTGCTTTGCGTTAGGGATTGATGCGGCATCCTTTTTTGAGGCACGAAAAAAAGATATAGCGGAAAGCCCGACTTTTTGTTTTTCTCAAAAAGTAACGCCCAAATTAATTATTCGAAACGCATGGCTTTTACGGGCGATATTTTTGTGATGATGTACGAGGGCACCAAAAGCATGAGCAAACACAGGATGAGCGTGCCGATGTTTAGGGCGACAATGTAGCTTAAATTGATGTAAACTGGGGCTTCGGTAACATAATATATGCTTGGGTCGAGCGACAACAGTTTAAAGTATTTTTGCGCATACAATAGGGCCAGACCTATTATATTTCCCCATAACAAGCCCAACAAAATAAGATAGGAAGCGTTGTAAATAAACAGTTTGCGGATGCTGAAATTGTTGCTGCCCAAGGCTTTTAAAACGCCTATCATTTGGGTGCGTTCGAGTATTAAAACGAGTAGTGCGGTAATCATGTTAATGCCCGCTACGAGTATCATGATGCCGATGATGCCGTATATGTTTTTATCGAAAATCTTGATCCATTCTAGAATGGAATAGTATTTATCGGCAATGGTTTGCGTGTTTAATGTTGAGGGTGTGTTTTTATATATTTCGATGCCTTTTTGTTGAAGCTCGCCATAATCATCTATAAAAATTTCGAAACTGCCAATTTGGTCTTCTTTCCATTTATTGATGCGTTGCAAATGCCTAATATCGCCTATTAAATAGGTGGCATCGAAATCTTGAAAACCGGAGTTGTAAATGCCAACAATGTTGTATGTGATGATGTTTGGGAGTTTGTTTGGGTCGTCTTTTTTAAAAATCATTTGAAATTTATCGCCCAACTTAAACTGCAAGCGGTTTGCCAAATATTGCGATATTAAAACCTCTTCGTTGCGTTTTCCGCTATAATCCGGTAATCTGCCTTCTATTAAAAATTCCTGAAAATAGCTCCATTTATAATCGTTTCCAACGCCTTTTAAAACGGCGCCCTCGAAATCGGTTTCGGTACGGATTACACCAAACTTTGTGGCCACGGCTTGAATGTGATCGATGCCTTCAACCGATTTAAACTCGGGATAAAACTCTTGGTTTTTGGATATTGGGAATATACTTTCTTGCGAATTGTTGCTGTCGTAATTGGTAATATTTATATGCCCGTTAAACGCCACGACTTTATCACGGATTTTTTGCTGCAAACCAATGCCGGTTGCAATGGCAATCATCATAACTATGATTCCTATGGCTATGGCTGCGATACCAATTTTTATAATGGGTGCCGATATGCTGCTTTTATAGGCTTTGCTACCAATAATGCGTTTTGCTATAAAAAACTCGTAATTCAATTTATATGACGACTTTAAATTCGTTCAAAAATACAGTTTTATTCCCGATAATTATCGCGATTTTTTAATGATGATTTGTCGTGCTTGTAAGCTATAAAAAAACAGAAACCATTCGATGCTTTTAAATTTTTGAGGTGATGGAATTTAATCGAACGATGCAATTATTTTTCGAGTAAATTTATCAAAATATCGGGGTAATCCGTGATGATGCCATCTACTTTAAAATCAATTATTTGTTGCATATCTGTTTCGTTATTCACCGTCCACGGAATCACTTTAAAATTTTCGACTTGCAAATTTCTAACGGTTTTAGCATCTAAAAGTTTGTAATACGGACTTATAATTTCCGGTGCATAACTCATTTTATTCATTTTGTTCCAAATATCTTCATTTTCATCCACTAAAAGCGCCACTTCCATTTTTGGCGATTGCTTTTTAATTTCTTCTAAAACACTTAAATCGAAGCATTGCAAATTGGTTTCGTTAAACGCATTATTGTTATTGATAACCTTTAAAATCAAACGGACAAAATCTGTTGGATTGGGCGTAAAAACAGAATTGTATTCGGGAAGATATTTTATTTCGATATTGAATTTAATATTAGGATTTAATTTTTTCGATGCTATAATAACCTCGCTTAAAGCCGGTTTATTGGTTTTTATTTTTTGTTGATTTGGGAATCTTGGATGGTGCTTTGTACCGCAATCAAACTGCTTTATACTATCAAAAGTCATTTGATACAGATTGTATTTTTTTTCGTCGGTTTTAGGTATGTCCAAACCATTCGCATCTAAACAAATAACGCTATTCATATAAGGTTCGTGCGACACAACAACTATATTGTCTTTTGAAATTGCAACGTCCAACTCCAGTGTTTGCACGCCTAATTCGATGGCTTTTTTAAAGGCTTCCATCGTATTTTCGGGCATTAAACCTCGGCAACCGCGATGCCCTTGAACATCTATACTTTTGGATTCGTTACAGTTCATAAAAAAATTACAAAAGAAAATAATTAATACAATTCTCAATTTATCAATCATCAAGTTTAGCGGTTGGTTTTCTGTATTTCTGAAAGGGTTGCTTCAACAAATCCTTAATATTGCTGTTTTCTTTTTCATCGGGAAACACATCAACGCCGTACACAATTTTATCGGTGTCCAGTTCCATATACGTGCCCAATAATCTGTCCCAAACCGAAAAAATATTGCCGTAATTGGAATCGGTGTACGGCATTTTATAATGATGGTGCACCTTATGCATATCCGGGGAAACAAGCACATAACTAATAAGTTTATCAACCTTTTTTGGCAACTTGATGTTGGAGTGGCTAAACTGTGTGGCAACAATGGACAAAGACTGATACAGCATAACAATACCAATGGGCGCACCAATTATAATAACACCTATTAAGGTGAATAGGTAACGAATAACACTCTCAATGGGATGGTGCCTGTTGGCTGTTGTGGCATCGACTTTATGGTCGGAATGATGTACCAAATGCACCATCCACAACGGCGGAACTTTATGCTCGATTAGATGTGGCAAATAGGCTCCGAAAAAATCCATTAACAATATACCTATAAAAATATAGAGCCCCAGAGCCATGTCAGGCAACCAGTTTAAAATGCCAAAATTATTGGCGAAAACCCAATCGGATGCCATTAATAAAAGGAATGCCAAAGGCAAATTAACGAGTATGGTAGTTATGGTAAAAAAGATATTGGGAACGGCGTGTTTCCATTTTTTATAGTTGAAATTGAATAAGGGTAGAGCACCTTCTAAAAGCCAGAAAAATGTTAAACCTCCAACAATTATAAGTCCACGATGTAGTGGCGGAATGGTTTCAAAATATTGTAATAGGGTTTCCAATAGAGTAAATTTAGATATTAAATATAGTAAAAAGTTGGAAGTTAAATCTTAACTCTTTTTTTCATTTCCTCAACAATATTAAAAGCCGCCGGACACATCGCCACATTTTTTAACGTGAGATTGGAAATCTGCTGAAACTTTTTTCTATCGGTATGCGGAAACTCTCGGCATGCTTTTGGGCGCACCTCATAAATCGAGCAATAGTTATCGGCGCCCAAAAATGCGCAGGGCACCGTTTGCAACACATAGTCGTTGTCCTCATCAACGCGCAAATACTGCTCAATAAATTGCTGTGGTTTTTGTTTAAAATGTTTCGAGATTCTACCAATATCTTTATCGGTAAACAATGGGCCCGTTGTTTTACAGCAGTTGGCGCAGGTTAGGCAATCGGTTTTTTCAAACTCGGCATCGTGCAATTCCTGCATCACATAATCCAAATTTTTTGGTGGTTTCTTTTTTAGCTTTGCAAAGAATTTTTTGTTTTCGTTATGCTTATCTTTGGCGCGCTTTGGAAGGCTTTCTATTTTGGATTCAATATTCAATATTCGATGGTTATAATTGGAGCTAAATTACGAAAACTATGCAACACAGAATTTTAAACTTTAAACATTGAATTTAAAAGACCTTTTCGGAAACGCTTTATTGGATTACCAAAACGGAAACTACTCCGAAGACATTATGACTTCAACCAGTATTTCTGATGACGATGTATTGCCTCTACCCTATTTGTTTCGCGGTTTTAAAGACATGCCAAAGTTGGAACAAAAGGCTTTAAAACTTGCAAAAGGTTCGGTTTTGGATGTGGGTTGTGGCGCCGGAAACCATAGTTTGTATTTACAAGAAAAAGGTTTAAAAGTGAAAGCCATAGATGTTTCAAAAGGTGCTATCGACGTGGCGAAACAACGCGGTGTTTTGCATGCCGAAGTCAAAAATATTATAGATGAAACCGGGACATTTGATACCATTTTATTATTGATGAATGGTACCGGGATTTTTCAAGAATTGGCACAGGTTTCAAAATACTTAACGCATTTAAAACGTCTTTTAAAACCTAAGGGACAAATTTTAATCGATTCGTCGGATATTAAATATATGTACGAAGACGAAGATGGTGGTTTTTGGCAAAATATAAATGCAAATTATTATGGGGAACTCGATTATTTTTTGAGCTATAAAGGTGAAAACGAATACCCCATGAAATGGCTGTATTTAGATTATAACACCTTGTTAACTGCTTGCACTTCTGTTGGGCTTCAATGTGAATTGATTTTTGAAGGTGAGCATTTTGATTATTTGGCGCGGTTGGGTTAAAATTGATTATGCTTTTTTAATTTCGATATTATTTTGTTAGTGTTTTCCGGATAAACTATACACCCTTGACAATGTCTTATGTACGGAGAATACTTAATTATTTCCTGGACTCTATTTTCTATTTGTATTACTTCAGTGGAGTCAAACTTTAACTTATTATTATAAAAATATTCAATAGCCATCATTCGTGAAGCCGGGTTTTTACTATACAAAAAGTAATTGCAGTTTTCTGAATTAATTAATTCGTCAAATAACTTTCTATTGTTTAATAAACTCATACTATTACCACAATAATCACCAAAAAAAATACCACTAAAAGGGCTCATAACGGCATTAAATTCTGGAGATTTATCAACTTCAATTCCGGGCAATGGACTTTCTGCATTCTTATGGTTAAATTTAATTGGACTAACCTTAAAATCATCATCAACTCTAAATATTTTAGACAACTTCTTTCTATAAATCTTTTTTAATCTCTTTGACTTTTTGGGTATTGAAGTCGAAATAGTGTAAGCAACGACTTTGTTTTTATAATATAAAATTTGATAATCAAAAGACATGCTGCCTGCTCCCTTCCCACTCTCTTTAAATTCATAGCCAAACCCTAGATATTCTCTTTTTTTATCATTTACTCCTAAAGTTATAAGTAATGTATCGGTTGAAATGTTATAAGCATTAGCTAGCTTATCAATAAAAGATGTATCAGCTCTTACATAATATTTTTCAACTTCTGTTTTTTGGGCATGAGAATTCCCGAAAAACCGAGTAAGTATTAAGAATATGATTAATCTTTTCATTTTTGGAATGAGAAGTAAATTAGTAAAACACCACAAATAATATTCCGAAAACAAGTTCCTAAACATAAATCACATTTTCTCCCCATCAATAAACGTACTAATCACTTTAATATTTGGGATTTCAGAAGCTTCAACTTCCATTATATTTTTATCCAGTATTATAAAATCGGCAAATTTTCCGGCTTCAATACTGCCCTTTTCATCTTCTTCAAAATTGGAATAAGCTGCCCAAATCGTCATGCCTTTTAAAGTTTCTTCTCTACCCAATCCATTTTCAATTTGATAGCCATTTTCCGGATAGCCTTTTAAATCTTGTCGTGCAACCGCTGCGTAAAAGGTGTAAAACGGACTCACATGCTCCACGGGAAAATCGGTTCCCAATGCAATTTTTCCGTATTTATTTAGTAAATCTTTATAAGCATACGCACCTTTTATGCGTTCATTCCCCAACCTATCTTGGGCCCAATACATATCGCTTGTAGCGTGGGTTGGCTGCACCGACGGAATAATATCATCAAACAAATTAAAATCCTCGTGCGAAATAACCTGAGCATGTTCTATGCGCCATCGCCTGTCTTTTTTCCCTTGTAAAACGTCTTTATAAACGTTTAATACCGCATGATTTGCAGAATCGCCAATGGCATGGGTGTTCATTTGATATTCTGAATTTGCAATAGCTTTCGCCGAAGCCTTAAAGGTTTCCAAATCGGTAACCGCTAAACCCAAATGCCCGGGTTTGTCGCTATACGGTTTTCGCAACAACGCGCCTCTGGAGCCCAAAGCGCCATCGGAATAAAACTTAAACGAACGTACATTAAGTTTTTCGGTTTTTATGATTCCCTTGTTTAAATAATAATCCAAGTTTTTCTTTGAGGCCGAAACCATGGCGTAAACACGCATTTTTAAATCGCCCGCTTGTTGCAAGCTGTCAATTACCTCAATAGCTTCAATACCCAACCCCGCATCGTCAACGGTGGTTAATCCATAGTCAAAACATATTTCTTGGGCTTCCAATAGGGCATTTGCCATGTCTTCGCGTGATGGTTTTGGCCAATAATTAAGCACCAAACTTTCGGCATTATCAACTAAGACTCCTGTTAATTCGCCGTTTTCAACAACCACTTCGCCACCATCAATTTTACTGTTTTTAGTAACCTTTCCTAAATTTAATGCGGCTTGATTACAGAGTATCGCATGCCCATCAATTCGGGTTAAAGAAATTGGGGTATCTGGAAATAAGGCATCCAATTGTTTTTTATTCGGAAAGACTTTTTCGTCCCAATCGTTTTGGTCCCATCCGCGGCCCTTAATAAATTTTAAGTTATGCTTTTTTTGAAAATCGACGACACGCTGTACAACCTCATCAAAACTGGTTGTGCCCACCAAATCGACTGCTTGCTGATTAAATCCTAAACCTAAAAAATGGCAATGCGCATCGATAAATCCTGGAACAATGGTTTTTCCTTCGGCATCTATTGTTTTTGTGGCTGCGTATTTTGAAGCTATGGCTTCGGAATTTCCAACATCAACAAATTTTCCATCTTTAACGGCAAAAGCTGTTGCTGTTTCAAAAGCCTTGTTTACGGTGTACACCTTAGCGTTGGTTACGATTAAATCTACCTGACGTTTTGTTGAACAACTAGCTGTAATTAAAGCGAATAAAATAACGATTAGTTTTTGCATGGTTTGTATTTTTTATAAAAATAAAAAAAGCGTTCATAACCGAACGCTTTTCTGTGCTATTATTCTTTATTCTATTTTACAAACCGATAGTGGCCTATGATTTTAAAACTAAAAAGGCAATCTTCCAAAACTTGTCCACTGCCAATATTATGAACGATTAAATGGCGTTTTCCATCGTTCGATTTTTTATTGACCACAATACCAATGTGCGATGCAGCATCTTTTAAATCCCAACACACCACATCTCCGGGTTTATAATCACTGGGGTTATTGGTGATGGGTTTTTCAGCACCTTGGCGCTTAAAATAAGTCATTAAATTGGGCACGCGTCGGTGGTCAATATTTTTATCGGTTGTTTTTAAGCCCCATATTTTTGGGTACGCATTGAAGTTAGCCTTCATGTCTTCGTGGACTTCCTTTTGTAAATCGACACCCAATGTTCTGTACGCTCTAATGACTACGTCTGTACAAACCCCTTTGTCGTTTGGAACGTCACCATTTGGATAATCGATTGAAAAGTAACTAGGATCGTAGGTTACTTTTTGATGCGTTAATTCCAGTGCAGCTTCGGAAAGATTTAATATTTGAACTTCACTTTGTGAAATGCAAAGGTTGAAGGATAAGAAAAGTATGAAAAGTAGGTTTTTCATAAAGTATAAATTTCAATTTAAAAGATTACCACGTCGTTACACTCCTCGTAATGAAATTAAAAATCAAACTTAAATGTAGCACCAGCCAAAAACTGAATGCTTTGCACCGGGAAATTTTGCCAACGTTGATAGGCTTTATTATTAATATTATTGGCTTTTGCGAATACCGAAATTTTATCATTAATATGATAACCCAAATGTGCATTGGCATCAAAATAACTTTCAATAACCATGGTAAACGGCGTTGTTACCGTTACGTCATCATTTAAATAAAATTGATCCTTACGCTCGCCGGTATAAAATAAATTGGCGCCGGCAAACCAGTTTTCGTCTATTTGATAGTCTAAAAACAGTGTGCCTTTAATATCTGGTAAATTCCAAGCTTCAGCTTCGTTATTTGTAGTGTATTTAAAATATTCAGCTTTTATTCCGAGTTTAAAATTTCGGTTAACATCCACATTAATCTCTCCGGCAACACCAAAGGTATCCACGTTATCATACACCATTCCAAAGGAATTTCCGTAAGCATAATTCTGATTTGTCAGCGTTATTTCATTATTTCTAAAGAGCGCTTTATTTCTGTCGGCCAAATAACGTCCGCTAACGTTATAACTCATATTGCTGGACAATTTCCCTTTTAAACCAATGTATGCGTTGTATTGCTGATCTGTGGGCATTACCACTAAAGTTGGTGACACAAACGGGTTTTCGATGGCAAATCCGTGGTATGAATTTTGAATTAACTCGCCTTGAATACCGCCATAAGCAATCAACACATCGTTAACCAATCGGTAAGTTGCGGTAATGTTTGGGTATAAATAAAAGTTGTTTTCCTTGGATTCCGAATCTCTTAAAAAGGACACCGAAATGCCCAAATTAAGCGTTAAATCGTCTTCTTTTAATTGATATGTCGGGGAAGCCCCTATTATAAAATTGCCGTGTTTTAATTCAGTATTCGAACTGTAATTTCTATCAAAAGTGCCATTTATATAATCGAATTTAAAATCGGTTGAAATTTCTTCGCCGTTAATGGGTATATCGATTTTCGTCTTGGCGATAAATCGGTTTTCACCAGATCCTTGGTTATCTCCAAAGCGTCTGAAAAAGAAGCTTCCGGAATTAATATAGGTGTCTTCGAATGTGATATCGCCACCAAAATGCGCGCTATAAAACGAGTGGTCTACATCAATATTATTAGCTTGTGCATCGGCCAGTTGAGATTGTGGCACACCGTACCAGTTGTACATTTGTTGCTGAAAACCACCTTCAACATGCCAAGCTAAATCACGTAATCGGCTGGAGTAATTCGCATTGATTTTAGTGGTTGAAAAATTACCATCGAAAGCCAAACCATCAATACCACCCTGAGATGAATGATGGCTCACGTAACCGCCCACACTCTCGGTTCTGCTAATGGCGTGGTTTAAATAGACTTCGCCTAAAATAGTGGTATAGGTGCCAACGCCCAAAGTGGCGTAATTATCGTATAATTTTACTGGTTTTGCCTTTTCAACAACCGCAGCTTTTCCTTTTGCCGGCGTAAATGTTGAGGCCACCGGAAACGAAAAAATATTGTATTTAATTTCCTTTTTTGTTGCGGTTTCTTCGTCGTCTAACGACGGAATTTCTTTGACTTTAAAGGCATCGGAAATTGAGGGTGTGTATGGTTTAACTACATCAATTACTCCTGTAGTGATGGTATCGTTCTTTCTGTTTTGTGAGAAAACAGAGGTTATACTTAACGATGCAATTACTAATATAATGTATGTTGTGTGCTTTCGCATATATTTTAATTTTTGATTTACGATTGACGTTTTATGATTTGCTTTAATGTGCTTCACTTCGACCGCGCTCTGCATGACACTTCTAACTTCTAACATAATCAGTTTTCATCAGTTTCAATGGATGAATTTGTTTTGGCCTCTTCTGCTTTTATTTGGCGCAATTCTTCTTGGGCCTCTTCAACAACATCATCAAATTCCGCAAAGTTTTCAATAACGCTTTCTAAAATATAAGTGGCTTGAAACGCATCTTTTAAGGCGTAATAATTTTTCGCCATCAACACCAATCCTTTGGCACTGTAATATTTATAGCCTGAAAAATCCTTGGCCAATTTTTGAACCGATTCGTTTGATGCCGCATGTTTGCCTTCTTTATTTTTAAAATACGCATTGTAATACAACGCCTCTGCCGCAGTTTCACCTGTTGCCACTTTTTCTACTTTTGCAAAAGCGGATTTGGCTTTATCTTCGTCGCCCGTTTTAATGGCCGAACGTGCAATTATAATATGTGCATCACTTTTAATCTTATTGTCGATTTTTGCATTGGTCAGCACTTTTTCGGCGTAAGACACGGCTTCATTGTAATTATCCAATTGATAATGGGCCTTCATTAAATTAGATTGTGCAAATACCACGTTTTGCGGGAAGTTGGCTTCGGTTTCCAATCGCAACAATAACGGAATGGCTTGGTCCCAACTTTTGCTTTCTAAATAATACTGCGATAAACGCGATAAGGCTTCCTCGGTATATTCGCTTTGCGATGCTTCAACAATGTATTTATAATGTGGTGCCGCATTGGCCAATAAATCTTTTTTGTAATACAGTTGGGCCACATAAAAGTGTGCTTGTAACGCATAAATTCCGTTGGGGAACTCATTTAAATAGCCATTAAATTGTTTGATGGCCTTATCGGTATTATTATCCAAATATTGTTTTTCGGCCGCTTCGTAAGTGGCATTGTCCAAATCGGCATCGGTAACCTCAACATAATCCAAGGTTTTTACCCAACGTGCATAATCGTCAACCCGACCTAAATCGATATAAATTAAACGCGCTGTGGACACCGACTGAACCGCTTCAGGTGTTCCAGGGTAATTACTGGCAACATTTTTAAACTTGCTTAGTGCTTCTTCGTTTTCGCTGTCGTTATAATACACCAAGCCTTGACGCAACAACGCTTTTGGCACGAAAGAACTCATTCTGTACTCGCTACTCAGGCGGTTGTATATGTTCATTGCCTTATTTTTTTCGTTTGCCTTTACATAGGAATTCCCCAATTCGTACATGGCATCATCACGTAATTTAGACTTCGGATAGGTTTCAATAAACTGTTCTAAAGCTGCTATTTTTTTTGAAGATTGCCCGGTATAGCCCACACTAATCGCTTTTTGAAAAAATGGGTAATCGGAATCGATTTCATTCATCTCAATTGCTTTTTCGTATGCCTTAATAGCATTGCCATAATCGCTAGACACAAAATGCCCGTCGCCTAAACGTAAATACGCATCGTTCAGTCTTACTTTATCGTCTTTTTTATTGGAGATGAACTGATTGAAATGCTTTATAGCTTGCGGATAGTTTTTTTGTTTGAAATAAGTATAGGCCAAATTATAATCTATATTCTCAATTTCAGGCGTTGAATCAGACGATGACTGCTGTTGAAACTGCTTATAGCCTATCAAAGCATCGTCGTAATTTGTTAAATTATAATCGGCTTCGGCTTTCCAAAATGTTGCCCTAGCCGTGTATTTTGGGTCTCGTGGCTCGCTTAAAGATGCATCGAAAAGCGATTCGGCTTCCAAGTATTTTGTTTCGTTGTATAATTCAACACCTCTATAAAACGCTACTTTTTGATACGCTACTTTATCTTCAAAACTCTTTTTACCCTCCAAAAGCTTTAGGGCTTCTTTGTAGTTTTTAGACGTAATGTACGAATCGATCAAAAGGGTTTCAATCTCCTCTTTATAAGGTGTGTCTGGGTATTTATCTAAATAACCGGCTAAAACTTGTGGCGCCGATTGATACGGATTACCAATTTCGTAACTGATTTTTGCATAATTTAACCACGCATCTTCTTGAATTTTTAAATCGAAATTCATTTGCGAGGCATTTCTAAACGCATTTAAAGCTTCCTGCTTTTTATCTAAATGAATATAGCTTTCACCCAAATGATAATAGGCATTTTGGGCAATGGCATTAGTTCCGCCAACTATTTTATTGAATTCTGAAATGGCATTTTCGTAATCCTTTTGTTTGTAATACGCATATCCCAATTGGTAAAAATCGGTGTTATTCCATTTTGCCGTTCGTTCCCGTTTTCCTTTTTTACCCTTATAAGCGGTTAAATACGGAATCGCCTCGGCATACTTTTCTAAATTAAAATAACTTTCGCCAATAATTTTAGAGAGCTCAGATACTTCGGCTTCGTCGCTGGTGTCCAATCTGTCTTTTGCCAGCTCGATAGCCTTTTCAAATTTTCCGAGTTTAAAATGAAGGTCGGCTTGATAATACGACAGCTTTTCTTGGTAACGTTCTTGGTCGCTTACTTGATCGAAATACTCATTAGCCTCATCGTAATCATCCCCTTCATAAGCCATAAAACCTAAATAATACTTGGCCTGCGAACCGTATTCTTGAGAATTTTCAACCCGGGTTAAATACTTTTTTGCAACCTTATATTGTTTCACCGAAAATGCCGAATAGCCGTTGTTAAAATTGAATTTTTCTTTTTCCTTTCTGGCAAGGGCGCCTTCGTTTACTTTATCGTACCATTTTCTGGCGTGCGGATATTTTCCGTTTGTAAAATAATAATCGGCAACATCAACAAACGCTGTATTGCGCTTGGTACTAGTGGGATAGTCTTTTACAAAATCCTCTATAAGCTGATCGGCATTTTGCTGATTTAACCTAACGGCGCAATTGGCTATGTAATAAGCACATTCGGATTGCAAAAGGTCTTCTTTTGCGTCCTTTTTAACGCTTCTAAACAGTGACTGTGCAGCAAGATATTGTTGATTGTTAAACAGTGAAAGTGCTTTTTGATAGTCTGCCATATTACTGGTGTAAGTTGCAGACTGTTGTGCCATGATTTGGAAACTAAAACTTATGGCTACCAAAAGGAAAACAATATTATTTTTAGTCATTAACGATTCGTTTTTTAATTTAAAATCAAAGATAATTGAATATGAAACTTATAACGTAATAATCGTGCCATAATTATAAACCGAGTTATTAAATATTGAAAAAGACAGAAGACTGAAGGTCGAAGCACGCAGTTTTAAATGCAACTATATTAAAGTTTTTGCGTTTAGCTTTTCACTTTTAACTTATTAATAATACATTTACAACACTTTAAATTTACACCTATTTTTATGTCGAAACCTATTTTGCAATTAAAAGATGCTTCTATTTACCAAGGCGATAGTTTGGTGCTTGCTAACGTTAATGTTGAAATTAACAAAGGTGATTTTGTGTATTTAATAGGAAAAACCGGCACGGGAAAAAGTAGTTTTATGAAAACACTTTATGGCGATTTGCCTTTAACCGAAGGCGAAGGACATATTGTAGATTATAATTTAAAGACCCTAAAAGAAAAAGAGATTCCGTTTTTACGACGGAAATTGGGCGTGGTTTTTCAGGATTTTAAATTATTAACAGATAGAACCGTAAACGAGAATTTACTGTTTGTTTTAAAAGCGACGGGCTGGAAAGACAAAAAGGAAATGGAAACTCGGGTTGAAGTCGTTTTAAATAAAGTGGACATGAAAACCAAAGGGTTTAAATTCCCGCACGAACTTTCCGGTGGCGAGCAACAGCGCATTGCCATTGCAAGGGCTTTACTTAACGACCCGGAGTTAATATTGGCCGACGAGCCTACGGGTAACTTGGATCCACAAACCAGCGTTGAAGTGATGGAGGTTTTACAAGACATCAATAAAAACGGCAACACCATTTTAATGGCCACCCACGATTATGCTTTGCTACTTAAATACCCAAGCAAAACGCTTAAGTGCGATGAGAATGCCGTTTATGAGGTGGTGCAGCGGAAGGGTTAATTATGCTTTCAATACTAATTCCAACATATAATTATGATATTGTCCATCTTGTAAATGACATTCATGAGCAAGCGACTAAATCTAATATTGAATTTGAGATCATAGCATTAGATGATGTATCAAATGCTGATACCATAAAACAAAACTCTAAAATAAATGTTTTAAAGCATACGCGTTATCTGGTATCCAAAACTAACGGAGGAATAGCCGTTAATAGACAATTGCTTTGCGATAAAGCAAAATTTGATTGGATTTTATTGCTCGATGCCGATATGAAATTAAAAGACCCTCTTTTTATTTCAAATTATATAGATGCCATTGAGAGAAATTATGAAGTGATTTTTGGTGGTATCAAGTATGAGAATGAAGCACCTGATTCTAAAATTCTACTAAGATGGAAATATGGCGTTCATTGTGAGGCTATTGATGCAAAAAAAAGAAATAAAACACCTTATAAAATTACATCTGCCGCTAATATGCTTATAAAAAAAGAAGTTTACAAACGTTTTGGTTTAAATAGTATTGGACATTCTTATGGAATGGATATCTTTTTTGGTCCTCAATTGAAAATTAACAACATTCCTGTTTTACACATTAACAATGAAGTTTTTCACTTAGGTTTAGAAAGTAGTAAAACTTATTTAAAAAAAACAAGACTAGCGGTAGAGACGCTTTTAAGGTTAAATCATACCAAAAAGATTAAATTACACGAAAATGATTTACTTAAAATTTTTGTTTTGTCTAAAAAAACAATGTTTAATTATGCTCTTTCTTTGTTTTTTAAGCTTTTCGAAAATACAATGACAAAAAACTTACTTGGTAAAAGTCCTTCAATTAAATTGCTTCAGCTTTATAAAATAGCCTATATGTGCCATTTTGATTTAGAAAAAGAATGAATTAAACGGATTGAAATAATTCGTGCCAAAGCTTCATAATATTTTCAATTTGATATATCTTCATGCTTTCTCTAGCCGCTTGACCAACTCTTTTCATTTTATTTTTATCATCTATTAGTGATATAATTTGATTTGCATATTCAATTAAATTATCTTTTTCAATTAAGTAACCATTCTTTTTATTTTTGATGTAAATCCTTGGCCCTGATGTGTTTTCAAATGCTAATACGGGTAAGCCACAAGCCATAGCTTCAATTAACGCCAACCCAAAAGATTCATGTCTTGATGTATTTAATAGTATTGATGCATTCAAATAGACCTCAATTATATCTAATGTAGGTTTAAAAAATAATATATTACCTGTAATACTAAGCTTTTGAATTTGCTTTTGTAAGGGTTTGTAATCTCCTTCTCCGTAGATATGCAGTTGCCATTGTGGATGTTTTTTTACAACTAAACTCCAAATTTCAATCAACAAATCATACCCCTTCTCATAAGATATTCTACCAACAGCGATAACCACTTTTTTATTTAAAGAAGCACTTTTTATTGGAATGTCAAATCCTAAAGGATTATGAATTACTTTTATATTATCGGATTTCCAAGAATCTTTCAAATGTTGAAATACAACTATTTTATTGTACCTATTGACACTCCATAAAAAAAACAAATCTTTAAGTCGTAATTTCAAATTGCCAAGTATTGTATTTTCTCTTACATTTTTACTGCCATGATTTTCAAAAATCAATGGTACTTTTCCTTTGTAAAAAAATGGAAATAACACACCTTTTAAACCGTTGTCACAGTTAATAATAATATCTGGATTTATTTCCTTTACTTTTTTGTTTAGTTCTTTGAAATAATAAAGTCGTCTTTTTGTTTTAGAATCTTTTAGACTTAATGAATGAATAGAAATTGTATCATCAAAAACATAGAATAAATTATTCGAATCTCCATGGGTGTTTATAATATGTATGTCATAAAAATATTCTTTAATTAAATAATTAAGCTTTACAGATAACACTTTGGCTACTCCACCAGAAGAATTTAAATTGGTTGTTATATATAGAAGTCTTAGCAATTCCTTAATTAATTTTCATTAGTTTCAACCATTGCTTACCTATTTGCTTAACTGAAAATTTTTCTACACTTTTTAAGGCATTGCTCTTACAGTGTGAATATAAACTTTCATTGGTCAGCATAATGTTCATGCCATTAATAAGGGCATCAATATTTTGGTTTTCAATTAGCAATCCATTGTCACTATGGTTAACAACTTCTTTAGGTCCTGTTGGGCAATCGAAAGATACAACCGGAGTGCCACATGCCAAAGCTTCTATTAAAACCATTGGATGCCCTTCATGCCAGCTAGAGAGCACAAAAAATCTTGCATTTGCCATGTATTTATATGGGTTTTCCTTAAATCCTAAAAATTGTACATTTTCGTCAACATTTAGTTTTTTGGCGATTGCCTCCAATTCCGATTTCTTTTTACCTCTCCCCAAAATCACTAATTTTATTCGTGTTTGGGGCAGTATTGACTTTGAGTAAGCCTCAATAAGTTTATCAAATTGTTTTTGATCTGTGTCAAACTGTCCAACCCCAATAATATATTCAAAATTGATTTCAAGAGCCTCTATACTTTTTTCTTTAATTTTATTTAGTATAATTGGATTATAAACCATGCCAACATTATCCAAAAAGGGGTAAATGGTTTCTACCAAATTTTTCATAGATTCTGTAATAGCTATTATTTTATAGGCTTTGCCGTAAATTACATTAGCCCAGTATTTTGATTTTGGCAAATATATTGCCAGTTGCGAACTGTGAATCGTGTATATGGTTTTTTTTTGATTATAAACCAGTCGGGAAATTAAATATTCTTGAATTATTCTTTTCCTAAACCTAAAGTCGATTACAAAATCAAAATCATTTTGCTTTACATAACTCCTTAAATGAATTAAACGTTTTATTTTATTAAAAACAGTATTGGGTTCACTTTTTAGTTTTCCGAGGTTATATAAAGTTCCTGAATAGTCATAACCTAATTCGTCGTGAATTATAATTATATGCAGTTCAATGCCTTTATCGTGAAAGGATTCCGATAAGTTGGCCATAACACGTGCAGTACCGCCCCCGCTTAAATGAAATCCGACAAGTGCTATTTTTTTTGGTTTCAACCTAAATAATTTATTCAAAAATAAATGATTAATTTGTTTATTGCGTTTACTTTACCCAAATTTATGTTTTTAATCTATTTCCACTAATCAAAAAATATGATAACGGCTTCAGTACATCTCATTACTTACAACAACGAGGAACATATAGAAGAAACCATCCTATCGATTTTAAAACAAAAAGTTGAGTTTAATTATGAAATTATAGTTGGAGACGACTGCTCTACAGACAATACATTAAACATTATAAACCAGTATAAAAAAAATCATCCGCAGCTCTTTAAGGTAAAAAAGAACGAGACCCAATTGGGTATTTTAAGGAATTTTAAAACGACACTTGATAGATGTCAAGGACACTATATTTTTGACATAGCCGGCGATGATATATTAAAACATGAATACACGCTGCAAAAAATGATTAATGTTTTAAATACCGATTCTAGTTTGGGGTTTGTTGATAGCGGCTTTGATAAATTAACTGTGGAAAATAAATCGATAAGGAAATACAATAACAAAAAACATATTGTAGCCTCTAAAGAAGTTTATAAAGAAAAAGTATTGTTAGGGCAGGTTGCTCCAATTGGCATTTGTTATAATAGAAATCACTTATATAAGTACGTAGATTTTGATTCTTATATAGATATGGGAATTACTATTGAAGACTATCCTATTTTAGTAGATTTAATTATGAATACTAATTTTGATATGATTAAAGAATCATTACATATTTACAGAGTACACGATAATTCTTATTCGCACAAAAGAACTTTTGAAAGTCATTATTTTTTAAAAAATCAAATGAAACGATTATTTGACTATTTTTCTGAAAAATATCAATATGACAATAACTTAATTAAAACATTCAATAAAGATTACTTTAAAGAACTATTGTTTTTAAGTGGGTATTTTGAAGAAAAACAGCTTGGAAAAGAAACATTTAAAAAGATAGAATCTAAAAACATAAGAGATTATATTCACTTCTTAGCTAGCCAAAGCCCGTTTTTTAGGAAATTAGTATCAATGCTATAGATATTATTATTCCATTTCCATGAATTTTTCGAAATCCCTTATATAATCACTTTCATCATAAACATCAGAAGCCACCACCAAACAAACCGCCCCAGATGAAAAACCTTCCAATTCGCGCCAAATCATATTGCTAACCAGTAAACCTTGATTGGGTTTATTAAGGGTAAATGTTCTTTTTTTTCCAGTCCTATCTTGCAACACTACATTAAAACTACCACTTAAAGCAATTAAAAATTCTTCTTGCTCTTTGTGGGCATGACCACCCCTATAGGCTCCACTGGGCACATCGTACAAATAATAAACTCGTTTAAATAAAAACGGCAACAAATCCTTCTCTATAACAGAAAGGTTGCCTCTATTGTCTTTAATTTTTGGAATCTCGATGATTTTGACCTGTTCTAAATTCACTTAATCTATTTTTTACGTATTAAAAAATCCTCTATTCCCTTACGCTCTCCTTCCCAATCCCTACTAAAGTTCCTTTTAATTACTTTAGCGGGCACACCACCCAGGAGAATGTTGTGGCCTAAATAGGCATAATCCTTATTTAACAAGCTATTAGAAGCCACCACACAATAGTCTGGTGTTTTGGTTCCTGGCATAATACTGTTTCTGTTTGCTATTGAATTGTAATTGCCTATATAAATTGGCGCACTCAACGGAAGCCTCTTTTTGGTTACCGTATCAAACATACTATGAAAATTAGTATCTAATAGCTGGCTTTGGTAGCCAATTCTTGCCCATTGACCCAATACAATTTTATTGGTGCAAAAAAGTTTTACATCAGACCCCAAACAGGTCATGTGTCCAAACTCGCAGTACGCACCTAAACCAATGTACAATAAATTATCTTTTCCAATATGAACATGCCCTTTAACAACAAGTTGACCTGATAGATTTAATTCAGCGACACTTTTTTGTCGCGTTCCCAACTCAAATTGTTGGCCAAAACCCAACATTGCTCTTCTTATAGGTGCATCAATAATAATTTTGCCTTTTAAACAGGTAAGCTTAACACTACCATAAAAATACACGGGTAATTTAATGGCTACTTTAAAAGGGAATTTCTTAAAATTAAAATACAACGTCTTGATCCAATTAACAGATAATTGAAATTTTAACCAATAATATAACTTCCGAAGTGGCTTATCCATTTATTTGCTTTTCTTGTTAAATGACATAAGAAATTCCCTAATAGGAACCTTTTTGTTAAAAATATAAAATAAATAAATGAGTGACAAAACACCAGCCACAGCCATAGTTACATACTTTAATAAGGATTTTTCTAAAAAAGACAATGAAAAAACCACAAGACAAATAACCAAACATTTAAAAAGTATATTATAAATTTCGCTATTTAAAGATATGCCGTATTTATTTTCCACTATAATTTTTATTCCAATAAAATGAAAAAGATAATAGAGTGAAAAAGCTATACCAACACCATTTAATTGAAATAAGTAATACCCAGACAAAAGCATAATAAGGTAAAGTGAGCTAAACCCTAGGCTTGTTTTTATAAAAACTCTTGAGTCTCCTTTAGCAATAATAATATAGCCAAGGCTCCATGATATTGCCTTAAAAAGCATCCCTAGAACACCTATTGATATCATGAGTACTATGGAACTGAATTTTTCAGAAAAGAGCAGTTTCACTAGTAACGGTGCAAAAATTATAAAAAAGATAATAATCACGGTTATTAAAACAATAGAAATAAATGCCTGTTGAAATGTTAATTTCTTTATTTTATCATTTTCATTACATACCAAGGAAAGTTTAGGAAAATAATTTTTGCTCATAACCAAAAAAATGATGCCAACATAAGAATTAAGAATTAGCAATCCTGCGCCATAAAACCCTACTTCATCAATCCCTCCTTGAAAACTAATTCCCGTTTGGACCAAATATTCAGACAGGGTTCTTGTCAATCCACTCAACCCTAATGCCATGCCTAAATATATCATCTCTTTGCCTTCAACAAAAGTGGGCTTAAAAGCTATTTTCTCTTTACTTTTATATATAGGATTAACATAAAAATATGAAAAAACAAAACTGATAAATGTTGAAGCTACAATGGCTGGGGCAATGGCATCAAAACCCCAATAAAGATACATGGGTAATGTAACGATTAGAGCCGCAAAATTGGCAAACAAATTGCTTTTTGCAAATAACCTTAATCTACTTAAACTCTCTAATATTGTTAAATACCCCTGTGTTATCTGCCTAAATAAAACGGCTAGGGACAACCAAATAAAGGACACTGTAAAATCTTTACTACCAAAAGCTATTTGACTTAAATATGGTGAAAAAACAAGAGTAATCAATGCACCAAAAACACCCGTAAATAAAATCAATTTTTTAAAGATTAGAATCTTTTTTTTTAAGGCTTCATCGTTTTTTATGCCCAAAGATTCTGAAATGCTTTTAATCCCACTTGAGTCTAGCCCAAAACCTGTAGCGCTGCCCAAAACATTTAAAGATGTATTTAAAAGCGTTAAAATACCAATACCAGAAGGGCCTAATATTAGGGCTACAACCTTTGTTTTAATAACAGAAATAATGATATTTAAAAACTGAACCCCACCAAATAATGACGTTGCTTTTAAAATTTGCTTATATGCGTTTTTTTCGCTGTCCACCAAGAATTAAAAACTGTTAATTAGCTTTACTATTTTAAGAACCTGTTCACTATTCAATCCTGTATTTAAAGGTACACTTAAGACTTCATTATGGATTTGTTCTGTAATTGGCAGTTTTAAACTGCCAAATTCTTGATACGCTTTTTGATGATGTATTGGTATTGGGTAATGAACTATGGATTCCACACCATTTTTATAAAGATATTCTCTAAGTAAATCTCTTTTATTACTCCGAATAACAAACAGGTGGAAAACATGTTGACTAAGGATTTTGCAGTGAGGAAGTATAATTTTTTCGTTTTTTGTTAGCTCAAAGTATGTTCTTGCAATGCCCTGTCTTCTAATGTTGTCTGTTTTAAGGTGTTTTAATTTAATCCTTAAAAATGCAGCTTGAATTTCGTCTAATCGACAATTGCGCCCTTTTATATCGTTTTCATAAGAGGATGCTCTTCCGTAATGTCTCATTTTAAAAATAACATCAGCAAGCGCTTTATCATTTGTGGTAACCGCTCCAGCATCAGCCAAAGCACCTAAATTTTTAGTGGGGTAAAAACTAAAAGCCGCAGCATTTGAAACATTTCCTGCTTTTCTACCATCTATAGTAGCAGCTCCATGCGCTTGTGCTGCATCTTCGATTAAAACCAGATTATTATTTATTGCTATTTTTTCCAACTGCTCAACATCATAAAGTCGTCCGTATAAATGAACCCCCAAGATAGCCTTAGTTTTTGAGGTTATTGCCTTTTCAATTAGAGAAGGATCAATATTAAACGTGTTTATGTTTGGCTCAACCAAAACTGGCCTTAAACCTGAATTACTAATAGATAAAACACTGGCAATGTAGGTGTTGGCCGGTACAATAACCTCATCATTTGCCTTTAAAACACCCAAGGTTTTATAAGCTTCAAAGATAAGTTCCAAAGCATCCAATCCATTGCTCACCCCAATACAATGCTTAGTGCCACAATAAGCTGCAAATTCTTTTTCAAAGCCGATAACTTGCTCTCCTAAAATATAGTGTCCGTTGTTTAAAAAATTATCGAATGATTTTTTAAAAACGTCGTTGTAACGCTGATTTACTAATTTTAAATCTAAAAACCTTATCATAGCATCACATTGTTTAGCAAAGGATGGCTGTTGACTTTTATCTCATAAAAATCATGAACTATGGGTGATGCTCCAAAACTTTGTTTCCAATTGAGCAACCCCAAATTGATATTCTTTCCTTGGTTTTCATTTGAAATCCCAAAGTCGAAATACGTCTTGTTTTTATAAACTGTTGTCAAAAGTTGATGAATCAAAAAGTCTAATGCACCGTCTTTAATATTTTTTTTGGTTGAAACATACTGCAAATGCGCTACTTTTTCAGTTTCAAAAACAGTGCACCCTGCCAATAAACCGTCATCATCAAAAACATTAAACTGTTTAATATTATAGGGGAAAGTTTGTTTCAACCTTGTTATTTCTTCAAGGGAATGGACGGGCTTTACGTTAAATTTTTTTTTTAAATTCGGTATTAATATTAAATTCCAAAACGAGGGCAAGTCAGTGTCGTCTACAAACTTTAAATTTTGGGCTTTTTTTATTTTTCGTTTCCTGAGTGTAGAATACTGATTTTTTTTATCTAATTTTATGGTCATTGAAAGGTCACGTCTAAATAATTTGGCTTTCAAAATAAACATGAGATAATCTAAATCATCTGAAGGTTTATTGCAATATATCTTGGGTATTTGTTTAAGAATAATTTTTTTTATGTCGTTACGTTCTAAAAAAACCAAAACACATTTGAGAGCTTCAAAAACAGTTTTAAAAGCAACTTTATTTGGCAATAAAAATCCGCCATAACTCAAACCTTGATGAGAATAAAGCAACTCGCCATCTAAGTTAGCGGGCAATATCGTAATCAATTTGTTTTTACGATATACCAGCAACGAAAAATCCCTAAACCTATCAGAATGATATTCCATAAAATCACGATGAAATAAAAATGTTGCATTTCTAGATGTATCCAAAAAATCATTCCATTCCTTATAATTTGATGATGAATATTTAACTACTTTGTAATCTTCCATTATTAGTGTTTTGACAAGAAACAATTATAGCCTTGTTTTTAATCCTTTTCAACTTCCACCCCAAAAAGCGAGCTTCCGAATATTAATAAAATGATGCCGTAGTACATTAAGTAACTCACAAAATGCCCTATCACTGCTCCTACTACGCCAAACATATTAATAAAGTACACACTTGTTATATACAAAATAACCACTAAAAATGTTTCGGTTACCACATAGTGCCAAAGCATTTTTTTTGCTAAAAACTGATAGGCTATCACCAAAGATAAAACCTTTAAGAAGTCGCCCAATAATTGCCATAAAAACAAGTCTTCAACGGGTTTAAATTCTTCAGTAAAAACAAGCGTTACAATAAATGGCTTTAATAAATATATCAAAAATAAAGCAAGCACCAATACGGGTATTACGGTTTTATAAAATCCAAAAACTTCTTTTCTAAATCCCTTAACCGTATCGATTTCAGTAAATCTGGGTAAAATATAAAGTGCCATTAACGAGCTAACCAACATTAAGTAGTATTTGGATATGCGCGTCATAGCCTCCCAAAAACCAGCATCTTTATAACCTATGTTTTCAATTATGTACGATCGAATTGCCAAAGCAACAAGGGGTAACAAAACAGCCGAAAACAACGCCATGATCGAGTACGAGCTCAACCGTTTAAAATAGGCAAAACTAACTTGCTTCACCTGAATAAGCGGTGTTAAACTACGCCTATTTATAATGCCTACCAAAGTGATTAAAAATATTAAGGATTCTGCAATGACAACCGAAATTAAGGCCCCATCTATATTGTTTTGATAAATCAATAGCAAGGTGATGGACACACCTAAAATCTGACCTATAATGTTTATTATAATGAGTATTTTATACTTTGAAAAGCCATTCATTATGGAAAACGAAAACATATTCAAAGCATAAAAGGGCAGTACAAAAGCAAATATTTTAATTACATAAGCATAGTTGCTGTAATTTGGGAAGATTAAATTATTGATATTTTCTGCATTAAAATAACATAAAAGCGACACCGAAATTGAAGATACAAAACCAAAATAATAAACCGTAGAAATGGTTTTGCTTAACCTAACTATGTTATCTTTATATTCCGCTATATACTTTACAGAGCCTTTATATAGCCCTAGTATAGCTACAGATTGGGCAGAACCAACAAAGTTTCGTAAATTACCTATTAACGCAAGACCTTCAGCCCCAATAAAAACAGCAATGGCTTTTGATGTTAATATACCAGCAATCATTCTAGTTAAAATGGCAGCTGTTTTTAGCGAAGTAATTTTTATTAAAACGTTATTGTTTATGTAATCTATTAATTTCTTCAATTAATATGAATTTACTTTTTCTTAAAAAGGTTTATAATTTAATGCCATTTTTTATTTAAAAACACCACTATGCCATGTGTGTTTTCTGAATGAACCAAATATACAAAATCATTTAACGTATTTAGTTTAATATTAGTATAGATAAAAACCTGTGAAATTACCAGGAAGAAACGCTGCCCATGCCATATAACCAAGTGGAATACATTTATTGAAAACGGGTAATAGCAAAACGGTTGCCTATATACGCCGTTTCCGTAGTTCCCAAAAACCTTTTTTTTTAAGCCATAAAAAAAGAGAAACCCTTATTAGAATTCCTCTTTATTTTTTTTGCTAATGCATGACATTAGATGGATTTATTTCTTTTACGCTCAACTTCCGTTAAAAATATTTTACGTAAACGTAAGTGCTTCGGTGTTACCTCAACATATTCATCTTTTTGAATATACTCCAAAGCTTCTTCTAAAGAAAACTTAATTGCCGGTACAATTTTAGCTTTATCGTCAGCCCCTGAAGAACGCACGTTGCTCAATTTTTTGGTTTTGGTTACGTTAACCGTCATATCATCACCACGAGAGTTTTCACCAATGACCTGTCCTTCGTAAATATCTTCACCCGGATCAACAAAAAACTTACCTCTATCCTGTAATTTATCAATAGAATACGGAATGGCCTGTCCTTTCTCCATAGATACCAAACTTCCGTTTTGACGCTCTGGAATACCGCCTTTTAACGGTTGGTATTCTTTAAATCGGTGAGCCATAATAGCTTCTCCAGCCGTAGCGGTTAACAACTGATTACGCAAACCAATTATACCTCTTGACGGCACGATAAACTCGCAAACCATACGGTCTCCTTTGGCTTCCATACTTAGCATTTCGCCTTTACGCAGGGTAACCATTTCAATGGCTTTACCTGAAACTTCTTCGGGTAAATCAATCGTCATTTCTTCAACTGGCTCACATTTTACACCATCAATTTCTTTTATGATTACTTGGGGTTGCCCAATTTGCAATTCGTAACCTTCGCGACGCATCGTTTCAATTAAAACCGATAAGTGCAAAACGCCACGACCAAAAACCATAAATTTATCGGCACTATCGGTTTCTTCAACTCGAAGTGCTAAATTCTTTTCCAATTCTTTAGTCAATCTGTCTTTTATATGACGAGATGTTACATACTTTCCGTCTTTCCCGAAGAACGGCGAGTCGTTAATGGTAAATAACATACTCATCGTAGGCTCATCAATAGCAATGGTTTTTAAACCTTCCGGTGCTTCAAAATCGGCAACGGTATCGCCAATTTCAAAACCTTCAAGACCAACAATGGCACAAATATCACCCGTTTGAACCTCGTCTACTTTTAAACGCCCTAAACCTTCAAAAGTATGCAGTTCTTTAATTTTATTTTTCACAATAGAACCATCGCGCTTTACCAACGAAATATTTTGTCCTACTTTTAATTCGCCTCTCGTTAAACGCCCAATAGCGATTCGTCCTGTAAACGACGAAAAATCTAAGGATGTAATCAACATTTGCGTATTGCCCTCTGGTAATTTAGGAGCTGGAATATGTTCGATAACCATATCCAACAAAGGCTCAATGTTTTTGGTTTCATTTTGCCAATCATCGCTCATCCAATTATTTTTTGCCGAACCGTAAACGGTTGGAAAATCCAATTGCCATTCTTCGGCACCAAGCTCAAACATTAAGTCAAAAACTTTTTCGTGTACCTCATCTGGTGTACAGTTTTCTTTATCTACTTTATTAATTACCACACATGGCTTCAAACCTAAATCTATGGCTTTTTGCAATACAAAACGGGTTTGTGGCATAGGGCCTTCAAAGGCATCAACTAAAAGCAAAACACCATCGGCCATATTTAAAACACGCTCCACTTCACCTCCAAAATCGGCGTGACCAGGCGTATCGATAATATTAATTTTGGTGTCTTTATAAATTACAGATACGTTTTTTGAGGTGATGGTAATTCCCCTTTCACGTTCTAAATCATTGTTATCCAAAATTAAATCACCCGTGTTTTCGTTCTCACGAAATAACTGGCAGTGATACATGATTTTATCGACCAAAGTGGTTTTACCATGATCGACGTGCGCAATGATTGCAATGTTTTTAATGTTAGCCATAATATATGCTCCTTTTTTTTGGGCGTGCAAAGTTACTTATAAATAATGAATATATTATTGTGTTTATTCATTGAAAATTCAAAAAACCTGAATTTAGAATTCTGAATTAGTATCTTTGTAGCCTTAAATTTGCTGAAACCATTTTTTATGAAGCTTCAAGATATCCCAAAAATAAAACACACACAATCCAATAACTTCTTTCTTTTATGTGGCCCTTGCGCCATTGAAGGCGAAGACATGGCTTTAAGAATTGCCGAAAAAGTAGTTAACATAACCAACAAACTGGACATTCCATACGTTTTTAAAGGCAGCTTTAAAAAAGCCAATAGAAGTAGAATTGATAGTTTTACAGGTATTGGAAACGAAAAAGCTTTAGAGATTTTAGCTAAGGTTTCAGAAAAATTTGATGTGCCCTCGGTTACCGATATTCATGAAACCAGCGATGCTGCATTAGCGGCGCAGTATGTTGATGTGCTGCAAATTCCTGCTTTTTTGGTACGCCAAACCGATTTGGTAGTTGCCGCAGCCAAAACCGGTAAGGTGGTCAATTTAAAAAAAGGGCAATTTATGAGTCCGGAAGCCATGAAACACGCCGTACAAAAAGTAAAGGATGCTGGTAGCGATAAAGCGTGGATAACCGATAGAGGCACCATGTTTGGCTACCAAGACATGATTGTGGATTTTCGAGGTATTCCAACCATGCGCCAATACGCACCAACCGTTTTAGATGTTACGCATTCGTTACAACAGCCCAACCAAAGTGCTGGCGTTACAGGTGGCAGACCGGATATGATTGAAACCATTGCTCGTGCGGGTATTGTTAACCACGTTGATGGTTTGTTTATAGAAACACATTTTGATCCCGCAAATGCTAAAAGTGATGGCGCCAATATGTTGCATTTGGATAATTTGGAAGGTCTGTTAACCAATTTAGTGGCTATCAGAAAAACAATAAATAGCCTATAAACTATTTATTATAAAACGATTTCCCTTTTTGTTTTTCAGCTTCCTTTAGAATAGCTATAAATATATCATTATCTATATCTTCTAAAGTGTGGTAACGCAGCGATTTCACCACTTTACGATTCTCGCTAACTAGGTGTTCATCAAATTTTGAGAGGTACGCCGAATGCCAAAAACCCACGTCTACAAATTGCTTTTTATGACTGGCATTTAAGTAGCAAACCGGTGTTTCCCCTAAGTAATAACAAGGAATCCGCCATTTGTATTTTAATACTGCATTAGGAATGGTGTGCTCTATAATCACCTGAATATGCATCAAAATTGAACGAAAGGGTTCGGGTTGGTTTAATATATAGACTTCGGCAGGATTCACAATGCTAATTTAATAATTTAAGCATAAACACTAAATAAAGCGGTATGTTTTTAGCGTAAATACTTATTGAAATCCGTTTTGTAAATCCTATCAAAAAAGAAAAAGACAACATAATTGTTTTCTTTTTCGATAATTTTTCAATTTCGTTCTCTTAAAAAAAGCATGTAATTTGTCTTTTTTTACTTCGATTTTTTTGGCAATACTTCTTCAGGAAAAGGGAATAAAATGGTAGAATTCTTCTCTGCTGCTATATTAGACAAGGTTTGATACAACCTCAACTTTATGGCTGATGGCGATTGATCAATTAATTTTCCTGCTTCTAACAATTTACCTGCAGCCTGCTCTTCTGCCAAGGCCAAAATAATACGCGCCCGTCTAGAACGCTCTGCTTCTGCCTGATTAGCCATCATACGCTTCATGTTTTCAGGTAGTTGGATATCCTTTATTTTCACATCTATAATATCTATACCCCAATCTTTGGTTTCAACTTCTACTATCTTTTTAATATTGTTCCCCATTTCTTCACGTTTAGACAGAATGGTATCCAATTCAACCTTACCGCAAACATCCCGTAAGGCCGCTTGCGACAACTGTGTAATGGCAAAGGTATATTCTTCCACTTCCAACACCGCCATTTCCGGATCGATAACCTTAAAAAAAACAACGCCGTCAATACTACAAGGCACATTGTCTTCGGTCATAACCTCTTGAGAAACCACATTAATGGTAATAACCCTAATATCAACAACTTGTATAGTTTCTATTAACGGAATAATCCATCTAAACCCAGGTTGTAGTGTTTCAATATATTTACCAAACCTAAATTTTAAAGCTCGTTTGTATTCATAAATTATCCGTATCCCCGAAAGTATGAATACGATAATAAATATCGTAAATATTAATATTGGATTCATGACACTTTATTTTAAATTAATAACACTATAAGATAATGAATTTCAACGAAAAAATAAACCATCTTGAAAACAATTATAAGGTCGTAAAACAAAAATTAAAAAAACTTTTATTGTTCTATTTGAAATAATTTATTTACTTTGCAATTCAAAGTACTTTTATATGGAATCAAAAGATTATTTAAAAGACATTAGCGAAATAAAGGATTTAATGAACAAATCCTCTCGTTTTATATCACTTAGCGGATTATCGGGTATCCTTGCGGGCATTTATGCGCTTATTGGCGCTGCCATAGCCTATTGGCTCGTTATGGCATACGGCGATGGTACGTTAATTTTAGATGGTAAAATTTTCAGACTGGTTATGCTCGATTTATTTTTGGTTGCCGCATTAAGTATTTTAACGGGCATCTTTTTAACCACCAAAAAAGCAAAACAACAGGGAGCGAAAATTTGGAACGCCACATCAAAACGATTGGTAATTAACTTTTTAATTCCTTTGGTAGTTGGTGGTTTGTATATTTTAATCATTTTAAATCAGCAAAAATACGGTCAAACTGCTGCGTTAATGCTCATGTTTTACGGATTGGCATTGGTAAACGCCTCAAAATACAGCATAGGCGATATCCGGTATTTAGGTTATATTCAAATTATTATAGGCTTAATTTGCGCTTGGTTTCCCGGATACGGATTTTGGCTTTGGATATTGGGTTTTGGTATTATGCATATTGTTTATGGCACTTGGATGCATTTTAAATATGACAGGACGTAATGTTCTCGCAAAGACGCTAAGTCGCAAAAGAAAGACTGCAAACTGAGTACTGTTGACTGAATATTAAAAAATGAGCATTATAACCAACATAAATAAAGCATTCGACCACCGAATTAGACTGGGCATCATGTCTGTTTTAATGGTTAACGAGTATGCCGATTTTAATATGCTAAAAGAACTTTTGGGCGCCACCGATGGCAATTTGGCAAGCCACACCAAAGCCTTGAAAAAAGCGGAATATATAAAAGTAGAAAAACAATTTATTGGCAGAAAACCAAACACGCGTTATTCAACCACCAAACTGGGAAGAGCGGAATTTAAAAAGCATATTGACGCCCTTGAAAAATTGATTAACAAACAATAATGGCTTATAAAGTCGAAAAAAGATGAATTATTTCGTAGACAAAAATTCAATAGTTAGGGAAATATGGGGAAAGAGCGATACTATTCTCCTAATTTTTGCTGGAGCTTCGGCAGAATTTGCGCTTAACAAAGCTGTGGATTGGTTGTATTTTACCGGCAAGCTTCCAAAAGATCCTTTAGGACGATTGTTTTCAACGGTGGCTTACGCACGAGGCATTGTGTTTTCAGAAAAGGAAACGGCATTTAAAACCATCAAGCATATTAATGCCATACACCGTTCGGTAGAAAAAAAACGCGGAAAACCCATACCAAATTGGGCTTATAAAGATGTACTTTTTATGTTGATAGACTACTCTATAAGATCGTTTGAAATTTTAGAACGACCGCTAAAAACACACGAAAAAGAAGACGTATTTCATGTTTTTTTAGAAGTCGGCCAACAGATGGAAATAAAAGATTTACCAAAAACCTATGAGGGTTTTAAAGCCATGCGCTTATTGCATCTCAATCAAAATTTATACCATGGTTCATTTACCAAAGATTTACTTAAACAATACCGAAAACATTTAGGTTTACTGAGGTATAGGTTGCTATTGGAATCACAAATACTAATCACACCAAAACCGGTTCGGGAATTGTTGCACCTCAAATCCTTTTCAATATTAAAACCGCTGATACCGCTATACAAAATAAGCCGAACCATCAATCTAGATACATTTTTAAAAGCCATCATTTTACCACTGGAATACAAAACCCAAATTAGAGCCCTCAATCACACCAATTGAGAACGAATATATTTTTTTAATCTTATACTTTGAAAAACAAAGTACTTTTAAATATGATAAACACCATTTCTAAAGCAATAAAAACAAATTAAACACGCATTATGGAACACTCAAACACACCACAGGAAAACAAACAGCAAAACAAATTCGGCAACTGGTTAAAAACCTCCATTACGGCACGTATGCTTATGGTAGGGTTTTTAGTCATTATTTTACTCATTCCACTGTCTTACATAAACAGTTTAATTCACGAACGCGCTTATAGGCAAGCTGATGTGGTTAACGAAATAAACGATAAATGGGGAAACCATGTGTTGGTTTATGGCCCTATTTTAAAATTGCCGTACAAAACCTATAAAGAAACCACCATTTATAATAAAGAATCAAACACCTACTCCACCGAAACGCAAACCCACATAAAGTATGCTTACATTTTTCCCGAAAGCTTAAACACCAAGGTTTCGGTAGATTCAAAAACCCTAAAACGCGGCAATTTCGAGTCGGCGGTTTATACCTCTAAAATGAATTTTTCCGGAAACTACATAAAACCCCAACTCGCATTAAAGGACATTAAAGACGAGGACATCGTTTGGAACAAAGCCACCATCATCATTAAAACCTCAAATTTAAAAGGCATTAAAAACGAAATGCTCATCAGTTTAAATCACTCAAAATACGCTTTCGAAACCAATTTCAACAACACCAACAATTCCTATTTAAACGAATTGGAATCCGCATTCATTAAAAAAGAAGATTTGCCATTTGAAGCCCCAAAAAATTTCGAATTCGATATGACTTTTAACGGAAGCGAGCAAATAGAAATAATTCCTATTGGTAAAACCACCACCATGGACATGACATCAAATTGGGCAGACCCCAGTTTTATGGGCAATTATCTGCCCAACGACGAAACCAAGGAAATAACCAAAGATGGCTTTAAGGCCCATTGGAAAGTGCTGCACATAAACCGAGCCTTTTCGCAACTGCATTTAAACAACATACCAAAGCTAAATGAGTTTGCATTTGGCACAAAATTCATGGTTATGGTCGACGAATACCAAAAAAGCGAACGCTCCGCCAAATACGGATTTCTGGTTATCGCACTCACCTTTTTAATCTTCTTTTTAATACAAACCCTAAGCCAAATAAACATCCACCCGTTTCAGTATTTAATGATTGGGCTTGCACTCACCATGTTTTACACGCTGCTCGTCTCCATATCCGAACACAGCAACTTTTTAAAAGCCTACGTCATCGCAGGCATTTCGGTAATCGCGCTCATCACCCTGTACTCAAAATCCATATTAAAAACATTTAAGTTTCCGCTATTCATCGGGCTATCGCTAACGGCACTTTATACCTTTATTTACGTCATCATCCAATTGGAAAACTACGCGCTTTTGGTAGGCAGTATCGGCCTGTTTTTAATACTCGCCATCGTCATGTTTGTATCACGAAAAATAGATTGGAACAACGGATGATTTCATTAAACACTAATTATTTGGGCGTTACCCCGAAAACATCGGGGTCGCGCTTTACACTATATCTTTTTAAACGTCATTGCGAGGACGAAGGACACGGCAATCTGCCAAATTTTAGCACTATCAATAATGCATTTCCCTCAAGTTTAAAAAGGATGTCGTTTCAATCGCTAACGCATCTCTTTGCTGGGTTTAGTGATTAATCCGCAGTCAAAAACATATTTGAAAAGTCATACCATAAAAAAATGAAAGATTTAATATACTTAGGGAAAATTGTCGCTTTTTTAAGCTTTATAATCGGCACCACAACATTATCACTTTATCTATATTTTGATAATTCCAATAGCATCGGAAGCTTTGGTTTTTACTTTGTAATAATAGCACTTGTTATAAATATGCTTCTTTTGGTTGTTAACATCATTGCAATAGCTATCGATAGTCAGCATCGATCAGAATTAATTAAAACTAGTGGCATTATGCTATTAAATATTCCAATTGCAGTCGTCTATTTCTATATCGTAATATCAATAACTTTAAGCTCAGTCAATCCTAATTGGTAATCGCATGTTTATAAAACTCAACAAAACCTATTTAACCATAACCATCCTTCTGTTTATTACAGAAATACTGATTGCCATCTTTTTAAAAAGCGGTTTTATCCGGCATACCTTTGGCGATTATTTAGTGGTCATTTTAATCTATTGTTTTTTTAAAAGCTTAATAAAAATCAACTCCTTTAAGCTTGCCATATTGATTTTGGTATTTGCTTTTACTATTGAATTATTACAATTAGCAAATCTTTTAAAACTGCTCAATCTCCAAAATAACCAATTGGCAAAACTTGTTTTGGGCAGCACATTTCATGTTTCAGATTTAGTGGCTTATACGTTGGGCATCATCAGCGTATTAATTGTTGAATATAAATTACAAACCCATGGATAACATAAAACACCTCTTTATAAACCGATTTAAAACCTTCGCTCTGTTAAGTATTTCAATGGCTTTTTGCATTGTATTACTTATGCTTAGAATGAAGTTGACACATTCCTTTTTCTACTTGTTTTTGGTCTGGAACTTGTTTTTAGCAGCCGTTCCATTTGCCATAACCACATATTTGGTAAGCCTCCCCAAGCTTAATAAATTTGCACTCTTGGTTTGGTTTTGCGTTTGGCTGCTTTTTTTACCCAATGCCCCTTATATAGTTACCGATTTAATTCATTTACAACTCAGCTCCGCTCCTATTATTTGGTTAGATATACTAATGGTGAGTGCCTTTGCCGCTAACGGATTGCTATTGTTTTATTTATCCATTTTAGATATGAAAGTTATTTTAAAACCTTTTTTTAAATATAAATTATTAAACTACGGCGTAATATTTATTCTGTTTTTATCGAGTTTCGGCGTGTATTTAGGGCGTTTTTTACGTTACAATTCTTGGGAAATTTTAAGCCATTCAAAATATTTAATAACCGATATTTTAAATATAGTAATACAGCCCTACGCCAATAAATTTGCGTGGTTATTTGTTTTATTATTTGGCAGTTTTTTAACTGTTAGTTATTGGATTTTTAAACAAATCTACTCTAAGCCATCAACATAATCCTGTAAGTAAGCAAAGCGTTCGGTGAGCTTTCCATTTTCGGTAATTTTGGCGCGTTCCAAAATTCCATCGGCATCGTTATTAAAAAATGCAGGAATAACGTGTTCCAAAAACATTTCGCCAAACCCTTCGCTGGCGTCTTTTGGGAGTTCGCAGGGTAAATTATCTACGGCCATAACGGTTATGGCGTTTGCAGCATTAAAAGCCACCTCGCTTTCGGTTTGCGCGTCGTAGCCATAAAACGGATCTGCAATTGTCGATGCCCGTATGGTTGAAGCTATGGGGCCATCAATATCGCAAGAGATATCGGAAACCAAATTGATTTTAAATTCGGGGTTTTTGGCATCTTCCCTGGTAAATAAAAAGGGGGCATTGTTCCCGTAAAAATGACCTGCTATAAAAAAATCGGATACTTTGGCGTAGGGCATAAAATTGCTTTCGTAATCTGTTGGGTCTGCATAAAACTCGGCCTTGTCGCCTACTTTTCCGTCTTTACGATTGTTGTATTCCATAACATCGACCATACAATACACCGGTTCGGTAAATTTTGTGGTTAAATACAAAGCATCACTAACTTGCTTGATGTTTAAATGGTCCAGAATTTCTTTGGCGCCCTGGGCTACTTTTCCGGTTCCGGAGAGTACTATTTTAATATTTGGCAGCTCGATTTTATCTAATTCTGCTTTTACGGCATCTAAGTCCGCAAGGGTTTCCACCTTTGGGAGATTGAACAGGTTATCTCTTAAACCCAAAGCTCTAAACCCGTTGTAAGCACCAACTAAACCCGCATAACGCCCAAAGCCTATTAACCGAAATCCCTCATTATTTACAATGGTTTCGTGATCGTAAAGTTCTATGTTTTTTTCTAGAATAGCTTTTAGCAATTTGCGATTATAGGGTTGCTTTTTTATGGTATGCGAAAAGAAAAAGTATTTTTTATTGGGTATTAAATTTTTAATGGGCACTTCCTTTACGCCAATTAACACAT
Organism: Hwangdonia sp.; assembly: GCF_048381975.1. Taxonomy (NCBI): domain Bacteria; kingdom Pseudomonadati; phylum Bacteroidota; class Flavobacteriia; order Flavobacteriales; family Flavobacteriaceae; genus Hwangdonia; species Hwangdonia sp. Next base: position 134,723 of record NZ_JBLWYT010000007.1, on the reverse strand, counting down.
CGCAATCTGACACATCGTTTGTTACCTTAAAACCTTTGTTTTTGTATTGATGGTCTGGAAAGACACGTATATTGGACGCTTCCACCTTAAATTCTCCTTGGGGGAATTTTGTTTTGGTTTCTGCAAATTTTTCGGGAGAGAATACCACCCGTCGGTCTGGTGGGTTTTTACGTTCTTTGATGATGGCAAACTTGATGTACATTTATTTAATTTGTTTGTGCTAATTTGATAAAATTTTTATTAACTGACAACTAATAATTTGGTATAAATTTTGTACATAATATACGGTATCTGTTTAGTTATTAAAACTTTTTGATACCTTTGCAGCCCGCGTTAAGGATTGAGGCATTTGTTGAAGCTCTTTTTTGTTTTTCGCAAAAAAAGCGACTGCCGAAAGCCTGACGCACTTTTGCCATTAAAAGCAAAAGTGGGTAACGCCCACTTCTCGATACGATTTTTAAATAAAAATCACTCGAAGTGACAAATTAATAAAGGGGTCGACTGGTTTTGACAGCGAGATTAATTGAACGGTAAGCACGTCGTGTAATGGCATTGAAACACGTAAAAGGCTAGACCAAATTTTAAACGGCGAGAATAACTACGCTTTAGCTGCATAATCTGAATTTATAGTAAGATTAGCCTAGGTACACAAGGTGTACAAGCTTTATGTCTCCGGAAAGCCTTGATTGACGGCGTTCCATTTTGAGGCATCGTAAATGTCAATATAGATTGGGCAGTGCTTTGATGCCCTTTTGAAGCTAAAGAAGCTAAGTTAAAAGTGGGTTGTCTTTAACCAGCTTTTAATCGAAAAAACAAGAAAAGAATAAACGTGTAGAAAGCCCTTTGGTTACTTGTTTGGACGAGAGTTCGATTCTCTCCGACTCCACTTATTGCGTATTGAAACGTATTAAAAAACCCTTCAAATCAATGATATGAAGGGTTTTTATTTTTTATCTAATGTTGGGTAACATCAGATAAAACCGCTTTTTAGATTAATCCAATTTTACGATTTTCAATGTGAACTGTTCATTTAAATTGCTATTAATCTTAGCTAAATATACATTTGGTGCTAAATCAGATATATCAAAAGGGTGTTCTTTATTAAAATCCCCTTTAAAGGTTTTTACCTGTTTTCCTGTTAAGTCGAAAATCGAAACCGATTCAACAAATGTATTTATCTGAAAAAACTCTGAAGTTGGATTTGGGTAGGCTTTAATAACATTTGTTTTTTCAGCTGTTGCAACGCTTAGGCTTGGGGTTTGCGAATATAAACGGTATTCACCGGGTTGTAAATTTATAGCCGCAGTAGGATTGGCAACATTTATGCTTGTGGTTGAAAATGAATCATACCAAGTTCCTGTTGCCGGAAAATTAGGATTAACAGATTGCGTAACGACATCAAAATTAGCAATAATTACCACGTCTAAACTACCAACATTGTCATAAAGATTGATACGTTTTACCAATCCACCAACGTCAAGATTAAAATTATTGGTATTAAATGTTGAAGGAAACTGCTTTTTTAACTGAATCATTTTTGCAGTAACATTGAACAAGTCCAATCGGTCTGAATCCGAATCGTAACCTAGAGTCCAAGCCACAGGTTTTTTATCTAATCTACAAGCGCCGTTTTCAATATCGCCATCACAATTAATGCTTTTATCGTATCCTAATTCGCCAAATTGCCATAGCATTTTAGGCCCTGGAATTCCATAAAACACAACCGAAGCCGCTTCTTGCCTATCTAAAGCAGTACCTAAATCTTTAACATTATAACCACCGTTAACATTTCCGTAGGCCAAATTTTTAACCATTAAACGCTCTTCGTCATGGCTCTCCATATAACCCACAATATGCGGATTGTTCCAGCCTCTGTTACTGTACGATGCCCACGAAATATCTGCACCTGTGGCATACCCCATAGTATTTTGATTGAAACTATGGTTTAGATTTCCCCATAGTAAAATGCCGTAATTTGCTAATTCTGTTTCTTCTGTGTTATCGGATAAATGTTCAAAAATAACATAAGCTTCATTTCCTGGAGAATCATTCCAAACATGATCTGCAAAGGCCTTTAGGTTTTGAATTCTAGAAGCATCGTAAGCACTAGCCCAATTATTGGCACCTGAATATATGGTGTTTGAAAATCCTTTAGTGAAATCGAAACGGAAACCATCAATTTTATATTCTTCCATCCAAAAACTCAATACATCATTAAAAAAGTTAACGGTATAATTGGATTCGTGATTAAAATCGTAACCCCAATGCGCAGCCGTATTATCCACTAAATTATGGTTTTGGTTGTAATAAGGGCTATTTGCGGCGGGTCGATTATTTGCGCTATCCCAATACATTTGCAATAAAGGCGATTGCGAGTAAGAATGATTAAAAACAACATCTGTAATTACGGCCATACCGCGTTGGTGGCAGGCATCAACAAATGCTTTTAAATCGTTTGCTGTACCATAAGCTTTATCTAATGCCATGTAAAAAGATGGGTTATAACCCCAACTTATGTTGCCTTCAAATTCGTTAATTGGCATTAGTTCTATGGCATTTACACCTAGGTTTTGTAAATAGTCTAAGTGTGTTATGGCATCTTGATACGAACTGCTTTCTGTGAAATCCCTCAAAAGCATTTCATATATAATAATGTTTTCTTTGTTGGGCCGTGTAAATGTTGTGTTTTGCCAAACATAATCGGTTTCATTTATTTTAAAGGTAGAAACAATTCCCGTGGTTTCTCCCGTTGGATATGCCATTAAGTTCGGGTAGGTTGCGTTTGATATATACTGATCGTTATCAGGGTCAAGTATCTTTTTTGAATAAGGATCGGCAACCTTTATACTATAATCTATGAGGTATTGATAGGCATATTCGGTATTGGGATCTAAACCATTTACGGTTAACCAAAACGTATCGCCGTCTTTTTTCATTTGATAAGCCTGGTTGAGCGTCCAATTGTTAAATCCACCAATTAAAAAAACATCGCTTTTTAGTGGCGCTTGTAAAACAAATGTTACGGTGCCATCGCCATTATCGTTAAAACCATTTTTTAAGCCAGTTGGTAAGGTTTCGTTTTGAGTAGGTGTTTTTACATAAACCGAAATTTGCTCTGTTTTAGTTTCGCTGTTTTCGGTTGCAATGGCTTCAATGGTATAATTTCCTGTTGAAGTAAATGTATAAGATTTGGAAATTGTAGTGGTGTTTGTTGCTGTTTGTTCGGAAACGTTATTTACCTTTAATTCTAAATCTGCATTTATACTAGATTCTGCGCTTATGGTAATATTATCGTTCAAATCATAAACCGATTCATCTGAAGGATTGGTAATGCTAACATTTAAACCAGCCGCATAAATGGGAATAAAAATATCGGGTCTTGATTGTGCAGTTCCAGTACTGTTTCTAAAAACAATAGCAATATCGGTTACGGTTGATGAACCAGAGTTATAAAAAGTTGGGATATCAGGCGTAATTACCAATTGGTAAGTGTTTGTGCCTGTAGGTGTTAATTGTGGCTGATTGGTATTATTTCCCCAAGAACCGATAACGTGTTTCCAATCGGTATTATTTGCCGATGCAGAAGTGAGCAAACCCGTATGTGCATATACATCTCCAGTGTAACCGTCCAATTCCGTTCCCGTTGCATCAAATGTAATAGTTATAATATCGGAAGCTGTTGGTATTACAGGCGATGTAGTAACCACTTGAGCCTGTGTTAATACCGTAATGAATAAAAAAAATGAGTATAGTAGTTTTTTCATTATCTATTTTGTTTTAGGAAAAAAAAGGCTGATGTACATCAGCCTTTTTTTAAGTATAAAATAAATCTAATTCTTAGTATACGTTGGGTTTGCAGGGTCTGAGAAATCCAGCACAAAAGAATATGTTCCTGCGGTTGTAACTAGGTTAGCACCTCCGGCTTCTAAAACGCCATCTCCTCCATCGTCTCCATAATTTACGCCCCAATCGTTATTGGCTCTAAATTTGTATTCCCCATCAATTAAAGTCACATCGTTAAGAATCCAAATATCATTGAATGGTCGCGACCAATCTCTTGTAAATTGAGCATCTGGAGTTGCGCCCCATTCATTATAGGCACCACCAACTAATCCCCAAACATAATCTATGGGTTCTAAAGTGTACGTTAAATCATTCATGTTTACAGTGGCAATATATATTCCAGCAGTAACAACTATGTTTGCTCCGCCTTCTTCCAAAGTACCATCTACACCATCATCACCCCAATTGGTGCCCCAATCGTTGTTCATTCTAAATTTCATTTCACCGTCAATTAGAGTTACAATACCTCTAAACACATCAGAATATTGATCGTATTCCAACATAAAATCCGGTGTTGCACCCCATTCGTTATAGGCACCACCTACAATACCTAATGAAAAGCTTTCAATGGTATAGGTTAGGTTGTTTAAATCCATGGTAATTTTGTACGAGCCTGCGGTTGTAATACTAATGTTTGCACCACCGTCATCAAGCGTTCCATCTGCATCATTATCACCATAATTGTTTGCCCAATCCATGTTTTCTCTAAACTTAATTTCACCAGTTGGTAGCGTAACATAGGCCACTAAAACACCATCAACATCTGTGGTCCAGAAAGGTAAATCTGGTGAACCTCCCCAACCAGTTACGGCACCAACAACACCCCAGTTTGTCGATAAATCCAAAACGGTTAAATAGGTAGTTACCGAAATGGTAACCGTTGATGAAATTCTTTCTAAAACAGAACCAGAAGCACTATCGGTAATCGTTGCTCTTACTCTTAAATCTACATTTCCAGTAGCATCTACGGCAATGCCACTTTGTATAGCCAAGGCGTTTAATTGCGCGTTTGTAAGTGCTATGGCATTATGATTAGTAACATTACCAGCTTCAATGGGCATTGCAAAATCGGTACCTGCCGTTGCGCCTTCTAAAACATAACTAACATCTTGATTTAATGAAGAATCCAAAATAGGATCATCCCATTCTACTGTTATGGCCGTTACATCGTTATTGTCTAGCGATAACACAAAAGCATCTCCGTTATTTACATTATTTATCTCTGGCGCATTAACCGGATAGGTTGTAACCAAAAGTAAAATGTTGTTGGAAAGCTGGCTTCCAGCCGAAACCCTCATGTAAATGGCAACATCTTTAAACGTGCTTACGCCTGCGCTAGCAATAGCATTGTTAAAATCGGCAACCGTCATTGAAAAGTTACTGGAATCTGTCGTTCCCAGAGTAACCGGAGCCGTAAAAGCTTCGTCTGTAGACATTTCTACATTATAAGTACCCCCACCAGTTACCTCATCATTCCATGAAATGGTAAATGCTGGATTGTCCGGTAAAGCGAAATTTAAAAACACGGTACTAATACCCGGTGTGTTTAAAACAAATTTGGCTTCCGGGGTTGTTATCGTAAGGCTTTCTTCGGTTTCACAAGCTGTGAACAAAAAGGCAAATGACAGTAAAAGAAAGCTTATTTTTTTAATATATAAATTCATATCTATTTTTTTTATGATTATAAATTCAACGGAATAAGGATATAACGACCCGTTAAATCGTTAAACCAAACATCGTAGTCGTCTTCAACAATTACAGGAATAGATCCGCCGCCATCTGTAGCAACCCCCGAAAAAGAAGTTGTGCTACCCCATGTTGCGCCTCCGTCTGTTATAAACGTAACGTCTCCAGGTGTTAATCGTAACCCTGATGCATACCAAATATGCCCATCAAAAGCTAAAGGTGTCATAGCTGTTGTTGCTACACTAGAGCCTTGAATTGATAAGGTTACAGGACTTGTAATTCCCGAAGCATCAAAAGGCTGCGTGGTGTATTTTTTTGTTGAAAAATCTATGGTAAAGGTATAAAACCCTGTTTCGGGTACACCAAAACGTCCGGGGTCGTTAGATTGTGTTCCGGGGTTTCCGGCAATATCTCCTTCGGTTTTTGGCGTGTCGCTTCCTTCACTCTCTGTAACGCCCCATTGCGGTTGCCATAAGCCTCTTGATTCCAAAACTTTAAATCGGCCTTCATCAAATCCACCTGGTTTTGCAAAATATCCGGTGTAATAAAAAAGATTTGGATTGGACTCGTCTCTAAATAATGGTGGGTTGTTAGCATTGTTATTCCACCCCGGCGCTGTGCCGTTACCAACTAAATAATAGTCGTTAAACACGTAGTTGAAATATGGGTACACCTCAAATTGAAGTGTGTTGGAGTTTATGGGCTCGCTGTTTTGCGACCCTAATGATGCCACAACTCTTGTGTATAGAGTGGCCCATTCAAAAGGATTTAAACCGGCATTACCCGCTGCGGCATTAATTTCGCTTATAGATAATGTAAGTGCGCTTTGTCCTGTTATCGATGCTGCGGTTACCGGGTTTGTAAACCCTTCGTCGTTAGCAAACTGAATGGCGTAATTTACAGCCGTTTGTTGTCCGTAATCTGATTCTACCCAATTTAATGTTAGTGCAGGATTAGAGGTGTTTACGGCATCCAGCTCTATGCTGGTAAAATTCAAATCTGCCAATATGGGCGCCGTTGGAGCCGATATTTGGAATGTGTCAGTAGTATCGTCGCAAGAACTTAGGAATAGAAAAACTAAACCAATAATGCTAACTGCTGAAAGTATTTTATTTTTTTTCATCGTCTTAATTTGTTTATAATTTTAATATCCTTCGTTTTGAGTAAGATTAGGATTTGCAGCCATACTTGCTGTTGGAATAGGATACACTTTAAAATGTGCCGGTAACGAAATACCATTGCTTCCGTTGCCTTTCCAGGCCCAATTGTAATTACCACCGGTAAATTTATTGTATCGAATTAAATCTTGCCTTCTATGGGCTTCCCAATGCAGTTCTCTAGCTCTTTCGTCCAGAATAAAATCTAAAGTTAAATCGTTTGCAGCAACCGTATTTGGGTTATTTGCTCTGGTTCTCAATGCATTTATATAACCAAGTGCCGTGGTTAAGTCGCCGCCACCGCCTCTTAAATGGGCTTCGGCATACATTAAATACACATCGGCTAATCTGAACAATGGGAAATCGGTATCAACAAAAGTTTGATCGACCCCAAAACCGCCCGTTGACGTGGCATTTGAATATTTTTGAATAATGTACCCTGAATCTTTATCGGATATATCGTCAATATCAACAGGTCTGCCTTCAGAAATAATCGTGTTTCTGGTATCGGTGTTAAACGAACCATCAAACAGTTCTACAAATTGCTTTCTAACTCTAAGCGCGCCGCCCCATCCGCCAGCACTAACGCCAACTTCTGAACCATTTACTTCTAAACTACCAACCGAACCATTAATCATTACCGTGGTAGGCCCATAGTTTTGAGTTGTGAATCCGTCTGAGATAATAGGGAAAATAATTTCGTTTACAGCAGAATTTGTATTGTTGTCTGCCATAAAATTGTGGAGGTAATTGTTCGCTAACGTATAGCCACTTCCAATTATTTTTTCGCTATAGCTTAGACAATCCGCATATCGATCTGCATTAATATAAACTTGTGCATTCAAATACATTTTAGCCAAAATCATATAAGCAACAGCTTTATCTGCTCTGCCGTATTCGTTTTGTTTTGCATCAACCAAATCTGCATCAATCGCTAATAATTCGCTTTCAATAAAAGAAAACAATTCTGCTCTTTCATATACATCTGGTTGCGAGTTAATAGGCGTTGTTTCGTCTGCAAAATTTGCTTTTCCGAAAATATCCATCATGTAATAATAAGCCATAGCTCGCATTAATCTTGCTTCGGCCCTGTATGCTGGCATTTCGTTTCTAACAGCTGTAGACACACTTCTCGCGTCTAATTTCTCAGGCGTGGTTTCTCTTAAAAAGTTGTTTGCCAAGGCGATTGAAAGGTGTGCTCTACTAAACATACCCAATAACAATGGGTTTTGCGCCGTCCATAGGTTTCTTTGGATTTCCCTGGTGCCCGGGTCGTTTTCGTAAGACCAAATCATTTGATCTGCCGACAGGGTTTGCACATATAAAAGTACACGCCCAAATTGACTCGTTCCCGCATCAATGTTTTTAAGGTTTGAGTTTCCTGCACCATCGGTTCCTGTTAAAGCCAAATTAGCGTAAACACCTGCCAATACTTGTTTGTAGGCGGCCTCGTCTTTAAAAAGATCTTCGCTAAGTGTGGTTTGATCGTCATTAGGTGTTATATTCAAGTCATCGGTACACGATGTAAGTGCCACGATAAAAAGACCTATAAGCCCAATTGTTTTGTATATTTTAAATCTTGTTTTCATAGTTGTTTTTATTAAAATTTAAAATTAGCTCCAGCTAAAATGGTTCTCGATCTTGGATAAATAATATTATCTATTCCATTGAATACTTCTGGGTCTAATCCACTATAATTGGTTATAGTAAATACGTTTTGAACACCGCCCCACAGTCTTAAACTTTTTAAATGTTTAGAGATGTTGCTAAACGTATAGCCTAAAGTTATGTTATCCATTTTTAAGAATGAAGCGTCTTCAACATAAATGTCCGAAATAATAACATCAGAAGTTCGTTGGAATCCTGTTTCCAAAACCGATGTTGGCACATTACCTAAAACCGCATTGTCCTGTAATAACTCGTATTGCGCTCTTGAAGAGTTTACGTTATTATAAACGTAGTTTCCTAAGTTGGCTCTTAAGTTGAAAGACAAATCCAGGTTTTTGTAATTGATGTTAGATTGAAATCCTAAAATAACATCCGCTCCTGGGTTTTCCTTTAAATAACGGTCGTCGTCGTTAATAACGTTATCACCATTTAAATCTACAAAAGCACCTTCAATAGGATTGCCTGAATTGTCATATAACTGTTTAAAAACGCTGAATGAATTAGGCGAAAATCCTTCTCTCAACAATTGAATGTTGTTTCCGGTACCACCAGAAATACCACCGGTTCTTACATCTTGACCTAAAGCCAACTCTTTAATTTCTCTATCTAAAAAAGTAGCGTTAAAGTTAAAGTCTACCGTAAAATCGTCTTTTTTAACTACATCGGCATTTAAAGAAAACTCAACACCTTGAATTTGCAACTCTCCAATGTTTTGAATGATACTGTTTGAAAAGTTAGTACCATCTGCCACAGAGGCCGTAAACAATAAATCGGTTGAATTTTTCTGGAAGAAGTTCAACGAGCCCGAAACGCGTTGATCAAACAATCCGTAATCTATACCAAACTCCATGGTTGCCGTTTCTTCCCATTTTAAATCTGGGTTAATTTCTGAGGCTATCAACGATTGGATCACAATATTATCAAACTGGTATTGCGAATTAGAATCGCCACCTCTGTATCGGTTTAAATAAATATCGTTTGCACCAAAAAACGCTTGTTGCCCGGTAATTCCGTAACCCGCTCTTAATTTTAAACTAGAAATGGTTTTAGATTCTTTTAAGAAATCTTCATCACTTAAATTCCACGCTAATGCGGCCGCTGGAAAATCGCCCCATTGGTTGTCTTTACTAAAGCGCGAAGTGCCATCTCGTCTGTAGGTTAAGGTTAATAAATACTTATCAAGAAATGTTAAATTGGCTCTACCAAAAAAGCCGATTAAAACCACATCGGGGTCTGCAAAGGTACTTGGAAGACTTAATGCATCCCTAACATTCCCAGTATTGCTTCCTTCATTGGTAAATTCTTGATACGAATAACCCACGGTAAATTCCGTGCGCATGTTATCAAATGTTTTATTATAGGTTAAATACCCATCAAGTAATTTATTGGTTCTTTTTTGAAAACCTCTTGACGAGTTCACTTTATCTAAATTCTGTATACGAGAACTTAATGAGGTAAAATCAATAATTTTAGCCTCTGTTTCATCAAAACCAATATTTAATACCGCTCTTAAATCGGGTAGGAAATGAAATTTGTAATCAAAATTCAAGTTCCCGTATGTTCTGTTGGAGTCTCCCGTATTATTTCTTTGTAGTAATTCTGCAACAGGGTTTGTTGTTCCATTTGCCAAATTACCGCTAACCATATGTTGGTAAAAACCTCCAAACGGCGACGATGGGTCGTAAACGGGTTGTGTAGGATCGTAGCGTAAGGCTGCGCCTATCTGCCCTGAATCACCAAATCGGTTATCTTCAAATGATAAATTTGCGTTCAAGTTGATTTTTAAATGGTCATCAAAAAAACTAGGGTTTAAGGCTAAGCTTAAGTTTCTTCTTTCAAATTCTGATGTTAACACAGCACCTTCTTGATTGGTAACCCCAAATGAAAATCTTGCCGGCAACACTTTAAAAAGCGATCCTTGCATAGATAAATTATGCTGAGTTGAAACAGTATTTCTAAAAATTTCATCTTGCCAATTGGTGTTTGCCGTACCCAATAAACTTTCATCAAGCGTGGTACCGTTTATAGGTTGCGATGCCACTAATTGTCTGTAAGCATTTCCAGAAAAAACATCTACTCTGTCCGTTAGTTCACCAAAACTGTATTGGGCATCGTAAGTAGCGCTAAAGGTAGATTTACCTTTTTTGGTTACAATAATAATAACACCGTTTGATGCTCTCGATCCATAGATGGCCGTAGCCGAAGCATCCTTTAAAACAGAGAACGAATCTATGTCGTTAGGGTTAATACTTGCCAAAACACCTCTGGAACCGTTAACACCATTATTATCAATAGGCAATCCATCAATAATGATAAGCGGATCGTTTGATGCGTTAATGGATGAACCACCACGAATTTTGATTTGAGAACCCGAACCCGGTGCTCCACTGGTTGTAACGCTTACACCAGCTACACGACCACTTAATAGGTTTTCTGGTGTAACAATGTTTCCTTTAGTAAAGTCCTCAGAAGTAATGGCTTCCACAGATCCCGTAGCATCTTTTTTAGTGGTTGTACCATAACCAATGATAACAATTTCGTTTAATTGGGCGGCGTCTTCATTTAATTGAACATTTAATGAGGCTTGCCCAGAATAGGTAATTTCAATGGTTTGATAGCCCACATAAGAGAATACCAATATGTCTCCGTTGTTAACTTCAATTCGATAATTACCATCAAAATCCGTTGCCGTTCCTGTGGTCGTGTTTTTAATAACGACGTTCACCCCTGGAAGCGGAATAGAGGTTGATTGCTCGGTTACTGTTCCTGTTAGTGTCGTTTGCCCAAACATGAGTATGGGTACAAAAAACAGAAAAAACAATAAGCTTTTAGTAGTTGTCTTCATACAATTTTATTAAAATTAGTGTAATAGTTTAGTTTATTTATATTTTCACTTCTCAGGGATAAAATTAGGCAAACTATTGCTAAGAAAACAATTTTGGATTACGAAATTCTCAGCGAAAACGTTTTCGTGTTAACAACTTTTTATGTTTTTTATCATATACTAAAAAATCTGCAAGAATGAACGATTATAAAATAATGTAATATCTTTAAGAACTTAATTACATAGCACCAAAATCTCCTTAACAGATTCTCATGAAAAGAAAGATTACACTGAAACAAATAGCACGCGAACTGGATGTTTCCATTTCAACCGTTTCAAAAGCACTTAGTGGCAGTAAAGAAATTAGCGAAGAGACCACCCAAAAAATTCAGGCATTCGCCAAATTTTACAACTATAAACCCAACAACATTGCGCTCAGCTTAAAAAACAGAAAAACAAAAACCATTGGGATTTTAATACCCGAAATCGTGCACCACTTCTTCTCTACCGTTATTCGAGGCATAGAACGCGTGGCCAACAGAAGGGGTTATAACGTTATTGTGGGGTTGTCCAACGAGTCGTTTGCAAAAGAAATCATCAATATGGAGATGCTTGCCAATGGTAGTATAGATGGGTTTATTCTCTCCATTTCAAAAGAAACGTTGCTCAAACAGGATTACCATCATTTTAATGCCACCATAAACCAAGGCATGCCCATTGTTATGTTTGATAGGGTTGTTAATGAAGTGGATTGCGACAAGGTAATTGTCGACGATTTTAACGGGTCGGTAAAAGCCGTAAAAAAGCTTATTGAAAACGGCTGTAAAAACATTGCGCTAATAACCACTATGGATTATGTAAGTGTGGGGCGATTGAGAACCCAAGGCTATATTGAAGCATTGGAGCAAAATAAAATAATTGCAGAGCCTAATTTGATATTGAAAATTGATGATAGTTTGGATGTAGAAGATCAATTTGAAGGTTTGGAACAAGAAATAGAACAGTTTTTTAAATCCAATGGTAACATTGATGGTGTTTTTGCCGTTAACGAACTTTACGCGGTAACCGCGATGAAGGTGGCAAGAAAGTTGGGGCTTAGTATTCCCGAGGATGTTCAGGTTATTGGTTTTACCGATGGCGTACTCTCAAAACATGCCACACCAAGTTTAACAACGGTAAGCCAGCACGGTCAGAAAATTGGCGAACAGGCCGCAAATTTATTGATAGACAGATTGGAAGCATCAGATACAGAAAGTCCCCAATATTTTAAAAATGGCGATAAAAAATCAGACTTTATAAAAGTGGTAATCGAAACCGATATTATTGAAAGAGAATCAACTAAATAGTTTCGTAACATCCTATTGAAACAAAAAAATTATTAGGAATAATAAAATTCTTTTATATCTTTGATGCCGATTCAAAACTTATATTTTCACTTCTCACAATAAGTTTTGATAAGTTATCGCTTATCGAAATAGTATTAATTTAAATATACTATTAATGGAAAAGCGTAGATTAAGTTTCTGGGAAATTTGGAACATGAGTTTCGGGTTCTTGGGAATACAAATGGGTTTTGCACTCCAAAATGCCAACGCCAGTAGAATACTTCAAATTTTCGGAGCCGATGTTCATGAACTATCATGGTTTTGGATAATTGCGCCTTTAATGGGCTTAATTGTTCAACCCATCGTTGGGCATTATAGCGATAAAACCTGGGGAAGATTTGGCAGACGTAAACCATTCTTTTTGGTGGGTGCCATTTTAGCATCTATTGGTTTGGTATTAATGCCACAGGCCGATATGTTTATTGCCTTTTTACCCGCACTTTGGGTTGGCGCAGGCATGCTCATGATTATGGATGCATCGTTCAATATTGCCATGGAGCCATTTCGCGCTTTGGTTGGCGATAACTTAAGAACAGACCAACGTACATTGGGTTTTAGCGTGCAAACGGCACTCATTGGTTTTGGAGCCGTTATTGGCTCGTGGTTGCCTTATGCTTTAACAAATTGGTTTGGAGTTTCTAATGAAACCGTCGAGGGCGCTGTGCCATTTAATTTAATCCTGTCCTTTATTATTGGCGCTATCATTTTAATCGCTTCAATTTTAGTAACCGTGCTAACAACTAAGGAATATTCGCCCGAAGAATTAGCAAATTTTGAAGATGAACAAAAACACGCTGATACTATAAGTAATGATGGTGAAGAGGTGAAATCCAGTTTGATGGATATTTTTGAGGATTTCAAAAAAATGCCAACAACCATGCGCCAATTAAGTTGGGTGCAATTCTTTTCTTGGTTCGGGCTTTTCGGCATGTGGGTATTTGCTACACCGGCAATTGCGCAACACATTTACGGGTTGCCGCATACCGACAGTAGCAGCTCAACCTATCAAGATGCCGGAGATTGGGTAGGGATTCTGTTTGGGGTTTATAACCTAATATCTGCATTTTATGCTTTTGCACTGCCTTATATCGCTAAGAAAATCGGACGTAAAAAAACGCATTCCATATCGTTAATTGTGGGTGGTTTGGGCTTGCTATCCATTTACATTATGCCAGATGAAAATTGGCTAATTGTTTCCATGATTGCCGTTGGTATTGCTTGGGCAAGTATTTTGGCTATGCCCTACGCTATTTTAGCTGGCTCGATTTCCCCAAAGAAAATGGGTGTTTACATGGGAATTTTTAATTTCTTTATTGTTATCCCCCAAATAATCAACGCTTTAATTGGTGGCCCACTTGTAAAATATGCCTATGACAATCATGCCGTATATGCCCTAATGATGAGTGGCGTAAGCTTTTTAATCGCGGCATCTTTAGTTTATAAGGTCAAGGATGTTGACGATGTAATTCAATCTTAACAAATGAACAAAACAGGAATCATATTCGATTTGGACGGTGTTATTGTAGACACCGCAAAATACCATTTTTTAGCATGGAAACACCTCGCGGATGATTTGGGTTTCGAATTTACCGAAACACATAACGAATTGCTTAAAGGAGTTAGTCGCGTAAGGTCTCTAGAAATTCTTCTGGACATAGGAAATATTAAGCTTTCAGAAGAAAAAAAGCAAGAGATTCTAATTAGTAAAAATGAAGATTATTTAAGCTATATCACCAAAATGGGGCCTGAAGAAATTCTTCCGGGTGTAACAGCGCTTTTAGATACTTTGGATGGTTTGGGAATTCAATATGTATTGGGTTCTGCAAGTAAGAATGCGACATTAATTTTAAAGAAAGTTAATTTATTTGAGAGGTTTATTGGAATTGTTGACGGGAACAGTGTTTTTAAAGCAAAACCAGACCCCGAAGTGTTTTTATTGGGAGCAAAAATGCTAAAACTAAAACCGGAAAAATGCATTGTTTTTGAAGATGCCATCGCGGGTGTTGAAGCGGCAAATGCTGCCAATATGATTTCCATCGGGATTGGTGATAAACAAACGCTTCATAAAGCCGATTTTAATTTTAAGGATTTAACCGAAATTAGTTCAGATTTCATCAAAGAGCTCAGTACTATAAAAGAGAAAAAAGAACAAAAAGTAGAGAAAATAGAAAATAAATAATATTGGAGAAATAGGGTCATTAGTTAGTGGGTTTAATAGCAAACCGACCTAATGTCTATTCTCTATCATCTAAAATAAAATGAATCAAGATTATATAAAACCAGATAGCTGGTCCATCATTGAAGAAGGTTTCGATACACATCGTGTTAAATCTTCCGAAAGTATATTTAGCATTGGTAATGGTGCTATGGGGCAACGTGCCAATTTTGAAGAGCATTACTCCGGACCAACGTTTCAAGGCAGTTACATAGCCGGTGTGTATTACCCCGATAAAACCAAAGTAGGATGGTGGAAAAATGGCTATCCCGAATATTTTGCCAAAGTACTTAACGCACCAAATTGGATTGGTATAAACGTGTCTGTTAATGGCGAGCAATTGGATTTGTTTACCTGCAAAAAGGTTGACAACTTCAAAAGGGAACTTAACATGCAAGAAGGTTGGTTGTCAAGAAGTTTTATGGCTACTTTACAGAACAACATTCAAATAGAGGTTAAAACCAAGCGTTTTCTAAGTTTAGATTTGGAAGAATTAGGCGCTATAGAATATCATATCACACCAATAAATAACGATGCCCAAATTCAATTTCAACCCTATTTGGACGGCGGTATTACAAACGAAGACACCAATTGGGACGATAAATTTTGGGATATCTTAAAGGTCAGTCACGAAAATAATCGGGCTTTTATTGAAACGAAAACCATGAAAACGGGTTTTTATGTTTCCACATTTATGGAATCCAAAGTCTATCTAAACAATAAAGGGTTGTTTCTAAACCCTGATATCAATTCAGAAGATAATTATATTTCTTTTGATTATAACCATCACGTAAAAAAAGGCGAAACCTACTCCATTCAAAAATTCGGAGGTTACGTTACAGACAGAAACTACGATAAAACCGAATTGGTCTCAGTGTCTAAACAAATTTTAGACAAAGCTATAACCTTGGGATTTGATGGGCTGTTAAAAAAGCAAAAAGAAGCTTGGGTGAACATTTGGGAACGCGCAGACATCAATATTACTGGCGATGTAAAAGCGCAACAAGGTATTCGTTTTAATATTTTTCAACTCAACCAAACCTATTTGGGTAAAGATTCCAAATTAAACATTGGCCCTAAAGGGTTTACAGGCGAAAAATATGGTGGCAGTACCTATTGGGATACCGAGGCGTATTGTATTCCTTTTTACATGGCGACTAAAGATGAAAAAGTAGCCAGAAATTTATTGGAGTACCGTTATAATCATTTGGAAAAAGCTATTGAAAACGCCGAAAAATTAGGCTTTAAAAACGGTGCAGCCTTGTACCCTATGGTAACCATGAATGGTGAAGAATGCCATAACGAATGGGAAATCACATTTGAGGAAATCCATCGAAACGGTGCCATTGCATTTGCTATATTCAATTACTACAGATATACTGGAGATTATAGTTATATTCCCGAAAAAGGCTTGGAAGTGCTTATAGGAATTGCACGTTTTTGGCAACAGCGCGCTTCGTTTTCAACCGATAAAAACAAGTACGTTATTTTGGGTGTTACAGGGCCAAATGAATATGAAAATAATGTAAACAACAATTGGTACACCAACTATATAGCGCAATGGTGCATTAGTTATACGATTGAAAACATCGAAAAAATAATGCTTGAGTATCCAGCTGATTATATTAGAATTATTGATAAGCTAAAGCTTAATAAACTTGAAATAGAGCAATGGAAAACCGTTGCCGACAACATGTATTTTCCGTATTCCGAAAAGCACCAAGTGTATTTACAACAAGATGGCTTTTTAGATAAAGAACTCATTGCGGTTTCAAATTTAGATAAATCGCAGCGCCCTATAAATCAAAAATGGTCATGGGACAGGATCCTGCGTTCACCGTATATAAAACAAGCCGATGTTTTACAAGGATTTTACTTTTTTGATGATCAATTTACTACAGAATCATTAGAGCGTCATTTCGATTTTTACGAACCTTTTACCGTTCACGAAAGTTCGCTATCGCCTTGTGTACACAGTATTCAAGCCGCTAAATTAAACCGGATGGAGCAAGCGTATCAGTTTTATTTGCGCACCTCGCGATTGGATTTAGACGATTACAATCACGAAGTTCACGAAGGCTTGCACATTACATCAATGGCAGGCACGTGGATGAGTATTGTTGAAGGCTTCGGTGGGATGCGCGTTAAAGATAATAAGCTGTCGTTTACGCCAAAAATACCAGAGCAATGGGAAGCCTATTCATTTAAAATCAATTTTAGAAATCATATTTTAAAAGTAGATATTGGCCATAAACAAACCCATTTTGAAATTTTAAGCGGCAGCGAGCTCGAAATTCTTGTAAACAACAAACCTATATTGCTTAAAACCAAACAGTTGCAAGCTGTATAGATTATATATAAACACAATAACATAAAAATTTAAAAAGATGAAATCATTATTTGTATTAAGCTTTACGGTTTTATTTTCAGTTTTCAACATAGCCTATTCGCAAACCTTACAATCACCGAACAGTGAATTGACCATGCAGTTTTCGCTTAAAAATGATGGTACGCCAACCTATCAACTAAGCTATAAAAACAAGGCGGTTATAAATCCAAGCGCTTTAGGTTTGGCTCTTAAAAACGATGAAAAATCACTGTTGAATGATTTCACCATTCTTAAAACCGAAACAGCAACTTTTGATGATACGTGGACACCGGTTTGGGGCGAAGAAAAACAAATTAGAAACCATTACAACGAGTTAGCCATCCACTTAAAACAAAACGAAACGGATAGAATGATGCTGATTCGTTTTAGACTATTTAATGAAGGATTAGGGTTTCGTTATGAATTTCCACAACAAGAAAACCTGGTGTATTTCATCATAAAAGAAGAAAAAACACAGTTTGCCATGACGGGCGACCATACCGCATTTTGGATTCCCGGGGATTACGACACCCAAGAGTACGATTACACCGAATCCAAACTATCCGAAATACGCGACAATTTTGATGCAGCCGTTACCGATAACGCCTCTCAAAAACAGTTTTCGAAAACAGGCGTGCAAACCGCTTTAATGATGAAAACTGCCGAAGGCTTGTACATCAACCTACACGAAGCCGCTTTAATCGATTACTCGTGTATGCACTTAAATTTAGATGAAGAAAATTTGATTTTCCAATCGCACTTAACCCCTGATGCCGTTGGCGACAAAGGATATATGCAAGCGCCGTGCAAATCACCGTGGAGAACCATAATGGTAAGCGATGACGCTCGGGATATTTTGGCTTCAAAATTAACGTTAAACTTAAACGACCCTTGTGAAATTGAAGACACTTCGTGGATTAATCCTGTAAAATACATTGGTGTTTGGTGGGAAATGATCACCGGAAAAAGCTCGTGGGCCTATACCGATGATTTGCCTTCGGTTCAATTGGGCGTTACCGATTATACCAAAGTAAAACCTAACAAAACACACGCTGCAAACAACACCAAAGTTAAGCGGTATATCGATTTTGCTTCGGAACACGGATTTGATGCCGTTTTAGTTGAAGGCTGGAACGAAGGTTGGGAAGATTGGTTCGGAAAATCTAAAGATTACGTGTTCGATTTTGTTACGCCATATCCAGATTTTGATGTTCAGGAAATTCATAAATATGCGAAATCCAAAGGTGTAAAAATGATGATGCATCACGAAACCTCCGGATCGGTACGCAATTACGAGCGCCACATGGACAAGGCTTATCAATTTATGAACGATAACGGTTATGAGTCTGTTAAAAGTGGTTATGTGGGCAATATATTGCCACGAGGCGAGCACCATTACAGCCAGTGGGTTGTAAACCACTATCAATATGCCATTGAAAAAGCGGCGGATTATAAAATTATGGTGAACGCCCACGAAGCGGTTCGACCAACGGGAATTAGTAGAACATACCCCAATTTAATTGGCAACGAATCGGCACGAGGCACAGAATTTCAAGCCTTTGGTGGCTCAAAACCAAACCACGTTACCATTTTGCCATTTACACGATTAATTGGTGGCCCCATGGATTACACGCCAGGGATTTTCGAAATGGACATTAGCAAACTTAACCCTAATAACAATTCGCATGTAAACAGTACCATTGCCAACCAATTGGCCTTGTACGTTACCATGTATAGCCCGTTGCAAATGGCGGCCGATTTACCTGAGCATTACGAGCAGTTTATGGACGCTTTTCAGTTTATAAAAGATGTGGCCATTGATTGGGACGAAAGCATATATTTAGAGGCAGAACCCGGACATTACATTACCGTGGCCCGAAAGGAAAAAGGGAGTGACCATTGGTTTGTTGGCAATGTTAATGGCAACCATCAAAGAACATCAAACATCAAGTTGGATTTCCTTGAAAAAGGAAAAAAATATACAGCAACTATTTATGCCGATGCTAAAGATGCGCACTACAAAACCAATCCGCAAGCTTATACCATTACAACCAAAAAGGTAACCAATAAATCAAAACTATCGTTAACATCAGTTCCTGCCGGTGGATACGCCATAAGCATTAAACCTATAAATTAAATTCTCATGGGCTACTATCTTAAAAATAAAATGACTAATATCTATGCCATAACAGTTGGGTTGCTATGTGTATTTAGCTTAAATTTATCTTGTAAAAAAGAAAGCAATATGACTGAAAATGAGGTTGATAAAAACAATTCAATAATTGAAAAGCACGACATTAACCGCATTGAGCCTATTAATTGGTGGGTAGGCTTTAAGGATTCTTCATTACAACTTTTGGTGCATCATCCTAATATTTCAAAATGGACTCCAGAGATTTCTTATCACGGCGTTTCTATTGAAAAGGTCCAACAAGCAGATAGCCCAAATTATCTGTTTATAGATTTGAATATTTCTGAAACCACAAAGGCAGGCAAATTCAATATCGCTTTTAAACAAGAAAACCATGATGATTTGGTTTATACTTATGAGCTTAAAGCCAGAGAAAAAAATCCTGAAGATTATGTAGGGTTTAACAGTAGCGATGCCATTTATTTGATTACACCCGATAGGTTTTCAAACGGAAATCCTACGAACGATAACAACAAAACCTTGCACGAAACAACCATTGACAGAACCGATGATTATGCACGCCACGGCGGTGATATTCAAGGCATTATAAACCACTTAAATTATATTGACGATTTAGGATTTACAGCCATTTGGTCCTGTCCGTTATTAACCAATGATATGTTTCAAGGTTCATACCATGGATATGCCATTACCGATTATTATCAGGTCGATCCGCGCTACGGCACGCTAGAAGATTATAAAGCCTTGTCCTCAAAAATGTCTGAAAAAGGCATGAAATTAATCATGGACCAAGTCGCCAATCATTGTGGTTTGGAACACTGGTGGATGAAAGATTTACCTTTTAAAGATTGGATAAATTATCAAGAAAACTATGAAAAAAATAGAGATGATTGGAGCGGCGACAAAAGTATTACCACCAATCATAGGCGAACCGTAAACCAAGATATGTATGCCTCAAAAAAAGACAAAAAAAACATGAATGTGGGTTGGTTTGTCTCGGCGATGCCAGACTTGAATCAACGCAACCCGTTTATGGCTAAATACACCATTCAAAACAGTATTTGGTGGATTGAAACTGTAAACTTAGGCGGTATTCGTCAAGACACCTATCCTTATCCCGATAAACATTTTATGAGTACATGGGCGGGTGCAATCATGCACGAATACCCAAACTTTAACATTGTTGGCGAAGAGTGGAGTTTAAATCCATTAATAGTTGGATATTGGCAAGATGGTGCTAATAATAGGGATGGTTACAAATCGAATTTAAAATCCCCGATGGATTTCCCCATGCAACGATTAATTGTTGAAGCTTTAAATGAAGAGGAATCATGGGACACAGGCTTCGTTAAAATATATGAAGGTTTGGCTAACGATTTTCATTATGCCAACCCAAAAGATTTTATGATTTTCCCAGACAATCACGATATGAGTCGCATTTTTACACAGCTAAAAGGCGATGTTACAAATACCAAAATGGCTTTAAGCTATGTGCTGACTTTACCAAGAATCCCTCAGATTTATTACGGTACGGAAATACTAATGCACGATTTTGATAACCCCGGAGACCACGGATTAATCCGTTCCGATTTCCCTGGCGGTTGGGCAAACGATACCGTTAATGCCTTTACAGGCGAAGGGCTAACAGTTGAGCAAAAGGACATGCAATTGTTCCTTAAAAACATGTTGAATTACAGAAAGCACAGTAAAGCCATTCACGAGGGGAAAACCATTCATTTTGCCCCGGAACAAGGCGTATATGTGATGTTCAGGGTTTTTGAAGATGAAACTGTAGTGCATATTTTAAATAAAAATGAAGAACCAACACAATTGGATTTACACAGATTTGAGGAAATGGGTTTAACGGAAAAAACCTTGGTTAATGTTATTACGGATGCTAAAGTAGTATGGAAAGACAGTCTTTTATTGAATGAAAAAGGAAGCACCATTTTAAGTACAAAATTATAATAAAAGACCTGTTAGGTTTTAAAAACCTGACAGGTCTGGGTCTGAGAGAAATAAAGAATGAAAAAGCAACTTATCGTCCTATTTTTAAGCATGGCATTTTTGTCTTGTTCAAATAAGAAAAAACAAGATGATACGGTGCTATCGGATAAAGCGGTTGTTACGTTTGTAATTAACGACCTGCCAGAAGCTCACAATTTTGATGACGATATTTACATTTCTGGTGATTTCGAAGGTTGGTCTGGTGGCAAAGCACCATTCAAACTCCATAAAAAAAACAATCAATATAGTATAAGCATTACAAAAAAAGCTAAAACTATAAGCTATAAATTCACATTAGGACATTGGGACAAAGTAGAGTGTAAAATCAACGGTAATCCCATAGAAAACCGAACCCATTCTTTTATAAAAACCAGGGATACGGTTTTAGTAAATATTGTTAATTGGAGTCATCCAAATCAAAAAAGCAAAGCATCTACAGCGTCCAAAAACGTGCATGTTTTCGCTGAAAATTTTGAAATACCACAACTGCAACGAAAGCGGAAAATAAGCGTGTATTTACCACCAAATTACCAATCGTCCAAAGCACGTTATCCTGTTTTGTACATGCAAGACGGCCAGAATGTGTTTGATGAAAAAACCTCTTACAGTGGCGAATGGGAAGCCGATGAAACCTTAAATGACATATTTGATGAAACTGGGTTTGGACTTATAGTTGTAGCTATTGACCACGGTGGAGATAAACGTATAAATGAATATTCAGCCTGGGACAATAAAAAGTATGGCAAAGGCGAAGGTGAACAGTATCTAGGGTTTTTGGTAAACCACTTAAAACCAGAAATCGACCGCGTTTACCGAACCAAAACCGATAACAAAAATACGGGTATTTCCGGATCATCAATGGGCGGTTTGTTTGCGCATTACGCAGCAGTAAAAAGGCCCGATATATTTGGAAAAGCCGCTGTATTTTCCCCATCGTTTTGGTATGCCGAAACTAGTTTTCAGTTTACAAAAGAGCAACCAAACCATTCAAAGTCCTATTATTTAGTTGGGGAAAAAGAAGGCGAAGAAATGGTAAATGGCACCAATAAAATGGTTGAACTGATGCAGTCCAACGGATTTTTACCAGAGCATATCCATAAAAAAATAGTGCCAAATGGAACGCACAGCGAATCGTTTTGGAAAACCGAATTTAAGCAAGCTGTTTCTTGGTTGTTTGTTAACGAATAACCAATTTATGCTTATTAATATGAAACAATTTAAAAGAAATAAATCAATAAAAAAATTAAAAAGAGCAGCATGAGTAAGCAAAATATATTTATTATAATGCTCCTTTTTTCGATAGTAATGGGATGTAAAAAAGAAGCTAACCAAGTTGCAGAATCAACAACAAACAAAAAAGGGTTAAAAAGTAAAAAAGTCGTCTATCAAGTATTTACACGTTTGTTTGGAAACACAAATACAACCAACAAACCTTGGGGAACGATTGAAGAAAACGGTGTTGGCAAATTCAACGATTTTACAGACAAAGCACTCCGCGAAATAAAGGATTTGGGCGTAACACATATTTGGTACACAGGCGTACCGCACCATGGTGTGATTACAGACTACACCGAATATGGCATTTCAAATGACGATCCCGACGTTGTAAAAGGGAGAGCAGGTTCGCCTTATGCCGTAAAGGATTACTACAATGTTAATCCAGATTTAGCCGAAAACCCACAGCACAGATTAGAAGAATTTAAAGCCCTAATTAAACGTTCCCATAACGCTGGTTTAAAGGTGATTATTGATATTGTGCCCAATCATGTGGCGCGTAATTACCAAAGTTTAACCAATCCAAACGGTGTGGAGGATTTTGGTGTATCCGACGATAAAACCGTTGTTTATCATGTAAACAATAATTTTTATTACAACACAAACGAAGCTTTTAAAGTTCCCAATTGGGAGCACGGTTATTCGCCATTAGGCGACGAAACACATCCATTGGAAGATGGTGAGTTTGACGAAGTTCCTGCGAAATGGACAGGTAATGGGTCTCGATTATCCCAACCCAAAATGAACGATTGGTACGAAACCGTAAAAATCAATTATGGCATTAGCCCCGATGGAAGAAAAGATTTTGACACCCTTCCCAATGGGTTTGAAAATGAAGATTATAAAAAACACTTTCAGTTTTGGCAAGATAAAACGGTGCCGAATTCGTGGACAAAATTCAAAAACATTGCATTGTATTGGATCGATATGGGTGTTGATGGTTTTCGTTACGACATGGCTGAAATGGTACCGGTTGAATTTTGGAGCTATATGAATTCGGCAATAAAAATGAAAAATCCCAATGCTTTTCTATTGGCCGAAGTTTATAATCCCACACTTTATAGAGCTTATATTCATAAAGGGAAAATGGATTATTTATACGACAAAGTCCAATTATACGATACAATAAAAAGCGTGATGCAAGGGCGAGGTAAAACAGATTATATCCCAGCCATAATTGATGATTTAAAAGATATCGAGCACCAAATGCTTCACTTTCTTGAAAATCATGATGAGCAGCGTATCGCAAGTCCAGATTTTGCTGGAAGTGCCCAAATAGGCAAACCTGCCATGGTGGTTTCCGCTACCATTAGCACCTCGCCAACCATGATTTATTTCGGACAGGAAGTGGGAGAAGATGGTTCTGAAGATGCTGGTTTTGGTAAACCCACGCGCACCTCGATTTTCGATTATATCGGCGTACCGGCACATCAACGCTGGATGAACAACAAACAATTTGATGGCGGACAATTAACTGATGAAGAAAAAGCATTACGGGATTTTTATAAGCGCTTGTTAAACTTTACCATTACCAGTTCGGCACTTACCGATAAGTATGAAGATATCCATTGGTACAACAGAAAGCATACCTCTGGATATAACGACAAAGTCCTATCATTTGTGCGTTGGAGCGCTACTGAAAAACTCATTATAATTTCAAATTTTGATGCTAAAAGCAGCTATTCCTTCAACTTAAAAATTCCTAAAAACATCATTGAATCGTGGAATTTGAGCGAAGCCAATTATAAAGTTGAAGACCAGTTATACAATCAGTTTTCAACAAATTTAATGATTGAAGAAGACCACGCCACCATTAATATAAATGTAGATGCTTTGGAATCTTTCATATTAAAAATCAAATAAGTAAATCAGACCTGCGAGGTTTTAAAAACGCAAACAAAATGAAGTATGTATTAATCTTAATATCCTTTTTTGTTTTTTTTAATTGTAACAATTCAAAAGAAAACACATTAAAAGAAAAAGTGAAAACGCCATTTGTTTGGGAATCGGCAAACATATATTTTCTTTTAACCGATCGGTTTAACAATGGCGATGCATCCAACGATATTAATTTTAACAGAACAAAGCAAACAGGCAAACTTCGCGGATTTGAAGGTGGCGATTTAAAAGGCATTACTCAAAAAATCGAATCTGGCTATTTTACCAATTTAGGCGTTAATGCCATTTGGATGACGCCAATTGTAGAACAAATTCATGGTGGAACAGACGAAGGTACTGGCGCTACCTATGGCTTTCATGGCTATTGGACTAAAGATTGGACTGCCATCGACCCCAATTTCGGGACCAAGGAAGATTTAAAAAAACTGGTGCAAGTCGCCCATAAAAATGGTATCCGGATTTTATTGGATGCCGTTATCAATCACACCGGACCTGTTACTGAAAAAGACCCTGTTTGGCCATCAAGTTGGGTGCGCACCGAGCCTAATTGTACTTACGATAGCTACAAAAATACCATAACCTGTACCCTAGTAGAAAATCTTCCGGATATAAAAACAGAAAGCAATGATGCCGTTGAACTGCCACCACAACTGGTTAAAAAATGGAAATCAGAAGGTCGCTACGAACAGGAAATAGCTGAACTCGATGCCTTTTTTACAAGAACGGGATACCCGAGAGCGCCTCGATTTTACATCATGAAATGGTTGACCGATTACATCACGGAATTTGGAATTGATGGTTATCGGGTCGATACGGTTAAGCATGTTGAGGAATATGTATGGCAAGAATTTAAAACCCAATGCGACTATGCGTTCGCGGCATTCAAAAAGCAAAATCCCGATAATATTTTAGATGATAATAAATTTTATTTATTGGGCGAGGTTTATAATTACGGCATTAATACAGGAAAATACTTCGATTTTGGAGATAAAAAAGTAGATTATTTTGATCATGCTTTTCAAAGTCTCATCAATTTTCAATTCAAATGGAATGCTTCACAACAAGATTACGAAACCTTGTTTGCTAATTATTCAAACTACTTAAATAACGATTTAAAAGGATACGGCACGGTAAACTATTTGTCGTCGCACGATGACGGGCAACCTTTTGATGCTGCTCGCAACAAACCTTTCGAAACAGCAACAAAACTGCTACTTGCCCCGGGAACATCTCAAATATACTACGGCGATGAATCGGCACGTTCATTGATCATTGAAGGTACAGTGGGCGATGCCACGTTGCGTTCTAATATGAATTGGACGGCTATTGAAAAAGATTCCGAAACCAAAAACATTATATATCATTGGCAAAAATTAGGACAATTTAGAGCAAATCATCCCGCTGTGGGCGCAGGAAATCATCAAATGATTTCGAAAACACCTTATTTGTTTAGCAGAAGTTTTTCAAAAGATAATTTTATCGATTTGGTCGTTATCGGTTTAGATTTGCCAAAGGGTAAAAAAGTTTTAGAGGTTTCTAAAGTTTTTAAAGACGCGGATATTTTATACGATGCTTACAGTGGTAAAACCGCAACAGTAAATAAAGGTGTGATAACATTAAACACAACTTACGATATCGTGTTGTTGGAAAAAGCTAAATGATTTCAAGTTTTAATGAGGTTGTCTGAAAAGTGATTGTCCCGTGTCAAACTGAGCATAATATCATTTTTAATATTCTGAAAACCAAAGCATTTCGACTGCGCTCAATGCGATATTTAGAATGGACATTGACTTTTTGGATAGCCTCAATTTTTTGAATTAGAATTTAGTTAATCTTTTGAAGGGTAAATCACCATAATTCTATATTTCTTGACACCCTTTTAATTAATTGAGCTGTATTTTTTACTTTAAACTTTTCAATGAGGTTTTTACGGTGTGTTATGGCCGTATGATTGCTTATAAAAAGCTTATCGGCAATTTGCTTAGACGAAAATCCATCGGCTACCAGTTTTAACACCTCTTCTTCCCTTGGCGAAATCAAGTTCTTTTTTTCATAAGTATCTTTAGCTGTATTATTGGCTAGCTTAAAGTAATCCTCAATTTTTTCCTTTTCGGTGATATCAAAAAAATAATTGATAGCTAAAACATTACCTTCCAAATAATGAAGTAATAATTCATGTCTTAACAAAATTCTTTTGCCGTTTTCATTTATAATATGATACTTTAAAACATAAGGTGCATTGATGTAAGGCATTGAGAAAAAGTTATTTACTTTATTTTTCACCGACAAAACTTCGTCATCACTCACCATATCAAACCAATAATCCCAACTCTTATTTATAATTTCAGTAGCGTGGTTTCCTAAAATTCTTTTTAAAGCCAAATTACTGTAAATGAACTTTTCAATATTAAGTTGATAAATCGCTATCTGTAAATTATCAAGGCAATCGCAGGCTTTGGTTAAATCTGAAATTTTACATTGGTCAGATTTATTACTAAAACGATTAAGTGCGGTATGGTTACCTTTAGGGCTCATAAAATTAAATTTACAACTAGCAAATGGCTTTGAAAAAACAAAGCATTCTTAATTTTTAAGCTATTAAATCAGTTGTAATAATTTGTAGATTTATAGGGAAATCTAAAATAAAGTTGAGAGAAATTTCATGTTTTGAAAAGCTAGTCTGTAAAATTCTCCAAAAACCAACCCAAACATGAGTGTAAATATACTGACTTACAACTACTTGAACAAATATTATAATAAAAAATTACAGGTGCAGAGATTTGCCTTCTTTTTGGTATTCTTTTTTTATGCCCTCAAGAATATGCGATTTTAAAATGGATTTATTGTCCTCTGAAATGGTTTTTAAACAGGCATATTGGATTACGTTTACAATATTAGCGCCGGTGATTTCGTATTTTTTGGCAAGTTCATCCAAATCCATTGATTTTTCAACGGTAATCTTGGACGGCAAATTATTTTTCCAAAGAGCCAAACGCTCGATGGATGTTGGCAATTCAAATTCAATCATAGACTGAAACCGTCTTGTAAACGCCGTATCTATATTGCTTTTAAAATTAGATGCTAAAATTACCAACCCCGGATGCGCCTCAATGCGCTGCAGTAAATACGAAACCTCTTGATTGGCATATTTGTCGTGGGCATCGCGCACATTGGTTCGCTTTCCAAAAATAGCATCTGCTTCATCGAAAAACAGGATCCAATCCTTGCTTTTTGCCTTGTCAAAAAGTTTGGATAGGTTTTTTTCGGTTTCACCAATGTATTTTGAAACTACTAATGAAAGGTCAATGCGGTACACATCGCGTTGTGTATATTTACCAAGTAAATTGGCGGTTAGGGTTTTTCCGGTTCCCGGAGGCCCGTGAAACATAACACGATAGCCTGGTTTTATACGGCTTTTCATGTTCCAATCGTTAAGCAAAATATCGTTGTATTGAAGCCAAGTTTCTATTTCCTTTATTTGTTGTAGAGTTTTTTTGTTAAGGATAAGATCTTTCCACACCAAATCGGTCTCGATACGTTGCGCTGGGAAATCTCTGGACATTTTTGGTTTTAAAACAGTGCCTGTTGTGAGTAACTGGACAAACTCGGTTTCAAGAATCAGCCGACCGCTCATTACCGGCTCGCCTTTAGGGACATCGTCAAGATAAAGGATGCCTGCTTTGGCAAATTTATGGTCTTCGCTAAACAGGTTAAGCAATGCATTGCGTTTTTCTATATCGTTACCCGCTATAATGAATTGCACGGTTTCTCCAGTTGGTAATATCCCCCGATGATTCTTTCCCTTTATACCGCCAAATTCTGGGAACTCGCCGCCTTTGGGCAAGTATTCTGAAATGATTGTGTTAAAAAAATTTGGTGAAATATGAGGTACTAATGCGATAAGCAGGATTATGGTTTCTGTTTCGGTTAGGTTATGGGTTG
The DNA here is from genome assembly GCF_048381975.1 of Hwangdonia sp. Lineage (NCBI taxonomy): Bacteria > Pseudomonadati > Bacteroidota > Flavobacteriia > Flavobacteriales > Flavobacteriaceae > Hwangdonia > Hwangdonia sp. The sequence goes on along the minus strand of NZ_JBLWYT010000007.1, from coordinate 106,302 downwards.
AAATAAAAGTTGAAAGTAGGGAGTCGTCAATAGTTACCGCTTTTGGTGGTATGGGTGTGGAGTTCCCGTATTCGCTATCTAAGCGGTATTGGATAACACGTTTTAGGTAAGCTAATGTTTTGTTGGTGTTTTTTTCTGTGGTTTGGTTCATTACATATCGAAATTAATTAATGTCATATTAATGAAATTCCTCAATCTTAAAATCAGGAAAGATTGTATTAATATGGTCTATTAAATAGTCCTCACCTATTTTAGCATGTTTTCCTGAGCGATAATATTCTTGCCAACCTTCAAGTCCGAACAAACGAATATTTAAGTAAAGATATTTTTCTATTGAAATTGGCAGCTTTATTAACTCATCTCTATTGAATGCATAATAAATCTCAAAAATATTTGCGTCACTAAACCTGAATCCAACATAGCTTGAATCTCCACTGAATATTTCTAAAGGTCGAAGCTCTCTCGAGATTTGATAAAATTCGTCATTAGGGTCTTCACCTATCCAGATAATAGCATTATGATAATTGGTTTTGTTCCAATCATTTTCATTATACCATTCATTTCCTCCATAAATTTCTTCCAAGCATAGATAATTCAAATTTCCAGAAATGTTGTTTATCTCCCATTCTATTTCTAGCCCATTGATTTGGGCATAAAAATCTATCATTGGCTGTGGGAGGGCTTGACAAATCGATTCTTGGGCTTTCATTAAACTATTGGCACTGACATTGGTTCCCAAATTAAATTCAGATAAATAAAATGTGCTTTGCTTTTTTAGTGCTTCCAGTTTATCATTAATTGCATTTTTATAGTTGAAATTGATGTTTGAAATATTAAACTTCTCTAAAATATTTTTTACTGAATCTTTAACATGTTTAAATTCATTTGGCTCTAATAAATGTTGATAAAAAGTTATGTTGTTTTTATAAATGCAATAGTAATTTGAAATATTATCAGCCTTTTCAATATAGAACTGTTGCCATAATTCTGTTCCAAAATAATCCTCAGCTTTTAATAAATACTCGGCAATTGTTAAATCCATTTTATTCAGTTTCTTACCGTATGTATATAAGTACAATGAGGAATTGTCAACGTCAATTCGCAGCAATACGTAATTGCCCAAATTGTCTATTATGTCGAAAATCATCAACGAATCAATCGAAAAATTCGGAACATGTTCAAGGTTTGAGAACGACAGAACTTTGTTGTTACCAATACTCAAGTTATCTAAAATAGAAACAGGTCTTATCGATGTCTGTCCTTTAATTTTAAAGCCATCCAATTTTCCTTGCCAGTTCAACATATAGCCATCACATTGAGAATAAAATTCTTTTAAGGTTTCATTCAATGAGCCCAAAATCCTCTTCTCTAATTTTTTAACAGCAACTTTACTGTCAGGAGGTATTATCGATATACCCATACTATCGAAATCTGTAAGTAAGTTTTTCAATAACTTTTCTTTTATTTTTTTTCGATTGTTCATTTAAGCTTCACCCCTTTATTGTTTTTTAATATATTATAAATACTATTGACATCTGTAAGTGGCACATTAGAAGATGATTTTCTGGCAAATACCATCAACTTATCAATAAAATCTTTCCATTTATTAAAAGGTCTTTCTCTCTTTATGAAACTAATAAATGAACTGGCATAACTGGTTTTAGAACTATTAAAAAGTGAAATGCCAGAATTTTTCATATTAGTTCCAGTGGAATTATTCAACGAGATTTTATCTTTTTTCTTGAAATCAGGCTCTGGGATAGTTATGTTAGTTTTTATTTTACTTGATGATTTTTTATCCCAATTGTTGCCTTCAGGCACATGCAAGCCAGCTTCCAATTTTAATTTATCTCCAAACTTTGATAGGTCTATCTGATTACCGTTGTTGTCAGCGACAGTACCATTACGATAAGATAAGTCAGCATTTATCCACACCACACTATCTGTAGTTTTTCCACCAGATTGAAGGAGCTTTTTGACGGATGAATCGAATCGCTCTTGTTTGGCTCCTTTATTGATACTATTTGGCCCTGGCACGAGATTTTTTGGTTCCCCTGGCCCGCCGAACTTCATGTTTATTAAGTGCATTTGCACCCATTTATCAGATATTTTCGACAACCCTCCTTCTTTTATCTCTTTCCAACCAGTTGTTCCAGAATTCTTGCTCGTTTTTGGCTTTGTCCCATTTTTGTTTTTGGAATTGTTATGAAGCTTATCAACCGACACTTTAGTAGGTTTGTCGCCCGAATAATTATAGTTGGCATTATCGGGTTTCGATGGATTTCCTGCTAATTTGCTTAATGCTTCACTGATATCGTTCAAAGAATTGGTTACCTCCTTCATTTTCTTCTTTTCTGCCTTTTCACTCGATGATTTTTTCGATCCCTTTATATTCACGTATAATTTTTTGTTTAGGATTTTCTTGGCAGTTTTCAATGTGTCCTTATCCGCATTAGGATTCTTTTTTTGTTGTTCAATATATTGTATCACATCCTGTGGATTGTCGCTTGCAATGAATAATTTAGCTTTAGAGCCAGTTCCTCTAAAACTTAACTCATGTTCTTCCTTTCCTTTGTTAGTGAACTTCTTTTTCTTTTTCCACCATTGAAAAACCGCCGCCACAGCTCCCTTAACCTTGGCTTTTCCAGACTTAAATAGCTTTTTAACTTGTTTAACCAAAAACTTAATCATCTTGTCCAAAATCTTTTTAAAAGGTTTTTGGATGGTCTCAATAACTTTACGTATGGCTTTTCCAATGCCCGAAAGCCCAACAAATCGTGCGGCAAACGACAATATAATAGGTACTGTTTTGCCAAGTGTATTCTCTATAAACTGAGAAGCTTTACCTAAGGCGCCATTCGCAATTTCTCCTATGGAATCAAATACAGATTTTACAAAATCTACAATACGGTTCCAGTTTTCAATAAAAAACATAACCACATCGTAAAGCAAAACTATGGCCTGCACAATGGCTCCTGCGGGATTGAGCATACTCAGTAATTTAAAAGACATTTTCTTTATGATTTGAGTAATAGACCAATTGCGAATGCCTTCCATAACCTTGGTTTTAATCTCACCGGCCTTTTCCATAATGATATTCCAAAGTGCTATGGGCCCTTCGGTAATAACACGTTTTATAACATCTACCGTTTTTTCTGCGGCCGACATGATTTTTTCTCCTTTTGGCCCAAGGGACTTAACGATGCGAGCGCGAATAACATTCCATGTAAGGCCCGCTACCTGAAGCCCCAGAAATACAATGCCTTTCATATCAAACTTTTTGGGCAATTCTAAACCACTATCGCCCATTTGCCCCATGAGCCAACTTACCAAGCCTTTTTTAAGCCAGGAGACAATGTTTTTAACGAAGCCTTTTATACCACCTCCTACAGCTTTTACTAAATTCTTGAAGAAACCAATGGGGTCTGTAAATAGTTTTTTAAGAACAATAGCGCCCTTATCCAATACCGAAATGATCTTATCGGCACTTCCACCAATTTTTGAAATGGCCCATTTAAAGAACTTTTTGGCGGCATAAAGTAGTAAGGCTCCTAATTTACCCACCAATCCGCTCATATCCGCTTTCATCTCTTCAATCTTCTTATCAATGGCTTTTATGGCTTCGTCCTTTTTATCACATAATTTTTGTTGTAGTTTTTTCTTCTCTTTTTCTATGTGATTATCAAGTTCTGCAAGTTTTTTTGTTGTCTCTTCCTGCGCCTTGTCACCAACATCAATAAGTTCGGGACCGAGTTTATCGATAAATTCTTGAATGCTGGTTTTGGCATTGGAAATTTCGTCTTTGCAAAACTGAATTGTTTTTTCGTTTTCTTGATTGATATTCAAAATCAAAAGATCAATGGCTTTAACAAAAGTGGCACGTTCTGTGGTGAAAATTGCTTTGATCTCCGGAAAATGATCGATGCCCACAATTTTATCCTTTAGCCATTTTGCACCGCCCCAAAACCCGGAATAGCGATCGGATTTCCAGGCATTTACTCGACGCTTCACATTTTGTTCAAATTGTATGGCATGTAATTTTTGGCCGGCATCAAATTTGGTTAGCGCTTGTGTTTCGAGTTTACTCAGTTTATCGGCAACAAAATCCTTTGCTCTTGTATATCTGTCGTTTATCCATTTGGTTACGGCTTCACGTTTTTTCTCCATATCGGTTTTGGATTTAACCTGTTTGGATTTAGCGTTTTGCAATTCTTTATGCCTTTTATCTGTCATTGAAGATTTAACCACTGCTTCTTCAGCCTGAAGCTCGGTTTCAACCTTGTTTTGCTTTTGTGTTGCAAAATTTTGTAAGCTCGAAGGCGCATCGGCTACCTTGTCTTTCAATACGCTTTTCTCTTTGTTCGCCTCAGCAATATCACCACTATCTACATTTTCAAATTCAGCTTGCATCTCCTGCGAAATGCCTTCTTTTTCATAAATACCATCGGCTTCTTCTTCAAAATTGGACAAATCGGTTTGTTCCTGAGGCACCGACGGAACAGCTCCCTTGCCTAGGTTTAGCGTAGGGGTGTTTGGTGATTGTTCGATATTTGGTAAAACTACAGGGGTATCACTTTCTTGGGCATCGGCTTTATTTTCTATTTCATTATAAGTGCCCTTAACTTCACCAACCTGTTTTGCTGTGCTCGCCAAAACTTTATTGCCTATGACTTGCGCTCTTTTCTCCGATTCAAACTCATTGAGTTCTTTTATTTTTTTAGGCACAGCATCAGAGATGGCTTTGTCCATTTCTCGTTTAATAATCTGGTCGTTAGACTTAGGAGCTTGAGCCTTTTCAAGTGTTTTAACCTGGTCTGCGTTCCCTCTTGATTGTCCTTCGTTTTCGGGTGGTACCACCGCAACCTTGGTTTGATCCGCTTTGTCTTTAGCAGTATCATGCGCCGATTCATTATCCGCTAATTTTTGTGCTTTTTCAGCACCTTTTGCACACACGCCTGCACTTTCTTTCTCTAAGTATTTTAAGGTTTCGCCACCTTCTTCATTTTGATTATTTGAATTGTTAATTGGTGCTGGTGTAGAAACAACGGGGTTTACATCTGATGCTTTGTTAGCGGCATCATTTGAAGAAGCTTTCGTTGACTCGGTAGCGGTAACGGATTCTTTTGGTATATTTTCTGACGGTGAAGATGTTTCTTGTTTTTTTTGAGATGATGGCACCACAACATCCGGCTCTTTAGGGATGGGTATTGCAACTCTTGGGGTTTCGGTGTCCACATCGGTTTCTGGTAAATCGGGTTCCGAAGGCTCAACTTCAGGTATTTTAGAATTCGCCAGTTCTTCCGCTTCAATTCCTTTTTCAGCGGCATCTTTCCGAGTTTCGTTAGCTTTTGTGGGGTCGAATGCGTCTTTTTGTTCTTGATTACTGAGAATTATTTGCTTAATCAATTCTGCCATATCAACCACACCTTCACTCTTTTGAACATCAGGCTTCATGCGTGTGGAAGCCCCTTGTTGAATGGTATGCGTTAACTCATGGGCCAATAATGTTTGTCCGTCTTTTGATTGCGGATTGAATTCGCCTTCGTTAAAAAAGATATCATTTTTGTTGGTAAATGCCCTAGCGCCTAAATCACGATTCATGGCTACCGATTGCGAATCCGTATGGATTTTAACGTCGCTAAAGTCTGCCCCAAAACCCTGTTGCATTTTGGTCAAAATAGGTTTAGCAAGCGGCTGGCCCTTTCCTCGGTTTTGTTGGATTCGGCTTCCTAGATTTGCAAAGGAATTGGTTCGTTTTTCAGCCTTGGCTTGTACGTTTTCTTCCTCTTCGTTTTCTGCTTTCTGAATGGTATCATTGTCTTCGCAGTTGTGGCATTTTTCTTGAATGGTCTCCTCTTCTTCGGCGGTCTCTAACTGAACCACTGGAGTTATGGTTTCTGCAATAGGTTTCTCTTGAATACTTTCGGTGTCTTCTTGTTTTTGGATGTCCTTCTTTTGAATAGTCGTTAATGGAGAAAAAAACGGAGACTTACCATACATACTGGTTTTGGCAACCACTTTATCTGCAACTTGGTCGGCTTCTTTTTCGTACTTGTCGTTGGGTTTACCAATATTAAGTTTTGGCTGTATAAAGGAATTGTCCGCAGTTGCAAAAAGTGTGCCTGAGGTTTTTTGTGGCCCATTATGTTGTTTTGCAGTAAACATTAATTTAAGGTTTTGGGAAAGCTTTTTCCATCAATAATTGTTCACAGGGGGTTCCTTTTCTGAGGTCTTTAACCTTGGGCGGTTCTTTTACGTCATCGAATTTAGCCAATTCTACTTTTTGGCTTTTAGGAATATCAGCACGAATTTCGGAAAGTCCAGCCGGAAAAGACGCAACAATTACATCTACCCGTCTTAAATCTTTCTGTTCGACAACGGCACCATCCTCTTTTCGAGGTTCTTTGTCCGACATGCCTTTGCGTAAAAACCGCTTGACCTTAATTACTTTATTTTCCCCTGGTGCACCGACATTTACCGAAGCATTATCGGAAACACCTAAATCCGTTAAAAATTTAAGAACCCTAAAAGACCTGGCATCACTAATATCTTGCTTAGCCTTTTCAGTGCCCGCATTATCCGAATGTCCTCGAATCTCGACGAAAAGGTCAAAAATCCTTACCATGTCTGAGATAAGCTTCAACTTTTCCTTTCCTTTTTTATCGATTTCCGATTTGTTGAATTCGAAATCGATAACTTGTGAATGACCAAAGGATTCCCCTTTATGTGGCCCGTCTCCTGCATGGCCTCTCTGAAGTTTTTCGTCCGTTAAACCAAGGCTCTCTTTTGCTATCTCGTTTTCAATATTAATTGTAGAATCATGTACATTCGTTACGGCACGCTTTCCTTCGGCATGGGCATCTATTTCTTGCATGGCTGCATGACCACACAATTCGTGCCCCAGAACACGTTCTGGGTGGCTCTCATAAGAAACCTTTTCTCCAGCTTTATTGTGGAAACCCAGTTCAAAAGGGCTTTTGTTGGAATTGATGATTATTTTATGCCTGCTATCATCTGTATGAGGAAATAAATGGTCGGTTATCAATATCTGCCAATCATTTGTTGACTTTTTTCTTGTCAATACATTAAGGCAACACGAAGCGGTGGCTTTTGCATCTTTGGCCAATTCGTTTTCCGATTTTATCTTTTCTGAAGTGGGACGCACTTCTCCCGAGCCCTTTACCTCAAAATGTGGTGTTAATTTGCCCAATTGCGTTTTAACCAAATCAAGTCGGTCTTGGTTGGAAAGTGCATTGGAAGGGTCTTCACCTATCAATTTCCCAGCCCCCGATCGTTCGCCTACTTCTGTTATATGGCCCTGTGGGTATTCGTCCTCCACGGTGAGTTTGCGCTGTACACTGGTGTTAACGGCTCCCTGCTGTACCGTATGCGTTAACTCATGGGCCAATAAATGTTTGCCTTGTGATGAGAAAGGATTGTACTTCCCTTGATTGAAATAAATATCGTTACCATGGGTAAAGGCCTGTGCATTAAGCTGTTTGTTCATCTGTATGGCCTTAGCATCTGTATGGATGTTCACCTTACCGAAATCGGTCCCAAAACCGGTTTCCATTTCAGATTTAACGGAATTGGATAAAGGGTTTCCACCTCCTTTTGAACTGTTCAAGGTTTTTTCGATATGAGGGTGTCCCTTTGTACTTCTTTCTGATTTTGTCTGCAAGACCTCTTCCTCTTCTGCCCTTTGCACAGAATTATCGGCAATCGCATCCGCGCCCACATCATATTTATCATTGGGCTTTTCGACTTTAAGTTTGGGCTGTATAAAAGCCTCATGCTCCGATTCCCGTAGAAATGGAGATGATTTGCCTGGTTTGGCATATGCCCTATCTAATATTGCCGACCTAAACATAGTTATGTTTTTACAAAACGACGAGTCCCACAAGCTTATTTAATACAATATTAATGACCCTGTTTTTATAGTGTCCCGCTTTTATTTTGTTAACTCCAGCTTTTACAAGTGCTTTCATTACCAACAAATCTTTTTGGCTTTTTAGCAACCACTCCAACTCGTCTTTATCAATGGCACCGGCAATAAAAAGGCCTGCCCACTTTTTTAGTTTTTCTTCTGAAGTTTTAAGATAATCTTTCATATCGCTAACAATAAGCTTGCCTTCTTCTCCAAATTTATCTTTGGCATCGGCAACAATTTCTTCTTTTAGCTCTTTTAATAGTTTTTCAAAATCCATGATATTACAAATTAAATTGGTTGATAAATTGAGTTAACGCGTTCTGGCTTTGTTTGTCTTTCTTTTCTTCATAGAAAATCATCAAATTAAAAGCTTCTTCAATTTGGGGTTTTGCTTGTTCTTTAAATGCGGTATTGAGCGACCCTTTTTCTTCCCAAAGCTTAAGATAGCTTCCCATTAAATGTTTATCGCTACTTATAAGCTCCCACATTTTTGTGGTAAGTTGGTTTTTATCTTTGCCTTTTTCGTAAATAACCATTTTTTTCATTTGGTTTTTTAGGTCTGTTATCTGTACCTCCGAATCGCTATAGGGCGCATCGCTTTTATCGATAAGACTAATGGCGTCCAGTTTGGTTTTAATGGTTTCGGTATAAGTAAAATGATCGTAAAGACTTGTGCAACTTACCAGGGTTACTGCCATAAAGGCGATAAAAGTTTTTTTGAGTGTTTTCATAATGAATTAATTTTTGTTAATAGTTGATAATTTTCTTTGTACATATTTTTTATTGAAATATTGCTGAATTTTAGGGTTGGTTGTTTTAACATTTTGAATTCGAGCTTTAAGCAGTAAGCTATCTTTTAAAACCGTAGAATCTGATTTTATGTCTTTTTGAATATCGGCCAATTCTTTGATGCCTTTCAATTCATCAACTCTATTTTCAACGGCATAATTTCTATCTAAATCGGTTGGAGGCGTTTTATCTGGTGGCGGTTTAATATCCAATGTTCTTGTATCGGCGGAAATCGCTTTATCAGCAAATGAAATAGCTTTTTCGGGTTTTTCAAGAAGGAGATACGATTTACTGATTACCGCCAAATCCGCAGGAGTTGACGCTCTTTTTTCTAATTTATCAGTGACTTTTGCAAGTTTTTCTTTTGCATCCTCGTCATCGGGATCGTTTTTAACTTTATCCTGATACTTTACGATGGCCAGCTTATCCTTTTCAATTTGAATTTCTTGAATACTGGGATATGCTATCATTATGATTGGAATAATAAAAAAATACAAAAACTTCTTGATATCTTGCTTTTTGGCTATGGAATAGACCAACGATCCGCATAAAATCATAAACAGAAAGACGCCTAAAAACAGCAGAACGATTTCGTATATAAACAGGTTTTCGAATAGTTTTTCCATAGTTTTTTTGTTAAGCTGTATTTCTGATTTATTTTCTTTTATCTTTAAATTCCTGAATGTCGGGAAGCCTGCATTTTTTGGTAGCCAAATCGTTGGTGGCTTCGTTATCTTGTCCGGCGAGGTGCATCATTTCGTGGATAAACATACCCGCAAGAGACCATCTGCCCCAACGCCATGTTTCGGAGGTGTAAGCCAAATCGTTTGGAACTATACTCGAACCATAAACGGTGTTGTCTTTATCGAACCAAACATTCACTCTGTCATAAACTTCTTTAAGCGTTTTTGAAGTACCGCTCGGGGTATTATCTTTAAAAAAATTGTGGCACACAGGAAAACCTTTTGGATTATCAGCAATTTTTTTTACTATGCCCATGGCCTTGTCAATTCTCCCCTTTTCTTTGTTAGGAACCACACTGTAATCGCTATGTGGCGCACTGCCACTTCCGTAAGAAAGTTTTTGTATTTTTTTACGCACCATCCCTTTTTGCTGAATGGTGTGCGTTAGCTCGTGCGCTAATAAATGTTTACCTGACCGTGATGATGGGTTGTACTTCCCGTTATTAAAATAAATATCGTTGCCATGGGTAAAGGCCTGCGCATTAATTTGTTTGCTCATTTGAACGGCATGATTGTCCGTGTGGATATTTACATGACTGAAATCGGCGCCAAAACCGGTTTCCATTGATTGTTTAATTGGTTGCGAAAGCCTTTGTCCGCTTCCTTTCGAGCTTTTTAATGAGGATTCAATATTTGTTGGGGCGCTGTTGGATGATTCAGTTTTCATTTGTAAACTTTCTTCCTCTTCCTCCACGCGTTGCACCTTTTCTTCCTGTTCGCAATCGGTACATTTGGCTTGTACGTTTTCTTCTTCCGAAGTTTCAGATTGCTTTTGTACCAAAGGCGAAATTGATGCCGCCAATGGTTTTTGCTGTAACTCTTCTTCTGTGCCTTCTGCTTTTTGAACGGTGTCTCCCGAATTTTTGTTATTTACCACTTTATCGGCCATAGCATCTGCTTCAACTTCAAATTTATCACCGGGTTTACCAATATTCAATTTGGGCTGAATAAACGGTGTTTGTGGTGTGTCGGTTGCTCGTTCTTTATAACGTCTAAAAATTTTCATAAGTCGTCAGTTATTACCATTCTACAAATATTAAATGTTCAAGCCAAGGCAATTTTATAAGGTGGATATTCCACGGAATTTTATCCAAAAGAATATCTTGTGCTTTACGCTCCACAATAATTTTGCAGTTTTTATTTTCAACTATTAATTTGCCTTCGCGCTGTAAAAACCCAGTTCGTAAACCATCTGGCGATGTGTTTTTTAGTGCTTTCCAATGTGTTACGGCAGATTGCAACACCTCTTCTGCCATGAGTTTAAAATCTTGTGGCAATGCTATAAAACGTTGCATTGTTTGGTTTATAGGATATCCGCATAAAAATTTCTCCAATACTAGTTCGCTTTCTAACTGATGCTCTTGTTTGGTACTCAGATAATGCAGCAAATGAATGGCCTTTTCTTTTTTCGAATCTATCAAGTTGCCTTTAGAATCTGCCAATTTTGCATTAATAAAAAGCTGTTTTAAAAAAGGATGCATAAGCACCAATCCGGCGTTGTTTATGTATAGGCTTTTTTCAGTTGTTGCAGCTACTTCTTCTTCTTGTTCGTTGTCCTCTTTTTCTTCGGTTATATTTGTTTTTAAAAACAGGGCTTTTTCCTTTGTAGGCTCAATTTCTTTTTTCTTATTTAAAGGCTTATTTACCAAGCCACTCGCAAAGTTTTCTAATGCTTCAATCTGCTTTAAATTGATGGTTTTAAATACTGTTAGTTGTTTTACCATAATTTTAACCTCACTGGTATCTTTATATCGGTAAGCCTTCATGATTGCCATCCAAAAGGTATGTCGCAATTGCTTGTCACTCTGTAAGATACTAAATATCTTGCGGTTAACTGTTGTTTTTATAGAATTGGGCGTAGCTAAAAGCAGTGTTAAAATGCTGTCGTTAAACTGGTTTACGAGTCGTTGTCTTGCTTTTTGATGGGCTAAAGCTTTTATGAATCTTGCAGAAAACCCTTCGTCACTAATGATGCTTTTTATACCTGCTTCGTCAAATAAGGTCGATGTGTTTATTTGCCACCACGGTTTTTCTCCTGTTTGCAGAAAATATATAAAAGCATCCTGTTTACTCTTGTTTTTAGATAGTAACACCAATTTATTTTGGTCCTCGGTGTAATTTGATGCGTTTTTAATTTCGGAATCAATCTTTTCTTTGAATGTATTGAAAATGTTGTTTTTAAGACTGTTTAAATTTTCAACATCCGTTTGATTTATTTCAATTTCAATTTTATTGAATCGCAATGTCGAACCAGATAAAACGGTGTTTTTAGTTTCAAAATAACGTTCAATCATAGGAAACAATTGATGCCTTAAAAACACCCCAAGATTATCCTTTAGGGCAAAGGCCTTTTTGCTAGAGTTGGTATTGACCTCAAGAAAAACCTTGTTAATAATATGTGTTGCTTCCTTCATTTTAAATTAAATTAAGCGTCGCACACGGATTTTTACCGTTGTTTTAAAGGTCTTGGAGCCACAAGCTTTGCTGCTTATTTTCAGGCCAACATCGAATGATAAAACCTGTCCGTTTTCGGCATTTCTGGGCGCTCGATAAACATGTCTTGGGTTTTTAAGTGTGCTTGTTCCGCCATCGCCAAAAGTCCATTCATAAGCTTGTGTATCTTCACTAAACTCGTTTACATTGTGCATTCTAAAAGGCACATCAATTCTATCTGAAGCCGCATTAATTACCAGTTTTTCAGCAGGAGGCAAAATAATTCGTACTTGGGGATTAATTCGCGCTATACATTCGGCGCTAACAGCTTGTCCGTTAACCGTAAATCTAATAGGTCTGTTAAATGCCTTAAACCCAGTCTGGAAAATGAGATTGTTTTCTTTTATGGTCACCCTTTCAACAGGCTTTGCCAATTTTACAGTGGCATCTTCCGGTGAAATTTCAAACGGTATTTGGGTATCGCTATTTTCACCACCTGTTAAGCATACTTCATTGGCAATATTCAATTCAAAAATCACCGGTGCAATGGTCACATCGTGTTCTACGGTGTGACTGCATCGGCCGTTGGTTACTCTTAATGTAACCTTAAATGTTTGGCTGCCATCATCTCCAAGGTTTAATTGATAAACGTGTTTAGGGTTTTCTTCATTGATATTATCTGGCAAGGAATCATCGCCAAAATTCCATTCGAATATTACATTGTCTGGTAATTCATCGTCTTTCACATTAAAGTTTACCCTGGCAATGGTATTCTCTTTAAAGAACACGGGCTCAGAAGCAACAAAATCGAAGTTTGGTTTTTTAAATACCGTAATCCGAGCATCTGTAAATTGGTCGTTAACCTTAAATTTAATTTCGGTACCGTGTAACGATTCGCTAACGGCACTGGCATCAAACAAATACTTGCCATCTTCTTGTATAACGCCGCCATTAAGGCCCGAAGCCACATCGGCAGTAACAACGCCATCAGATGGCGATACCTCGAAGGCAATTTTTTCGGTGTCCTCGCCTAAGCAAACAAAATCTACCGGCAACCTCAATGAAATCGGTGTTTTTGGAACTATAAAAGCCACCGGGGAACAATCTGAACAACAGATATAGGGCAGCGTAAAATCTGCCACGACCGTATTTTCAGAGATATTGGAAATGGGCGGTAAAATAAATCTATCCGATAAAGTATCCAGAATATTGGGGTTTATGAGGTTACCTAAATCCAATCTATCGGTTATTCTCGGGTTAATATTTGTAAAATCGAAATTTCTGGTTAGGCTGTCTTTTATAACTGGATTTTCAAGATTTCTAATCGGTAATATATTTATAGCAGGGTTTCTTATGGCACCAATATTGGGGTTTATCACGGCATCGCTTAGCACATTGCCAAACGACGGATTAAAAGGAAAAATAGGACTTCTTTTTGGTATGCCACCTTTATAAACCATAACAAAAGTGCCTCCCGGTTTTACGCCCGCTTTGTGCTCTAATCCCGAATGTTTTTCAACGAATTTTGAAAGCAGTTTTTGCTCCAAGATTTTCTTTTTACGGATTTCAATTTCGGCTAAAAGCGATTTCATTTTCGCGGCCGAACAGCAATTAACCGACAATTGGTTGAGCAGCAACGCGTACTGTTGCTCGTGTCCAAACCTTCTATATGTGGTTTCGGGTTTATACAACAGCGAGGTCATGTTTTTCTTAAACCGCTCTACTCGGGCACAAAGGTCTTTAATGGTGGTGTTGTATTTATCAACTCTATCGGGATCGATTTCGGTAATGTCGTTCGGGATAAAACGAGACGCTATTTTAGTAGAAGCCAATATTTCTGCGGCGTGGTGCAAATTCACTTTTTTAATATCTGCATCCCAAGTGGCGATAGTTTCGTCTTCATCAATTTTGGTTTTAACCAGATTTACAATATCCTCAGCCGAACCTTCTGGTTTTTCGCGCATCGCCTTATCAACAATACTCCCCAAAACATCCTCGTCTTTTTCCAAATTATCCAAAACTACGGTATCCAAATTATAAAGTTTCAATCCGGGAAAGGCTTTAAAACTACCAAGAATAGCTTTGGTATCAATGGCTCCAAATCCAGTAAACCCTGTGCCTGAGGCCAAAAAAGAGCGTGTAGACCCTGAGAAAGTTGGTTTAATGGATGCCGTTGAAATATTGGAAACAGTTCCGGTTGCAGTACGACCTGATGAAGCTGCATCGGTTGATGCCGAATCTCTCGAAACTACCCTACTTTGCTTGGAGAGTTTGTAAAATTTATGTTCGCCTTGTTGCTTTAAACTAAAGCCCGAAAAGAATTTGGAAACCCCGGCATTTAAGCAATTTTGCTCCGCGCGCCACGCTTTTAACACGGCATTAATATCTTCAAATTCGCACTCGTAATCGTTTGGATTGATGTTTTCAATAGTTTCGTCGATGCTTAGCACCTTAATATCAAAAGCCAATCCTTTTTCGGTTTTTAAAGTATCCAAATCTTTTATGGCATCGCGGTAATCTTTACCTAAATGACCTTCAATTCTGTAAAAATCATGGTCATCGAGGTCGTAATCTAAAGGGTTTTGAATGGCATCGCTTTCTGATAAATTAGCGGATTGATAACCTAGATTTTCATCAGACTTATGTTTTTTGGTTTTATCGTAATCCCAATTTTTAATCAGATTCAACGATGTTTTGTAATAATACGGAAGCGCTCTTTTACCGAGTTCGTCCGATGGTTTTTTTGATGGTGTTACTTTTATTGTTGCTGAAGAACTCGGGATGTTGTATTCATTCAGCATAAAATGAATCCTTAAAATCAGGGTTCTTATTTTTTCGAATTTTTCCTTGCCGTGCGGAATTATTGGCGACGGATAAAATTTGTGTCGGCATTGAACATACGCTTCAACCGGCTCCAATTCGCCCAATAAAACATGCTTTGGAAACGAGCTAATTTCCGGACAGCAAACCACTCTTAAATCAAAAAGAAGGCATTTTATTTCGTTGTAAGTATCAATCAAATCCTTAAGCAAATCGTAACGGTATTGAATATCCAAAGGCAAATTTCTGGACGATAATTTAAAAAGCGACGTTATTTTTGTGTTGATGATACTGGCTTTGGTACCCACCGAATCGGTATCCAAAAGCACCTTAAAATCGGTAAACAGTTTATCGATGCCGCTTTTAAGATTGGCAATAACTGCAGTGTCTTGCATGGCTTTTCGGTAGCTATCCTTTAGCCTGAAATAACTGGCCGTATTGGAGTTTTGCTCTATAACCTGCACCCGATTCCGTGTTATATACGTGTTTTTTAAAACTACCTTTTTAAGATGGACATTTGGCAAATCAACAAGCTTTTTTGTGTTATTATGCGCATCAAAAATGGGGTCGTTGTCTTTGTTGCTAATGCGTTTGGCATCTTCTTTTTCAATTAAAAGCACTCTGACTTTTGCGGTTTGCCCTTCACCTTGGGTGTCACAATCGGTTGATGTGCACGGGGTTTCTTCTTTACAGAAATATTCCAAATACAGCACCACAACCATATCCTCTAAATTGGCGATAGTGTTTAAGGGTTTTGCATTACTTTCATCTGCCGCTTTTGTAAACAACTCCATTAAATTAACACCATTAAAATGACCGTATTTAGCCTCGACATCATCAAATATTTTGGCGTGCGTGAAAGTGGCCCCGGGAAACGGCACCAAATCGCCATCGGTGGTTACCGCACAACCTTTGCTAACTTTAATCGATGTGTTTTTTGTGTAACTCACGTTCAATCCGCAAACAATACCAACACCGCTAAGGCAAATACGCGTAAAACGGTCCTGACATTCAAAATGATCGATTACATCGTTAAGCTGCGATGCCGTTAGCACTTGGTCGGGTACAAATCTTCTGTATGCTGGGTCTTTTATCTCTTTATCTAATTTTGTTGTTGCCATGATATTGTTATTTAGAGGTTGCCAATATTTGTTCTTCCTAATATTATTTTATTACCTTTTGTTTCGGTAGCGTCGTTATCGCAATCGTGTAGATTTCCAGAATCATAAATCGTGTGAATACCATTTAACGTTGGAATAAAATCGCTTAAAACAGCTCTATAATTTGTGATTTCTGCTTTACTCAAAGGATGGTTTGCGCATTTAATTTGTAACTGCTCCAAAAACAAGCGGTATTTAAGTTGCATTTGAAGCATGTCGTTTTCAGCGTCTGGTTTTACGCCTTTTACATGACCAATCCAACAGATACGCGCCAATACGTGCGCTGGTATTTCTTCGCGAATTATTTTTTCTGCATAATTTCTAAAATCCTTGTTTGAAAATCGCGTGGTCCAACCCGGTAATATGACCGAAACCCTAAACGAATACGGATCTGTTGGTCCGCAGCTCTCGCAATCGCCGTCCAAACATGAGGGCATAAAGGTTTCTGCTGGCGCATCCGGAATTTCGGTTTTTGGTGTTCTTCGTTTTTTATCGGCGTTGGTGGCATTGTAGGTATCTGGCCGTAACAATACGTGCTCTACCAAATACATGCCTTCTTCGTAAGCGCTTAAATCTTTTAAATAGGCGATAATTTCGTCGCGCTTTTGCTCAGATTTCTCTTGGGTTGCCGTATATGCTATGCGACGGGCGACAATGTAATCTTCACTCTGCTTATCTGTTATTTTGGGATTGATGATATTAAAATACGTGCGGCCTGTTTTCGTGTTTTTCAACTCATAATGTTCGGCACTTTTTGCAAGTTCAAAAGCCAAAAAGAGTTCTTTTAAAGCTTCACTAAGTCTGTGGTAATGCTTGCTTGACGAGAGCAGAATATCATCACCATTTTTTATCCGCCATCGGTATTCGGTAAGGTTGTCTTCAGTTTTATCTTTTTCATCATAAATTTCAATGGCATCGCCCAAAAGATTTCTGCGACTATAATCCGAAACGCCAATAAGTCTAGCGATTCGCTTTTGTACGCCTGAGACATTTTCGGTATCCCAAACCTCGGGATTGCAGTAATTAAAACCGATACCGCGCTCGCAACTTATGGTTTTGTAATCTTCAACAAACCGGGTTTTTGCCTTTAAAATTTCGTATTTCGCATTGGCATCGCCATAAATCATTTTCATAATAAAGGCATAGTCGCTAAACCGTTCGGCAAATCGGGCGATTAAATGATCCAATAATTGGTTTCGGCGTTCGTAAAATGTGTTTTCGGCGGAATTGGTCGTATCGTTTTTTAAATTGTTGAAGATATTAACCAAATTAGCGTTGTAATTCACTGAGTCAACCAATTCGTCAATTTCAGGAATATCGGTAACCGTTTGCGAGAAATAAGTTTGCTTATTGGCCTCTGAAAGTTCTGAAATCGCATTAACGCCGTACAGTGCTTTTAGGCTCTCATCAACCGCCAATAAATCTTTTACTTTTGAAAGATGCGCAAAATAATTGGCCAAAATTTGGTCGAAAAACAACAAATATGCTTTTAGTTGTTTCGCTTTGGCTTTGCGCTGTTTATCGGCATTGGCTTGCAAACCATTTGGAGAAATGCCGTAGGTTTCCGGAAAATCCTTTTGGATGCTCGTATAGGCATCGGCACTTGAAAATTCGCCCACCGGAAAAACGACATCTTCGGTTTTAATATTTTCGAGTTGTTTTTGTTCCTCATTATTTAACGTTTCGAGAATGGTTTTTACCCGCTTTTTGTTCACGCCAATGGGCAAAAACCCTTTACTGAAATTAAAAATACTGTTACCGCAATCCTTACAGTCCTCATCCTCTTCATCCCAACATAACACGGGTTTGTGGTTCTCTTTCACACAGATTATCCAAGCATCTTTATTGGCTTCGTCATCATCGCAGGTTTTTATGGAGATATCTTTAATGGTTACAACCCCCGCAATACCCATAATGATTTGGATGATATCCGAAAGCCGAATTTCCTTTCTTAAAGATGCATTGCGAAGTTCTTCGGTATCAATAAATCCGCCTTGAAAATCCTCGGGCTCGATACAGCCTTTTTCAAAAGGTACGGGCCCTTCAAATATTTGATCGGTTGTATAACCTTTATCATACATTTGTTTGAGTGAATAAAACGAAACGGACGGCGCCAAATAATGCCCAATAGCCTTAATTATCAAGGCTTGAATGCGCTCCTCGTCGGCATCCGGACTAATGTCCAAATAGGCGCAAACCGATATGTGTTGCTCTGGTATTTCGCATACGTTTACTAAATCTTCACAAAGATTTCTGTTTTTATGATACAGTTTTTTTACTTTTTTGAATACCGCATCTTTGTCTTCAACCTCATCTTCAAAATCGATATAAATATCGTTTAAGCCTTTTAAAGTGAAGTTTTTCTGATTTTCATCTTCAACCTTAAAAGCGTTATAAGCCATCTGATGGTTTTCGCAATTCAAATAAACCTGTTGTTCGTGCTTAACAATCCAAGCGTTTTTCACTTCTTTTATATGAACGAATAGCTTGCGATAATCCAACGCCGACACGGGTTTTGATGGCAAAATATTTACAGCCGACAAAAACTGCTGATGCATCTTTTTAAAGTTATCGGTTTCTGATGCCAACAGGTTTTCAATGGGCATATCGATGCGTTGAGACAAATCGGTAATGGCATAACAGAGCATTTCCATGATGGTAATCCCAGGGTCATGGGTGTTGTAGTCGGTCCAAATTTTGCTTCCTAAACTTTCGAGGTGCTTAAGTCCAAGTTCGCGCAGAAAGCCAAAATCCAAATCGTTTTTGGTAATTACTTGCTTTGGTATGGTAACAGATTCGTTCATTCAATCAATACTTTAGGTCGTTACACATTCGTTAGTACTTATGGTTTCAACACGATGATTTTCATATTTCACAGAGGTTAAAATCACCTTTTGGTTAGCGGGCACTACGGCACGCACTGGGCTGAATATCACCTCGCCCCTGTTGTCGGTTTTATTGGTTTCTTCAAGCAATTCGAAATCTTTTATATAATCGACATAATCCAATTGTTCGATGTAATAAATCACCACGCTTTCGTGCAGTGTTAAGCCAAAATTGATTTCGGCTGTTTCCTCGTAAGCCCATGGCGCCAAGAATTTCGAAATATCTTTTTGCAGTTGTTTTTTATAAAAATTTTCATCTTTTCCTTCATGAAATTTTACTTTCAATGCGATTTTAACTTCTTGGTACATGGGATTTTCAACCAAAGCATCAACATGCAAAGTGTTAATGGCATTGATAAAATCTTGTATTTCGTTACGCTTTGCCTTACTTATTCGCGGTTTATAAACATCAAAAATATTTTGGTTGATGATGTTGGGAACCACGATTACGGTTACAAATCCGGGTGCCAACTCAGAGTCGCCAAAGGTGTGTTTTAAGCAATTCACCTTATAAATTTTCGGAAATTGCTGAAGGATCAATTGCTCGTAATCCCATATGGTTATGGCTCTTTGTTTGTGGCGCAAACGTTCGCTAACACGCCGATAAAACTGGGCGTCGGTTTCTTTTGGCACACCACCAAACGAACTGTAAGGCTGTGTTACGCCTTTTAAAGTGGCTATTCGTTCAACTAATTTCGAAATGGTTTTTTCGGGCAAGCCGTTTTCGAGATGCGAAAGTTCGTTGCCATTATTGTAAAACTCTGCGATTTCGGCCTGGGTATGGATGCTTACCATTTGGCAAACCGCATCAAAAGCTTTTATATTGGTGACTTTAAACCAAAATAAATCTCCCGGAATCCTGTTATTGTTACTCGTGGCCTCTTTTGGAATGGCTACTTTTACGATACCGGATTTCAGGAAATTATCGGTGTTGTTAAAAACGATAAAATCATTGTTTAGCGGTTTCCATTCGTCTTCACTTAAAATGTACCAGGCTAACTTTTCATTGCCTTGATAGGTTTGATCGCCTTCGTATTCGGGATTCTCACTACCTTCCAACACCTGAATCAAAAATGATATTTGCTGGAGCTGTTCTGCATTTTCAAGACCTATGAATAATTCGCCTTTTTCACATTTAGGAACTAGCGTGCATTGTGTTTTTGTGCCTAAAAATTCGTGCTTGGATTTTAAATAGGTATGCTGTTCAGACTGCCCAAACGGATGCTCGTGGAACAGCTCCAAAGACTCATCTAAATAATTGGTCAGGTTTTGTTTTAAGCTATCGGAAGATGCTGACAAATTAAAGGTTTTGGTAACCGATGCCTTGTAATCAACGCTCATGTTTTCGGCCAATGGAGTGTAGGGTTCGTTGGGAATTAACGCCGTTTCACTATCTTTAGAGAGGGCCACGGCGTAAATCCTTGGAAAGAAATCGTGCAGAAAAGATTGCAATAACGATATTCTAATAAATCCTTTTTTGGCATTTGAAGAAAAATTTTCCTGTTGGATCGGGTTATCAAAAAGTCCTGATACACCTTCGGAAATGGCATCCCTAAAATCGAAAAATGAATTGTTGTAAACCTTTAAAACATCGTTATAAATAGTATTGTTTCGCAATTTGTTGAATCCAGCAATACGTTCCATAAAACTGCCTCCACTTGTTTTTTTTGACTTTGAAGAAGTTTTTGGAACCCTAGAACTTGCACTGGCATTCTGTGTATTCGAAATTGTAAAATTAGAACTGTAGCTGCCGCTTTCGTTTTGGTTAAATAATGCGCCGCCAGTTATCTTTGGTTCCCAATTCTTATCCGCAAGCACTTCTAAATCAATTTTAAAGACGTTTGAATCCGGGACAATTAAGTCGCTATCATCAACAGGATCTTCTGGCGGATTGGTATCAAGCTTGTAACTATCCTTTGATAGATTTTGTAGATGACTTTTTCGATACGCCAAATAATGCTCTCTAAAATGGTCGTTTTCAGAAGCGTTTTCGTAAAACGGAGTGTCCTTCCATTGTAGGTTTACCTTAACCTCTGTCCACGGCTTGTTCAATGCTTCCTGACAGCCAATATAAAATTTGGAATCCCTTACGGGTTGCGGCCCAAACGGAAAAAAAGGTTTGGATACATCCAATCGGCCCAAATCGTTTTCAAGCAGAACATCCTGCATGTTTTTAACGTCCACATCTATTTTAATTGATGTTACAATGGCACCACTTAAAAACTCATAAAAATTATAGCCCAAATCATCATCGCCGGTTTTAAATAAAAAACGCGCTATGGGGTTTGTGGAAGTAAAATTTTCCAGCAGAACGGTTTTATCATAAGGCACAATGGGATCGGTTGCTTCCGGAATTTCAACAACCAATTTTAATGTATTGTTTACTACGGAAGAAGTAACCGTGTTTATTTGAGCCGAAATCCATTCTTTTTCACCGCTTAGCAACACATCAAAAACATTATCCGGTATTTTATTTGATGGCGTTGATGGCAATTTAGAACCGAAAGTTATGCTGAAGGTAATGGTTCGAATACCTTCTTTTAAAAGCAATATGGGCGATGCCATGGCAAAACCCAGTTTTGCATTGGGGAGGTTGGGAATACCCTCTGAATCTTTAAAATTAGGATGACCGAATGGCCACCATTTTATATTATCGTCCGGAAAATCGCCTCCCAATCCATCAAAGGAATTGGCGATTTCGGAATATTTTACACCCGTACCTTTTTTATGTAATACGTTTTTTAACGCGGTTACTTTAGCGCTGTTAACAATGAGTTCGTTTTGGGTTTTATAAATTCTTTTGTTACCATTGGCGTCTTTTCCGGCATCGGTTGCAATGCCTTCTTTAACCCTAACATCCGAAGCATTTTTAGCCAATTCAAAAAGCAGGTGTACTTTATCGGGCACAGCCTCTTTATTACTGAGTTTAAGGACTTCTTTATAATAAAAATCCAAATGCCGTTTAGAGAGGTTATTTAATCGGTCTTGGCTTAATTCAATCAGTCTTAAAAAGCAAACGAATAATGTGAGATGCGGATTTAAATCTTTGTTCGTTTCGGTGTCGAGCAAAAGATTTTGAATAGCCTCTTTCTCAACAAAGAATCGCTGCCAATTTCCATCCGTGGTATGGGTTTCGGTATCAAAATAATTAACGTGTTCTGCAAACGCATGAGCAAACGCCATCCAATCCTCGATGCTGAGATCGTGAAGCTTTGCGGAGTCCGGACTGAGCGCATTAATATGCCTTTGGCTCTGGCTGGTTCCGTTTCGCTTTAAAAGGATGTTGTTATGGTTGCAATCTTTACTCATAGGTTATTTTGGGTTTTAGGTTTCAGTACCTTCGGCTTTGTAAAACGGATACACCAAATTGGCTCTGGAATTTGTGGCTCTTACGCGATAATCTATTACAATTAGCAGTTCGCCCTGTAATTCGTTGGTGGGATCGATATCTATTTTTTCAACATCAATTCGAGGTTCGTGGTACAGGATAGCGGTCTTAATCAAATCGACAACAAATGTTTTTAAGGTGGTATTTAAAGGTTTAAACATCAATTCTTCGAGGTTGCAGCCATAAGTGGGTTGCATGATGCGTTCGCCCAATCTTGTAGCCAATAGAATTTCGAGGCTTTTTTTAATATCTATCTCGTCCGAAGTCATGACCACTGTTTTTTTAGCCTTGTCAAATTCTGGAGGAAAACTCCAACCTGTCCCTAAAAATGATTTATTATTATCCATAATTATCCTATTAAAACCGTGGGTAAGCCCAATACTATTACACCGCCATGCGCGGTAGAATCTCCCATGCGTGCGGCCGGCATACCACCAATAAGTACCGTTGCAGACCCCGCAATAATGGTATCCGGTGGGCCAACGCAAACTGCCATATCGCCAACCCGTGCTGCGGGCATACCACCAATAAGTACAGTGGGTGCGCCCGCTGGTAAAATGGGACCGCCAACATGTGGCACTGTCCCCGTTACCATAGGGCAAGTGTGCATATCTCCTATTCTTGCTGCTGCTGGCATATATTTTTATTGTTTATTGTTATTCTATATTTTCTATGTCTTTTATTTATAGGTTTGAGGCATCAATTAATTTGCACCAATGAGCCTTTTAAAACGGCTGTTGCGCTAGACGACATTTCAACACCCGCAGAGCCTTCTGCCTTAAATTGAATGTTCGCTTTGGCCCTAACATTGCTACCTTCTATATTAACATCGCCACTCGCTTTTATTTGAATATCCCCAGCACTTTCCATGGCAATACCGCTGGAATCCATAGTGAGTATATTGGAGTTATCATCTTCAATAATAATGCTTCCCGCGTCTTCATCCATGGTAATTTTTTTACCTGCCGGAGTTTCAATGGTGATTGATTTTATATCGTCGTTAAACATAATTTTCATGTCGCTGCGCGATACAAATCCTTTTTCGTGATTATCATCCGATGCTACAATGGGCGCTGGTTTCGCGCTACTGTGAAGCATGCCTAAAACAATGGCATCGTTAGGATCGTCGTTTATAAAACCCACAATCACTTCATCGCTTATTTCGGGCCTGAAAAATGCCCCCCTGGAATCACCCGCATCCAACGAGGATACTCTACACCAAATGCCCTGTTCTTCGTTATTGATTATGGGCAATTGTACTAAAATGCGATCTTCGCCATTGGGGTCGTCCTGCAACTGGGAAACGATGCCCACTTGCAGTCCGTTGATTGCTGAAATAATGCCCGATGCGGGTTGCGGACTGATGTCAAAAGTTTCGGAAAACCACTCTGGGTTTAATCCAAATTGCGCATCGACAGTCCAATTGCCTTCTGCAATTTGATGCCTTACGGCCGTTACATATACTTTTCCGTTAAAACGGTCGCCCACACCTTCAAGCTTTAACAAGGTTCCTGGTTTTACGGCAGGAATACCTTGAAATTTTACTTTGCCCCGAACCTTTGCCAGTTGTTGAAACAGCATTTTGGCATCTGCCCAATCTTGCAACTCAACATCGCTTACCTCGCCACCGTGCCTTAATTCTAAATTGTCTAAATCTATAATAGATGCCAAATCTGACGACGACAGGTTGCCATTAAGTTGAATGTTTGGATCGTTGGCTTCAATTTCAATGATTTCCTGATCGGAAGGATTCCAACCATAACTCGACACTTTTTTTACTTGGCTTCTGGCATCGATTTCGGCATCAAAATCCAATAAAGTTGCCCCGAAGCTAATGGTTTCAATCTCTTCGTCATCCACCTTGGGTTTCATAATCGTTATTTTACCATCATCAGTAAAACACAATTTACCGTTGGCTTGTGCTCGCGACACCATAAAATCCCAATCGGAAGTATGGTATTGTACAAGTTCTTTATGCGTTTGGTTGGTGGTTTCTACATCCTTTTCCAAACCATACGTATCTATAATGGTTTCGAAAATATCGCTATCTGTATTCTCGTAATAATATTTGCTTTTTCTACCAATGGTTAGTTTAACGGCTTCGTCTTTACATTCAATTATGAGCAACGAGGAATTGGCTCTGATTTTTAAATTATGTTTAATGACCAGACCTTTGAAAATGGTTTCTTCATCAGAATGATACCCCGCAGTAATCTCTATTTTTTTTCCTGGAATCAACAAATCTTCATTACTTAATTCGAAGTCTTGTTTTGCCGCATCACCATCAATCAAGGTTATTGTTGCAGACGCAATTCTGTTCACTTCTTTATTGACCAGAAGGTGTTTAACCTGATACTTTTTTGAAAGCTCCTCGCCCTCAACAAGCACTTTAAACGTGATAAGGTCGGGACTTTTTGAGGTTTGTATGGTTCTGCTGTTGTTCATAATTTACGAGGTTTTCTGTATCGGCGGAAAAACAAGTTGCTGCCCAATGGCTAATTGCCTAAAATTGGTAATACCGTTAGCTTTAGCTACTTCCAAATAGTATTTGGAATCGCCATAAATCCTGTAGGACATCAACGGCAAGGTGTCGCCGTCCTTTACAGTCCTTAGATGTGTTAAATCCGGCGATTGGTTGTTTTCTTTTGCCAATCGCAAATCTTCTTCGGCCGTACCCTGAAACTTAACATTGGCCATAGCTCTAATTGGTGTGCCATCCGGATTAAAGAGCTTGTATTCAATACTCATTTCGGTTAAGCTTCCTTTAAAAAGCAACGTGCCCCACGCAATTTTTAAATAATTGGGTTTGTGCTGCTCGCCATTATAATCGAACACCACTTTTTTAAATTGCTCGATGTCCTCAATAACACCATCTTCTGAGGCTTCGGAGGTTTTTATAGCACCCGTGCGGTCGAAAACAAAATTAATATCGAGATGCTCTGGCAGAATTTTGTTAAACCTTGGTGCCGTTGCGCTAGTGCCCTGTGCTTGGTCTTCGTTTTGTTCAATTTTATAATTAAAGGCGTATTTTTCCGGATTGATTAGCGTGGTAAATTCGCCATCGCTAACCTCGTTTTCAAACGTGTCGTCGCTATAAGCAATGATTTTCAATTTTGTAAGTTCGCCTGTAGAAAACATGGTTTATCGTTCTTTAAAATTTGATATGATTTGCATAACCTGATCCACACATTCTGCAACGATTTGTTCTTTATTACCGTTTGAATTCGCTCTGGCATTTGACTTTTTATCGACATCGTTATCGACATTAATCTTAACATGTAATTCTTTAATTTCAATGGGCATAATTTTGAAAACTTAAAATGGTATAAGGTCGTTTGCTGAAATGGACTGATAATATTGGTATTTAAGCTCTAAACTTTCAATGGCCAATTCGCTGTTCTCCGCGTTAAAATCGGACACCGACCAACTCACCGGAATGGCATGTACCACTTTCCATGAATACAACGGCAAGTGTTGCTCGTTATGAAGAATAACCAACAGATCGATGGGTTTAAAGATGAATTTTTCGATAGCATCTTCGCACCAAGCCGTGACGCTTGAACTTATTTGCAAACTTCGTTTTAGCACCAAATTAGGAAACGTAATGCCTGTTGGAAGCTGATGCTTAAATCGGTTTTCTCCTCCTTCGGCAACCGTTTCTGTTTCAATAGTACCCGAAAGTCCGCTAACGGATTGGAAACCAATTTCGATATTAGGCTGCAAATCGAGAAAAATCACCGAAAAATGAAAGCTCGTAATAGGCGGTAACAATCCCATATTTAATCATTTTGAATAACCAAGCCTTCGTGCACAACTTCTACCGATTCTATAGCGGTTTCATTGCCATCGGCTTTTAGGTCTGTGGATTGTACTTTTGTAGGCCATGCATTTTTTACTTTCCATGTAACCACTGGTTCGTGCTCTTCATTTAGAAGATTGATGGTGATGTCTCGTCTTTCAATGGTATTTAATTTTACGGTGTTCCACCAGTCAAAATATTCGTTATCACTATTAAACGTGCCTCGTTTTAAAGTAATATTTGAAAATTTCTGCATCCCGGGCATTTTTATTTTACTGTATTCAGGACTTGAGCCTTCTCTATATTCGATGACTTCTGTTTCTACATCCAGTCCTGAAACTTCAGTGAAACCTATTTTCGTTCCTCCCCAATCTACTGAGAAATGAAACTTTGCTAACGGATAATCTGCCATGATTTTGTGTTTTTTAAATTATTATGATGTTTTAAAAATTATGCTTCTTGCATTTTATGAGAGAACTTAAGAATGATGAATTCTGCTGGACGCACAACGGCCATTCCTATTTCAACATTCATGCGGCCTTCCAAAATATCGAGTGCCGTCATGGTTTCGCCCAAAGCAACACGAACGTAAAAAGCTTGCTCGGGTTTTGCTCCTGCCAACGCACCTGCACGCCATTGCAGGGTTAGAAAGTTCTCGATCATTGCCCGTACCTTAATCCATGTATTGGCATCGTTTGGTTCGAAAACAAATTGCTCGGTGGCTTTTTTTACAGATTCTTCAACCATGTTAAAAAAGCGTCTTACGGGTACGTATCGCCATTCGTTGTCGTTACCTGCTAGCGTTCTTGCGCCCCAAACAATAACGCCTTTTCCTGCAAAGGTGCGGATGGCATTAATGGATTTGCCCGAGGTATCAATATTCAATCCTTCTTGTTGCTCGTGTGTGATTTTTATGGTGGGCTCTAAACAGGAACTTACCGAAACATTTGCGGGTGCTTTCCAAACACCGCGATTGCTGTCTACTTTAGCGTAAATACCCGCCATAGCGCAACTTGGTGGTAAAGTGACTGTTTTTTTGTTGATTTCCAACTTAATTTGATTGAAGGCTACCAAATCGAAAGACGCCGAAGTGCTATCCTCTAAATCGCTTAAATTACCGCCATCAAATTGTCCCGTTCCGGCAGTTGCAGTTTCATCAACCGTGTTATGCGCTATGGTAACATCGGCCGCATCAAAAGCAAAATTATATACTGTTTTAAGGAAGGGATGGTACGAAGCGCCGTACTTTAAAAGGTCGGTGCCGCTACCCAAGGTATTGCTGCTTCTTAAATTAGCACTATCGTTTCCATACATATCTATAATGGTAAAGCGATCGCCTAAATCGACACATTGGGTCATGGCCCTATTAATTAAGGTATAATAGTTCGCAGCCGTACCAAGATTTATGGCATCCGGGAAAACAAATAACGTGGGCTCGTCGAATGCTTTAACAGCATTGAGCCCATTGGTTAAATCGGTTAAGCTAATGCTTGCCGTATAATCTCCTACAGAGGTTATATAACATGGGCCACCGCCATTATCAAAATACATACGCATGGCGTAGTGCATTAAATACGGTTGGGTAGCACCTTCGGCGACACTTATTCTGCGATTGAGCAGTGTTGGTCCGGTGCTATCAATTTCATCGTCAATAGTTACGGTTATATTGGCTTCGTTTAACGCTTTGCCAAAGTACGTTTCGTACTCCAGAAGCGACGTTATTCTTGTGGGTTTTAGCACTAAGCTATTGGTATCTTTATCTGCTTTTTCTGTGTAGCCAATAAATGCAGGTATTGCGGTCTCTACTTGAGCTACCGACGGAGGAAATATTGAAATTTCCTCGACGTAAACTCCTGGTGTTCTGTACGTTTTTGCCATGGTTTCTTAATTTAAATGTATATTTCTGAAAAAAAGTTATTATTATCTGGAATGAGATGATTGGCGCTTGGATTCGGAAATTTATCACCGGCATGATTCACCTCAATAAAACCGTATTTGGTCAATGGATTTGTCGTAGCCGTTGTGAAAATTTCCGAATCGTCTGAAACGCGTTTGTAACGCCAAAACGTCTCTCTGTTTTTAAAATGAATTTTAAATGTGGGCAATTGGCTTCTTAAATCGCCAAGTGTGGTTAAGATGCTTAAATCGCTGTTATCACCGGTCATGGTTAACTCAATAATCCCGAAAACCCCTATTTTATTTTGGTCTTTTAATTTTTCCAATAGTGCCGTTGTTCCTGCGGCAGATAATTGGTAAGCATCTGTTACATGAGTGCTATCGGTGTTTTTAGCGATGTACTCGAAACCTGCTCCTTCGGTACTTGGTTTTGTATTTCCAAAAAAGAAAATATTAGTACCGCCAACAGTAAGTTCGGTATAGTTGCCAAAAAACGAGTCGGCAACCCTAATTATAAAAGTTAATTTAAAGTCGCTCGGTATCGGTATAAATGGTGTGTTTTGCGATGCGTTCACCAGTTTACAATAGGCCGACAATCCGCTTTTATGTTTTTTAAAAACGATCTTGTGACCAGCCATTTTATCAAGGGTGCCTTGAGACGGGACAATCTCAATAAACTCTGAAATATCGATTAATTTCAGGCGCTTTTTTTTGTCGGCATCACTTAATGTTGAAAAAGCCGTAGTGCCATCATTCAAAAAATAATCATGCAGTAACTCCACTTCAAACAACGGTTTATATGTGGTGCTAAATGCCATTAGTTTTTGTGTGTTAAATCGCCATTTACCTGACTTATTAAACCGCCTTTGCCCAGAATGGCCTCCCGTTCTATTTCAACCAGACTCACTTTGTACATTACGGACGGTATTTGCTTGCCGCCCAATGTGCCCCAAACAAAATTGAGTTCCTCAAAAGTTGGGGTAAACAAATCGACCACAAACCTAAAATTGGTGATTTTGCTCATCGACACATCATCTCTATTATAAACGGTATTGCCTTGGGTGAACACCTTTTTTCCTTGAAAAAACTCAATAATCTTCGATAGGTTTTTTAGAGCCTCATCATATTTATCGTTAGTGGCACTGAAAAGGACATAAAGATTAAGGTTTACAATGTTATTTTTGTAGGAAATCCGCGTGCCTTCAACCGCATAATTGGGTTTGTTTTTAAGCGTAGCCTCTTCCTGTAAATTAAGTAGGGATAAAATGATATCTGATGAAGCTCCCGTATTATCGCCTTGCTCTGAAGCTACCGACGCAATATTATCGAGCGACACGGGACTGTCTCCAAAAAAATTATTAACATCTTCAGTTATAATTTGTAGTACTTCAAAAATCATTGCGTTAGATTTTACATGCGAATACGCTGGAACAAAGCATTTTTTTCACTCCTTGAAAGGTATTTATTAAAAGTAAGTTTATCAATCCCCATTTTTAGGGATTTATGGGGTTGTTATGCTATAAGTGGAGAGGGAATTGTGTATTTAATACGAATAAAAAGATATTATAAAGGAATGATTTTTATCAACCTATTATTTTTCAGTTTTCATGGCTAAATCACCAATATATTCAAGTCTCAAATGACTATTGTATTGAACGAAAAATTTTATGAGTAAAGGCTACTCATTAGCAATAAGCTTATCAACAATCTCGTCGAGCAGTATTTTATTATCGGCTACGGCTAAAAAACCATCTTCTTGCAGTGCTATGATGTTTTCTTTATCGGCTTTATCCATTTCCGGATTGGAATTTATCAATTTTGGTTGAATGCGGTAATAATCCTGACAGTGCTTTTTGGGCAAGGTTTCAAATATTTTTTTTAATTGGTAATCTACCGTTTCGGCATTGCCGCTCATCATAATATCAATTAACGGCCTGATCCATTTTACCATGCCTGCATCTTTAAACTCGTCGTATGTATAGGGCCGTTTTACAGAGCCTGTCCCAATGGATACAATTAGCATGTTTTTAGCGCTTGGTTTATCGGGCTTTTCAGGGTTTTTCAATACTTCAGAAAAATTAATGGTTCTGGCCTCTGCATAAGCGCACAACGAAGGATTATTGGCAAACACGCCACCATCAACAAGTGCGTAAGGGCCACCAAAAACCGATTTAATTCTTGCGGCCTCAAAAAAAGTTGGAGCTGCCGAAGTTGCCCTTCCAACATCGCGCATTAAAAAATCGCAGACCTCATCTTTGGCATTAATACTTGAAAAGAAAAAGCTTTTTCGGTTGCCAATATCATAGCTTGTTATCAGGCAAGGTCGCAATGCTTTACCTAGGGTTGTGTTTCCTAGAAACAAATCCAAAGCATGTTCGAGCTCCACTTCTGAATATTTTTCATCAGTAATACCTCCTACACTTTGAATTTGTTTCATTAAGGACAACTCAAAAATATCGTCTCCTAAATCCAAATAAATACCAAGAGCATCTTTGGCCCCGTATTTAAAATTTCCATTTTTATCGGGGCACACATATAGTAAAGATAAAATGCCTCCAGTGCTTGTGCCAGCAATAAAATCGAAATACGCACCAACCGATGCCTTGGGATCGCCTGTTTTTTCCTTTAATTGGGTTTCAATATAAGATAGGATAATACCGGGAACAATGCCTCTTATACCGCCGCCATCTATGGATAGAATACGTATTTTTTTCATATGTAATTAGTGGTTAAAGCAGTGCTTTTTATTCTGAACCCAAAACCAATGCACCTTCAGATGAATTTAATTCCATTCGTATTATGGTATGGTTCTCATCGCTAATAGGTATCATTTTACCTGTATATTTCATTTTCACATCATTTGGTCTATTAATGGTAAATTCGATATTAAGTCCATTAAAACTGCCATCCAATGTATTGAATTGTTTATCGGCATCTGTTGGGTGATTTGATTCATCGCCAAAAATAATACCCGATTCCAAGCCTTCATCATCGCTCTGCAAATTAATAGTGTAATCAGGAACTCCAACAACTGGCCATCCTGCAGTAAAGGCTGGAATAAAAACAATAGCTGCTAGGGTTTCTGCACCACAAGCCAAAATAATACTTGCAAAGGTAATTACGATTGATTTTTTAATTACATTAAGCGTTTCCATGTTTGTGCGTTTTAGTTAATTTTATGATTCTCTCAAGTCTTCTTTTATTTTAGAAAAAAGCTTGTCCATGTCGTTTTCAACATTATCAATTGCCGTATTTAATCCTATGGTTGAATTTTTTGAATCTCTTATTATGTCTTTCTTTATCCTTTCACGTTCTTTTTTATTGTTCTGGTTTTTTTGATAATCCCATATTTTTTTTCTGATGTCATTTAGTTTAAGGATGTGTTTTTTATGAATATCGTCTATAATGCCTTTATAAACTGATTCAAAATCCTTTCCATAGGCTTTTCCGAAAACCGATTCAAAATCCAAAAGGTATTTTTCACCATTATCATTTAAATCAGAAAAAATGCTGTTGTACGCTTTTATCGTGTTTTCTAAATCTTTAAAGTATTCTTCATAATCTAAAGCATTAACGATAGTATCATCAAACGCTGTTTGAACATCCTTAACCCTAATCATATAAGTGTCCATTTTTTTTGAAATAAAACCGAACTGTTTGTTTTTCGCTTCTATAATTTCTTTTGCATGAAGTTTTCCTATTAAATTTTTCATATAATCCTTTCGGTGCGTATTGCTTTTTATCAAAGCTTTTTGAATGATGACACTTTCTTTTTTCGGAATTTCGCCGTTGCCTAAATTTTGGAAAAACACCGTGACTTCGTAAATGCCGCTATCCGTATCTTCCATTAATTCGCCAAAAACCACCATTTCCGCTTTTATGGTTTTTAATTTGTCAACGGTTTCGGTGGGCAAATTTTTAACGTTGGAAATAGCGTTTTCCATGTTTCGGTGGGCCAAAACCAAATTGTGATTCCGACGTTGCAATACGGTGTATTTATCCAACTTAATAAGTTCGGTTTCAAAGTCGTCTGTGAATTTTTCGGCATATTTTTCAATGGTTTCGTCGCCGGTTTTAAAATCCCATACGTACACGTTAGTTTTTGAATTTTGAGCTTGTACCGTAACAACCAACTGGGTTGCCACAATTAGTATAAGGCCTAAGCTTTTAATGAACATGTTAACATTATTTCTCATGGGTTTTAATTTCATTATTCAAACTTTTAAATCAGATTTAAGAATTACAAACCATTGGTAACTCTGTTTCGTTTTTTGTAATCAACTGGTTGGTAACACAGCGTTTGGTTCCATCTTTTAACTCAAAACGGTGACTGCTATTTTTCTTAACGACGCTAACGGTTATAAAAATTCCCGATTTGCTTACAATATTCGCTTGCTTTCCATCTACAAAAACATCAGCGTTTACCATATTTGAGGGCACAATCAGCTTGACACTATAGCTTATGCCTTTTAAGATTTTTGTATTTATCAATTTATCCGATTTATATTTTAAATCTTTATTGGTATTAAATATTTTGGTAACCTGCGCATTAAATTTCATTGAAGCTGCTTGAGCATCCGGACAATTCTCTAAATCTTTTTGCAATTGCGCTTTAAGGTTATCCAAATCGTTGATTTTATTTTGTTGGCTGATTAATTGGGTTGATAATTCGGCAATTGTAGTCTCAAAATTCTGAATGGAATCATTCAGTTTATTTGCTTTTTCTTCACTCGCCTTTAATTCCACACCAAAAAGGCTGAATTCTTCCGTATTGGTAATAAGTTGTCTCAGTTCGGTTCTGAACATTAAAATGGCCAATACAGCAAATACGGCCCAGATTAATGTTTTGAACGGAAAATTTGGTTTGGCTTCCATGGTTTTTGTTTTATAATGATGCTATTAAATCCTCATTTATGGGTAATTCTTTATCGGCCAACCCAATGGTTTTTAAAAATTTATTTGAGAATAATTCCGCCATATCGTCACTCAACAACGCACTTCTGCAGGCTTTCCATTCATTAATTTTATCGGCATCGAACATGTGGTTTACCAACCCCGGAAACGCCCAATCGCTATTTTTTCCCCAATGTATGGTAAACGGAATGTCGTTTTCTTTTAAAACCTCAATAATGCGTCTGGAAAATTCTGTGAGGCTCATAATTTTTCTGGTTTTATTCCAAAGCACGCCATCAATTTCCAGCATACAGGTTACGGGGAATTTTGTAAAACCCAAAGTTGCCTTTGTTTGTTTTACAAAGCGCATGGCGAATATCCCGGGAATAGGCCCTTCGTTATTTGTTAAATCGGCAAGCAGTTTTAAAGCCTTTGATGAATTTTTATGGTCTACCCCAACCGAACAGGCATAGGCTGGCCCTTGGTATGGCGCATCCCAAAAAATTTCTGGAAGTGTTCCCGTTAATTCTTCATCTACTTTTGGTAGTATGGTTTTTCGCAATCGTTTTACCAACCAAGGAATACTTTTGGGGAAATGTTCGGCCATTTTGGTAAATAAGTGAATTAAATCGCGATACAAGGATTGTTTGATGATGGGAAATGGATCTTTATAATCAGCTTTATAAGGCTTCTTATACATTAATTCTACCACATAATTTGGTTCGTTGCTGTATTGATTGATAAATACTTTGTAATGATAAGGTGTAAGACCAAAACCTTGGGCATCAGTTTCTTCGGGGATTTTAAATGATGAATTTTTAAAGTCTAAGGTATCGGCTAATTGAAGTGCCATATTTTTATTTATTCTTTTAACGTAACGCTTTAATAAAAATCGAGGTTCGGCTTCAATAACAACGCCATGAATAAACCCAAACGACCCCAGGCCCACCAAAGCCGCATTAAACAATTTATCGTTTCTGATGATTCTTTTACTTATTTTTTTTGCAAAATCATCGTTTAATGCAGGGTCTGTATGGCGTTCTAAATACACCACATCGTTTTCGTCGGGGCCAATAATTAAATTGAGGCCCACCACATAATCTTGAACGGCACCAACCTGTAGCGCCGAACCGTGAACACCCGTAGAAATACAACCGGCAATGGTTTGCCCATTACTTGCACCCGTGGTTTTTAAGGATTTGCCGTGAGCGGAAAGCACTTCGGAGACCCGTTTAATAATCGTTCCGCATTCGAATAAAAATAAATTCGAGGCATCAAAACGCGTGTTGGCGTGAAGGTGCTCTGTAACCATTGGTACATGAATATTCATAAACCCGTTATAGTGCATTCTGTCTTTATGGTGCGCAATATGGTTCATGGACCATGCCGACCCGTAAGCGCGAAACCCTTGGTTGGCCGCATTAGTTTCTTTTATAAGCCTTTGGATTTCTGCGGCGGCATCGTTATACCTATCTATTTTATCAGGTATGTTTCCATCGCCTTCCAACTCTGTGACATAAAGTGTTTTTAACGGAAAAGGGCCATTGTTATGCAATGTATCCCATTCTTTTAATGCATGTGTTCTTGTGGTTGCCATAACTTTAATTTGTTGGTTTCATACAAACGTATTTTACTTTCATTTTGCGTTTTCTTCCAAAGGTTACTAAACTTAACAGCGAACCTCCAAACGTGTTTCTGAATTCAACCGTGTGGAGTTTGCCCGATTTGCATTTATCGGTTTCCTTTATCAGATATGTAAAATCTTTTGAGGTGAGGTCTATTTTAATAACGGTATCAAGCGTTACCACTTCCATGCCGCGGTAATAATCATCGCCCAACATTAACGGATCTGGTTGCGGCGCACCATTAATGCTTCGAAGCCTTACCGAATAACAAGAGGTCAAAAAGAGGCACATACTTGTTAAAACGATTATTTTGATTGAGTTTTTCATGATAGTTTTTCAGTTTAATTTGATATTCCTTTAAAAAAACTTAAACAGATTTTAATCTATTTAACACCTCTTTGGCGTATTGGCTTCCAAAATTATTCGACAAATCCAATGAAGCTTCTCGCCCCAACGTATAATACAAATGCGTAACCTGTTTTGGCGCGTAACACAATATTAAATCGGTAAACACATTGTAAGCGCCCTTGGTTTTTTTGTTTGAAGTCGTTAATCCGCTATAACTACTTGAAGCAAATTTGGAACAATCCTGTAATTCGTTTTTATGGTTTAGATAGCTTTTACCGGCGATAACCTGACAGCCTGCCGAGAAATTTGAGCGCCCTATCCCGGTCCAATGGATATTAATGGACGGATTTACGCGCAAGCCTTTTACATTACCTTGGTTGTCTTTAACTTGTATGTCTTTGTCGGTGTAGGCATTGTCATTATCCCAATCCCTAATAATCATAACACCTTTAGGATTTTTAGGTTTTAAAGCGCGGTAAATTTTACTTTCAACCGATATTTTATGCCACCCGAAACGATAAAGATGTTGTCCTTCAATTAAAAAGGCTTCGTCTTTCCGTTTTGCCATATTTACGCTGGCATCGGTGGAACCCCAAAAGGTAAACGCCATCCCATTGATGAGCAAGACAAACAAATCATCATTTTCCCGTCTAACGGCACTTTCGGTTTGTTTTCTTCGGATGCCTATAAGATGAATATCGCTAGTGTTAAACGTCCAATCGGCAGGTTTTTTTGTTGAATAGGTATTTGTCAACTTATTCAAATGCTGTAAAATAGGTCCCGGATTATTCGTGTAATGTTGTTTGGCTTGTTGCAACAATTGCATCCAATCTGAATATGATTTAGATGGATTTTGACTGGACATTTTCCCCCAGTCTGAAACCTTGTTTTCTCTCTCCCAACGCGTTATGTGATCCATCGTACCGCTGCCCACCATACCATCGGGCACCATATTGGTAACGCCTTCCATGGAACGCACATACTCTTGAAACAGCCTTACCGCAGCTTGGGTAACATAACCAAAAACACCATCAAAAGCACTGCGAGGCATAAAACCGGCATTGAACAAAAATCGCTGAAGCTTCAACACATCATCACCTGTGCCTTCTCGAAAGGAACGCCATTTGGTTCTGTCGTCATCTCTAAAGGACACTTTATTGATAAGCAAACCATCGATATGATACGGTTTAAGAAAATCTTTCCTGCTACTAGGTGTTTTTCCAGCATCACAACTTCCTAAATATAATACAGCCATAAGTTTATTGTTTTAAAAGGTTTTTTAATTCGGTTTTAATAATGCCCAAACACTCTACAATATCTTGATTTTCAATATATTCCAACAAGAAATCGATTTGGGAGATTTCAATGTTTATATAGCGCGGACTGTATATTTGATTGAAAATATCTTTATACCATCGTAATATTTGTTGGTCTTGGTGGTCATCATTGTTTTCAGAAACCAGTAAAATAGCATAGCTTATTTCGGTCATTCCAATGAGCACTGAAATATCCAGGTCTTCCTTATCAAAATCATCTAATTCTTGACGGAAATCTTTTAAGTACTTTGATAAATCAGTTACTTTTTCGAAAGCTTTATTGGTTTGCAAGCGGTCCAAAAGCTTTTCATCACCCAACTTTTCGAGGATAAAACCAACAAACAACATGTTTGATAGCGCATTTAAATACTGCCCGCTGTGCTTATCTGATGCCATTTCCATAGCTTCGTTATAATAAGCATAAGCCGTTTTTAATTGATCGGTTTTCTTTGCACCATCTAAATATTTCGCAGAAATTTTATAGGCATTTCCTACTATGTTTAGCCTGCTGGCATTTCTACCGGCCAAGGTGAGCAACCGTATTTCGTCAAGATATGTGTTAACGGCCTTGGCAACCCCGTCTTTTCCATCTGATTCCATAATAGATTCAATAATACTTTCTAACCTGTACGATTGTACTAAACAATATTGCTCCAAGGCTTTTATGGAGTAGTTGCCGTTATCAAACTCAAATAGGCCTTTATACTTTTGAAACGCCACTTCGGTATTGCCCAATTCATCATAAATAAGGGCTTCTTTTTCCAACACCATCGCATCTAACAGGTTGGAGGCTTCGGCTTTGTCGATAAAGGCATCCAATTTGATAAGTGCCGTTTTTTCATCTACTTTTTTATCCCGAATGGAAATCAGTAAATTATCTAAATCGGTGTGTACCTGAGAAGACACCACGTATTCTTGATGTTGTCTATTCGATTTTTGTCTGGTATCGAACTTATAAAACTGATTACCATAACATTGGTAAGCGCCCCAAGTATTGCTGTGTTTGTGTTCTTGATAACATTCAAACCTCGCGGATTTTACGGCGCTACCAAAATCGCAACCCTTTAACATGCACTTATAAAACGTTTCTGAAAATACCTTGGCAGCCGCATCATCAACAGCCCAACCAGCTATTACAATAGCTTTTACGCCCATTTCGATAAGCTGGGTGCCTATATTGGCCGCAAGACGGTATCGGTTTTGACTGTATTTATCGTCTTGGGCATCAACAACACCTGAGAAACAACAGTTTATAAACACAAACTCGGGCACATAGCCTATTTGATTTATCATAGCTGGGTCAATACAAATACCGCCACCTATGGCAATGCCTACGTTATTATTTTCGGGATCGTAAATGCCGTGACCTGCAAAGTGCATCATCTTATAATGTTTGCTAAACAACTCCATCATAATATGTTTTGCGATGGAATTTAAAAGCACGTTAACATGATACCCATCTTTTGCCAGTTGATTTGATACCCACTCAGATTCTGCTTTTGCGGCAGGAAGTTGTTGCAAATTTTCTTGATTGTAAATAGGGTCGCCCACTACAAAAGCCTCTATATTGTTTAACGCCACCTGGTTAAAACGCGTGGTGTCTTCGGTAACCAATTGCCTAATAAAACTAGAGTCTACCGAAGCAGGGACATCGGTAATATGGTAATCGTGCAGTAATTCCCATGGAATTTGAGCAGCACATTTATCCAGTTTTAAAACCAAGTTATTTTGATTTCTGAAGGTGTTTTTAAAATCATTCGGAATCAACATCTCGAAAAGGGATTTAGATAACCTTTGGTCCCAACTTGAACTGACTGACATTTCTTCCAATAAATGGTTTATTTTATGTAAACCAACATTAACCATTTCTTGTTCAACCCTTGCCAATCCATAGGATGCATCATACTTAAACCCTGTTACCGTTTCGGTGTCCTTTATGTTTTCATCGGTATCCAAAATACTGGTTATCTGAAGATTAAACCATCTCTCGTAAGCTTCATCTTGAAATATTTTTCTCTTCTTTGCTCCGGGACGCCTCGAAATGCCTTTGGTGTAATTAAATGCCACGCGGTTATCGATATTGTACAGTCTGGTTAAGCTAAAATAGGCTTCACTTGCAATGGATTCGTAGTAGTTTACAATTTCAATATTCTCGATTAGCTTTAAGCCTTCTCCTGTTATTTTAATTTGCTTATTGGCTTCTGCAACACCCAATAAAATACCTTTTATGGAATCTTCAATGGGCAATTTACCGTAACCTATTCCCATTAAAACAAACGAAATTCCGGTGGCGTACTTTTTGGCTTGTGGCAAGGTGTAATTGTCGCGCATAAACATGGCGTATTTAAGTACTGCCTGCTTTACCGTTTTGGAAAGGACATAAGACGTTAAACCGTTTGTGCTGCCCAAGCCACAAACAATAGCCCCTTTGGGTTGTGTTTTAAGGTTGAAAAACACTTCGCTCTCGCCTATTTCGCCGGGGTAATAGCCAATACCTAAACGTTGCGACAATCGGTTGTCCAAATAGCCATCTAAAGCTTTTTCCGCACTTAAAATTAGATCCATAAAGAAATGGCCAACCATAACGGGGTAAGCCGACATTTTTAAATCGCCGTGGATTACTTTTACATTGAAGAATTCCGTTTCTGGCTCGCTTTTTTTATGGGTACCGAAAAGTGCTTCAACAACGGCCTTTGAATCGTAAAGCGGTTCTGGAGATTCAAAAACTTCCGAAATAATTTCTCCGCTTCGCGATGCGGGCTGTTGGTTGCTCAATCTGTTGGTGCTACCGGTTTCCAAAATGTCTGAAATACCGTGGAATATGTAAGCTTCGTTGGCCAAATCGCCATGAGAAGTATGTGTATAATATAAATTAGAAGTGTTTAGCAATTGCTTTGGAATGCCTGTTTTCCAGGTGACACTTCCATCGCCGTGAGACGTGGCTTTATAAACCAGTTTTTCATATTTCGACAGAAAACGATTCTTGAATTCGTAATCAAAAACCGTTTGGTCTGATTGGCCACAGATGTAATAAATATTCCTAAAATGGTCGTTGGTTAAATCTTCTTCCAAAAACTTTTTAACGTTATCGCGGTAAGCCTTAAAATCTTTTAGCGATTGGGCGTTATCCTTGGGCTCCGGCATGTGCTTTAAATTGGTTTTCGAATCAATCGATTTCCAAAAGTTTTGTTGCCAAAATGGTCGTTTTACATCATCATTTTCAATAGGTAATAATTCAAAAACCCCTGGGAATTTCCAAAAAACCTTTAACAGTTCATTACGGTTGTGCTTAAAATCAATAAATGCCAATTGCTTAACGCGTTTGCTATGACCGGTGAGCACTTCCATAATTAAATACGAACCCAACCAAGGTGTGCCCAACATAACGAATCGGTTTTGTACGTTTTCTTTGAATTTAGACCAAGTATCGGCATGGTCGATCATGCACTGGCGTACTACCAAACCGCCCATGGAGTGTGCAATAATATGAATTTTACCACTGGTAGATTGCATGTAATCTTCAAGCTGTGTTTGCAATTGTTTGGCAGCCTCTTGCACCGATTTTCGCCAATCGAACTCAAACGTAATCACATCATATTTTTCAGATAAATGTTCTGCCAATTGGTAATAATATTTTTTTATAACACCACTGGCATCCACTTTTTTGGCTTCGATATTGAGTTTTTTAACAATAGCTCCCCGATTCAATTCGCGCATATCTACCCACTGGTCTTCCTTATTATTGGTAAGCGTGGAGCCCATAATTCCTGGCACGATAATTACAATATCCTTGGTAATACCTTCAATTTTTGGTTTTAGGCTTACCCCTTCTAAAGACAGCGCATCTAATAATATACCGCGTTCACCTTCGGTGTAAACGTGTTTGGTAAATAATGTAGTGGGATTGTTTTCGTTGGCCCTTAAAGCTTCAATAATGGCGGCACTGGAATTATCGGCAGAAAAATAATTAAAGTGGTTGGTGCTGCTTCCTTCCGCCAAAAATTTATAAATGCCTTCTTTTCGTTTTACACCGTGCTCCATACGTTTGGTATCGACTACCAAATCGTTGTCGGCTTTATAAAACAGATTCGCCAAAATAACCTTTAACGAGTTAAAATTAATGCCACCAATATCGGCATCGCCAGCAATGTTGTATAAATCGCTGACCACCGAGGTATCTGAAGCATTCATCATTTTTTGGAACAGCGACTCGGGCATCATCGCATTTAAACCGGGCAATACTTCGGGGTTTTCCTTTTGGCTTACCAATTCCAATAAAAAGGCTTTAACGGCATGGTAAATAGGATTGCCAATACCAAATGCCAAGGACACAGCGTTTAAAAACAGATTGAAAAAGTGGTCTACACGACGCGATAAAATGGTTGTTCCGCTGGCGGGTGCCGCTACCCGAACCACTTTATTTACTGTAATTTTCTTTGTCTTGGCCAGTTTATTGATAGCATCCATCAATTCTTGATTGCCCGCTTCATCCTCGTCAGAACCTAATATTCCTATTTCATTTTTACTAAAGCCAATAATAGGATTCCGGTGGTCGCATTTCGCTAAAATATCGGCTACCAAACCGCCACGGGAATGACTTAAAATATCTAAATTACAGCCTTTGGGGCAATCCCTTAAAAAATCCAATGCGTTTTGCAACGGGCTTACAGACAGCGTATAGTGCTCTAAAGCCAAAATTTGATTATCGTAAAGCGACACTATGTCGTTCCAGGTATCGTTATTGTCGTTAAGCTTAAAAAACGCATCGTTGGTGGTTGATAAAGTACCGTGTAAAAGGAGTAAAATAGGGCGGGTTGTATCAAGGTTTTTTGTGTATTCTATTCTGGTGAATTTGTCGTTAATCTGGTACAATCCCGGATGCGATTGCATCCGATTATCATAAGATTCCGCCAATTTATGAATCCCAATCTCGACGGAATTTTTAGCTTTTGCTATGGGTTTAAAAACACTAAAAACCTTTACCATGGCACGTTTAATGAAACCACGACTGGCATCTTCAGAAATGATTTGAATATCAAAAACATAATCTTCACTGGAAAGCGAACGTTTTGATAATGTTTTTTTATCGTAAATGGCCTGAACATCCTCGGGGTGCCCTATCCACTCCGTATTATCGGTAAATTGCAAGGCCACCAAATCGTTCTCTTCAAAAACTACCGTATTCAATGTGTTTTTTGAGCGCTTCGAAGACACTTCGATATAAGATTTTAATTCGAATTTTTGGCCCAAGGTGTTTGGTACAATGTAATCTATGTTTGCAACTTCTCGCTCTACACCTATTATTTTGGCTTTTTTAGTCATGGTTTATGGTTTTGGTGATGGAACCTTCAGTGTAATTATGTGTATCTGCATCATTTAAAGCCAAGGCCGTAAATGCAGCTTCGTTTAGCGGAGTATGGGTAGCGTGTTTGAGAATCATAGTATTTAGGTTTTATTGTGATGAAATAAAATACTTACCAAATACACCTACGTACATCATCTTCAAATTAAAAGGGTGGTTTATAACATTGAATGATAATAAAAACCGCTCCTTTTAAATGGATGATTTAGGGTATATAAATACTAATAAAAAAATTCAATAGGGAGATTAATGCTGCGTAAGAGACATTAATATAATTTATAAAGTTAACAAAAAATAGCTAACAATCAAACGGTTACGTTTAAATATGTAAATATATACAAAAGCGATAATGTATATTATTCTGAAGTATACGAGGTTTTAGGACACCGTATTTCTATCAAAACTAGAATGGTTTCCAAGAATTATAATTGCTTTTGGATGTTAAGATTTTAGAATAAGAACGGGTCGTACCCACAAATGAATCAATCCGCTTTTTATGCTTTTTCCTTTGAAGGAAACAATAAACTAAAAATATATCCAAAAATAAAACATGAAGCAACACCAAAAAAGGAGTACATCAAAAAGCTAATATCGGTGAAAACACTGATGTACCATATTAAGACGGCACTAACCAACAAGCCCAATAAAGTGCCTTTGGCATTGGCTCTTTTGGTAAGCATTCCCAAAAGGAACATACCACCTAAACCACCGGTAAAAAGGCCTAGGAAACGATAAAACTGATCCCAAAGCGATTTAATATTGGAACTTGCCATCCAAAGCGCCAGCAAAACTCCAAGAATACCGGTTATCATGGTTACCAATCGTGCAATACGTAATAACTTCACATCGGCCACTTTAGGTCTAAAATGTGCATGGAAATCGTTGCAATACGCTGTTGAAACTGAATTTAAACTACTACTGATGCTGGACATGGCCGCAGAAAAAATACCTGCAACCAACAAACCGGAAACCCCTATAGGCAATTCACGAACAATATACCATGGAAAAATCGAATCATTATTGGAAATGGCAGGAGAAAGTTCGTTAGGCATTTCGGTATAGAATATAAACAAAAGCGTTCCTAAACCAAAAAATATAATGGTGGCCGGTAAAGTAAGTACCGCATTGGTATAAAGGGTTTTTTGAGAGTCCTTAATGCTGGAACTCGTTAAAAACCGCTGTACAATGGTTTGGTCTGTACCTTGTGTAACCATCGCAGACGCGAGCCCACCAATAAAGACCACCCAAAATGTAGATTCTGTAAAGTTAAGCTCCATGTTGGTGATATTAAACTTATCCCTTTCGGAGGCATAAGTTATCATCTCGCCAAATGAGGCTTCGGTATGTAGCATAATCCATACTACGGCCAAAATGCTTCCACCAAGAAGCACGATAACCTGCATAACGTCTGTCCAAATTACCGCTTCAATCCCTCCAAAAGTGGTATAAAATATACACAGTACACCCATAATAAGAATACTGGTTTCCACAGGAATTCCCGTCACAATTGAAATGGCCAACGAGGGCAACAGCAACACAATGCCTATACGCCCCAATTGAAACAATATAAAAGACAAACTCCCGAATGCACGGGCGGTATAGTTAAAACGGTCTTCGAGATATTCGTAAGCCGTTTTTATTTTTAATTTGTTGAAGAACGGAATGAAAATAAAAGCAATAACGGGTGTTATTAAAATGGCGGTTATGTTAAGAAAAAAGAAAGACCAATCGGTTATAAAAGCCTTTGCCGGAATTGCCATGAATGTTATGGCACTTAACAGCGTACCAAAAACACTTAAACCCGAAGCCCACCAAGGTATTCTTCCGCCTCCGGTAAAATAGTCTGCCGTAGATTTCTGTTTACGTGCAAAATAAATTCCGATTAAAACCGATACTAAAAGATATAACGCAAGCACACTATAGTTTATAATTCCGAATGGATGTGCCGCATCTGCGATTTTAAAATTTTGTACTTTGGGTGTGCGGATACCGGGTGAAACCTCGCCCGAAACAATAAAAAACTCGTCCTTGTTTTTAAATGATAATGCCGTAACGGGAATTTTTGTTGTAAGGGAATCGTAAACAAACCACTTTTTGGTTATGGAATTATAAGCCAAAATTTCTTTTGAGAAACCGGGGTGTTCATTTAAAATGTCATCTCTCCTATTTGTAAGTGCGGTGGTTATAGAATCGTTTTGTACCGTTCGTAATTGCAAACCAATGTGTTCCAACTCATCAAAAAGCAGCTCATCGCTCCCGCCGTAAACCATAATGTGCATGGAACCCATGGTTTCTGCCGAAGCTCCCATTAATACCCTGGTTTTACCATCTATTTCAAGGTTTCCCTCGTCTTGCCAGGTTTTGTTTTTAAAATCGTAAGATAAATATGTGGTGAGCGTTTCGGATTTTTGCCCGGACACTTCATTCCTTCCTCCAATTACAAACAACTTTTTATTGGTTTGTGTTTCTTGGGTTGCAATACAATGGAGCGCTCTTGGAGGCCCAGGGAAATCGGTTAATTTCTCCCAGCCCTTAGGGTCTTTTAGGTTTAACCTGTAAAATGAATTGGTACTCTGTTTTGTGTTTTTACCGCCCACAACATATACAAAATCATCGTTTACAACGGCAGATGAAAATGCTAAAGGTTCTGGCAAAACCGGGTATTCAGATATA
The DNA here is from genome assembly GCF_048381975.1 of Hwangdonia sp. Classification (NCBI taxonomy): domain Bacteria; kingdom Pseudomonadati; phylum Bacteroidota; class Flavobacteriia; order Flavobacteriales; family Flavobacteriaceae; genus Hwangdonia; species Hwangdonia sp. The sequence goes on along the minus strand of NZ_JBLWYT010000007.1, from coordinate 62,242 downwards.
TTTATTTCTTTGGAAGATGTATCATAGGCCAAAAGCAAAACCTTATCGCTTACCATAGTTTCATTATTACCGCCAATACACAAAATGCCTTTATCTGTTGATACCGAAGCCGAATAACCAAGTGGCATGGGCAATTGCGTTTCTGATAAACGCCATTGGTCGTTTTCAAAAATATAGATATCTGCGCTCCATACTTTATTGCCCCCCTCCCAAGGCAAGCCGTTAGGAAAATTTGCACCACCTGCCGCAATGATCGCACCATTGTGTGCCCCTCCTAACATGCCCGCAAAACCAAGCGATTCAATGTTTGGTTTTTCTGCTGGTAAACTAGGTAAGTCCGAAGTACTTAATTTGGAAATTTCTTGACCAAAAGACGGAATAAACGTTAAAACTATAAGTATTAATATGACGGCATTCTGGATTTTCTTCATTTTAAAATACGTTTAAATAAGAGACTTTTTTGTTCCAAATTAAAATTCTATCAAGCTTTATTTTCTGAAATACTATGACTTTAAAATCAAACTATTAGATTTCTTAAAATAAAATTTTGCGACTAAGTTAGTAAAAATAAGTTATATGTATTATGTATAACATAATAATTTATTGGTTACCTTTGTATTTTATATTAAGGACAATAAGGAAATTAGATTCCTAAATAAAATTAGTAGCCTCAAAAAACTATTAAAATTATAAATATACTGGTTATTTATTTCAAAATTCATCTTTAAATCTTGCTTTTCCAAAGAAACCTTAAAAATCTGTTCAATTCAAAAAATCGGGAAGGCATTCATTATTTAAAACGCATTATTTAACTATTTTTATCAATCATTAAAACCCTTAAAATATTCAAAATGAAATTCTTTATCTATACTTTAATCGGACTTATTTCATTGACCAGTTGTACCGAAAAAAACAAAACCTTTACGACATCCGAAATTGCACTACTACCAAAACCGGCATCAATGGATTTGTCCGAAGCCTCTTTTGCCCTTAAAGACGGCCAACAGATTTTTGCCGACACCAAAGCACAACAAGCCGCAGCAAAAAACCTTCAAGATTTTGTTGATGAAACTACGGGTTTTAAACTGAAAACAAGCAGCGATAAAAATGCATCAATCATCTTTCAACAAAAGGAAGGATTGGAAAAAGAAGCCTACGAATTGGTTGTTACGCCTAAAAACATAACGGTTTACGCCAATCATGACGCCGGGTATTTTTACGCCGTACAAACCATAAAACAACTAATCTCCAACGAAACCTCCGAAACCACAAACACCACAAAACACTTGGTGCCCTCTGTAACCATAAACGATAATCCGCGTTTTAAATGGCGTGCTTATATGTTAGACGAATCGCGCTATTTTCATGGTGAAGCCTTTGTAAAACAAATGCTGGACCAAATGGCACTGCTTAAAATGAACACCTTTCATTGGCATTTAATAGATGATGCCGGTTGGCGTGTTGAAATTAAAAAATATCCCCTGTTAACCAAAGTTGGTGCCTTTAGAAAAGACAGCGAAATAGGTACCTGGAAAAGCGGCAAAACCTCTGGCGAGCCCCATGGCGGATTCTATACGCAGGAGCAGATAAAAGATATTGTGGCGTATGCCGCCGAAAGACATATAAATATTGTTCCAGAATTTGAAATGCCCGGACATTCCAGTGCTGCCATTGCAGCCTACACGTGGCTAGGTACTGCAGGCGTTGATATTGATGTGCCCATTAAATTTGGACGTTTGTACGATAATTACGATGTTACAAAACCCGAAGTCATCACTTTTATAAAAGATGTTTTATTGGAATTGTTTGAATTATTCCCATCTGAAGTGATACATATTGGAGGCGATGAAGTTGGCTATAAAGTTTGGGAAGATTCAAAATCGGTTCAAAAATATATGAAGGCAAATAATATTAAAACGCCAGCCGATTTACAAGTTGATTTTACCAATAAAATATCAAAATTCATTGAAGAAAACGGGCGTAGAATGATGGGTTGGAATGAAATTTTAGGTAAAAACATCCATAAAGATTTTGGTGAAAAGCAAAACGATAAAGAAGCTGAAACCGAACTCGCCAAAAATGTTATTGTTCATTTTTGGAAAGGCGATTTAAATCTATTAACCGATGCCGCCAAAAAAGGCTATGGCATTGTTAACTCCATACATAGCAGCACCTATTTAGATTATAGTTACAAAAGTATTCCATTGGAAAAGGCTTATGATTTTAACCCCATTCCAGATGGTTTAGATGCGCAATACCACGACAATATTTACGGACTTGGTTGCCAAATGTGGAGCGAATGGACACCAACAAATGCAGATGTTGAACGGCAAAGCTTCCCAAGAATTGCGGCTTATGCCGAAGTGGGTTGGACACAGCTTGAAAACAAAGATTACAACAGTTTTAAAACAGCCCTTAAAAAAATACAAACCCATTGGGATGATTTAGGAATCAACTATTATAAAGATTACAAATAAAATGCAATTAACATCAACCCTAAAATATTATTATAAACAGAGTCTTATTTCAATGCGTCATTCATTTTTTATACTTCTATTTTTTTCGGTTAGCTTCAGTTTTGCACAAGATTTGAATATTAATCCCAAGCCTCAAAGCGTAGATATTAGTGCCTATTTTAATACGCCAGGACTTTTTAACCTTCAGCAAAAAAGCACTGATAAAGCCACACAAATTCTATTATCTTCATTTTTTAACAATGATAACATTTCAGGCTCGGGACTTTCAATTCAAATAGGAAACATAAATGATAGATTTCCTAAAAAACTGAAAAACAAGGTTCCAAATAAGGCCGAAAGCTATCATATAAATTTAACAAAAAAACAGATTTCGGTTATTGGTCGAGATGCAAGAGGCACCTATTACGGCGTTAGAACATTGATTGCGCTATTAAAAAACGAGACCACACCTTTAGGAGAAATTTCAGATTATCCAGATGTGGCCGCACGAGGTACAGTTGAAGGGTTTTACGGAACGCCATGGAGTTTTCAGCACCGTTTGCGCCAAATCGATTTTTATGGTGAAAACAAACTGAATACCTATATCTATGGTCCAAAAGACGACCCGTACCACAGCTCTCCGAATTGGAGAAAACCATACCCTGAAAATGAAGCCAATCAATTAAAAAAATTGATAGATAGAGCCGAATTAAACCATGTGGATTTTGTTTGGGCCATTCACCCGGGAAAAGACATAAAGTGGAATAACGAAGACCGAACTGCCCTACTCCATAAATTTGAATTGATGTATGATTTGGGCGTACGCGCATATGCCGTGTTTTTTGATGATATTTCAGGTGAAGGCACCAACCCAAACCAACAAGCTGGTTTGTTGAATTTTTTACATACCGAATTTATCAAAAAGAAAAAGGACGTTAAACCTTTGATTATGTGTCCCACGGAATACAACAAAGGATGGTCTAAACCAGAAGGCGGTTATTTGGAAACTTTGGGAAAAGAATTAGATCCTTCCATAAGAATTATGTGGACCGGAAATACCGTAGTGGCTGATATTGATAAGGAAACCATGAATTGGATTAACGCTAAAATAAATCGTAATGCTTTTATTTGGTGGAACTTCCCCGTTTCAGATTATGTTAGAAACCACATGCTTTTAGGACCAGCTTATGGCAATGGAACAGATATTGCCCAAGATTTATCTGGATTTGTTTCCAACCCTATGGAACATGCCGAAGCTTCTAAAATTGCTATTTACGGTGTTGCCGATTATACTTGGAATATGTCTGAATATCAACCCGAAAATAATTGGAAAAAAGCGTTGCAGGTTGTGATGCCCAAAAGTTATAAAGCTTTGGAAATTTTTGCGACACATAACAGTGATTTAGGACCAAACGGACACCGTTACAGAAGAAGTGAATCTGTTAGTTTTGCACCAAAAGCGGATGCATTTTTAAAAGATCTAGAAGCCGACAGCACTATTGAAAATTTCGATCCGGTGCAAAAAGAATTTCAGGCCATGGTTGAAGCTTCATACATTTTATTGCATAGCACGGACAATCCTGTACTTTTAGATGAAATTCGTGCGTGGGTTGAGCAGTTTAAACTATTGGGGCAATCGGGATTAGCCATGTTAAACATGCACACTGCCTTAAAAGAGAAAGACAATGATGGTTTTGAACGAAGCTATCATGCACTGAAAGCCATTAAAGCAGAAATGTACAGCATTGATCGTCAAGAAAATCAAAACCCGTATCAACCTGGAATCAAAACGGCGACTTTGGTTATCACACCTTTAATCGATAAAAGTTTTGAGCATTTAACCCAAGCCTATAATAAAGCGTTCGGTAAAAATCTGGAAGTTGAAGCCCATTACAATCCGCATAAAATTTACACCAATGTGGCTCAGTTGGAAAACCAACAAATCACTTTGAGAGATAGAACATTGGCTTTAAATCCGCCGTTGGAAGTCATTCACATATCGCCTCATGCCTATTTTGGATTTGAATTGCAAAGTACCACTCGTGCCAGTAAATTACATTTTAAACTCTCTCCAGTTTCCGGTTATAACAATTTGGAATTGGAAGTTTCAGTAGATGGAGACGATTGGACAGCTATAAAAACAGAGCAAAAAGATGAAGCGCTACAAGCATCTATCAATACAACAGTGAAATATGTTCGTTTTATAAACACATCAAACGAAACTTTAAACACTAAAGTGGAACGCTTTACAGTGGTAATTAAATAAACTAAAATGCAAGATGTGATTTAATAAAAAATGATGACAAAACTTCGGATTTAAAACAGATTTCTCTAAAAAAACAAACCTGTTACTAATCTACTTTTTCTTATTATAAAGCTCTATATAGTGATTATCCAAGGTTTCAGAATCCTTGTATTTTTTTCTAACGTCTTTTAGTTTTTGGGTCATCTCTTTAACCACATCTGCATAATTTGGGTCGTTGTACACGTTGTTTACCTCGTTAGGATCATTTTTACTATCGTATAGTTCCCATTCGTTTACATCGTGGTAAAAATGTATCAATTTATAATCTTTGGTTGCAATGCCATAATGCCTTTTTACGGCGTGTTCTGCGGGATATTCGTAATAATGATAATATACTGCCTCTCTATCCCAAGCTTGTTTTTTTCCTGTTAATAAGGGCACCAAACTTTCACCTTGCATTTCTTTTGGTGCTTTTACACCTGCAACTTCCAGAAAGGTTTGTGCAAAATCCAGATTCTGCACCATTTCATCTTCAGTAATGCCCGCGGTAATTTTATTTGGCCATTTGATTAAAAGTGGGGTTTTAAAAGATTCATTATACATAAAACGCTTATCGAACCAACCGTGTTCGCCGAGGTAAAACCCTTGGTCGGAGGTATAAATTACAATAGTGTTATCAGCGAGTTTTTCTTCATCTAAATAATCCAATACGCGTCCCACATTATCATCAACCGATGCAATGGTGCCTAAATAATCCTGCATATAACGTTGGTATTTCCAAACCGTAAAAGTGGAGTCGTTCATGGTTGGGTATCTTTTTTTGAAATCTTCATCAATAGGGTTATAAACCGCATCCCAATCGGCACGCTGCACCGAATCTAATCTACCAATGCTTTGCCCCAATTTGCTCCATTGTTCAATACCGAGTTCTTTTACGGTTTCCGGCCTAAGCTTAACATCGTTAATTAACGACATGTGTTTAAAAACACCCATTTCGGCAGTTTTGGCAGCCGCTCCCCGTGTTTTATAATCGTCAAACAGGGTTTCCGGTAACGGGAATGTTTTTTTGGTAAATTCTGTATAATACTTTTTGTTGGGCAACCACGCACGATGTGGCGCCTTGTGCAAATACATGAGCATGAAAGGTTTGTTGGGGTCCCTGCGGTTTTTCATCCAATCCAAGGTTAAATCCGTAGTAATATCGGTGACGTACCCCTTTATGATCGTGTCGCCTTTTTGGGTGATAAACCTCGGGTTGTAATAACTTCCTTGTCCGGGTAAAATTTTGAATTCATCAAAGCCTTTTGGATTGTTTCCAAAATGAAGCTTACCGAACATTGCTGTTTGATAACCCGCTTTTTGAAGAATTTGGGGAAAGGTCACATTAGTAGTATCAAACTTACTTAAGTTATCTATTTTACCATTGATGTGACTGTGTTTTCCCGTTAAAATCACCGCTCTTGACGGTGCACAAATAGAATTGGTAACACTCGCATTGGTAAACAACATGCCCTCGTTGGCAATACGGTCGATATTTGGGGTCTGTATCAGCCTATCACTATAAGCGCTAATGGCTTGATAAGCATGGTCATCGGACATGATAAAAACAATGTTGGGTTTTTTATCAGTTTCCTTTGAAGTTGCTTTGTCTTTACATCCGACAATCAAAAAGATACAACCGATTATAGCCAAATGGTTTAATAATTTCATAATATGATTGTTATTTATTTTTGATTAACAAAGTTTTCTACAGCTTCAATTACAAAGGATTCGTTTTCGGGTGTTTGATGTTCTTTTTTAACGATTTCAAAGAATTTTTCAAGCATTTCCGGGTGCTTGTCCATCACGTTGTTTTCCTCTTTTATATCGGCATCTAAATCATACAACTCAACCTCTTTATTGCCTGTTTTAATGTTTTTCCAAATCATTTTCCACTTGCCCATTCTTACGGCTACTTGCCCTTGGTAACCTGCAAATTCCCAATACAGATAGTCGTGTTCTTTTTGTTTATCGGCATTTGTAAGGGCATTATAAAAACTAATGCCATCACTTTTGTAATCGGTTTCTACGTTTGCAATCTCATTGAATGTAGGCAAGACATCATAAAATGCTGAAATATGATTGCTTGTTGAGCCTGCTTTTATTTTTTTGGGCCAAGTAGCAATCATGGGTATTCGAATGCCGCCTTCGTATGTAAAGCCTTTAACTCTTCCAGCTTTATTTTTAAATAATCCTGCGCTATTGAACCATTGAGAATCTCCCCCACCATGATTTGATGGTCCATTATCTGATGTAAAAATAATTAAAGTGTTATCGTATAAACCTTCATTTTTTAAATAGGATACCAGCTTCCCTACGTTTTCATCTAAATAAGATATCATTGCCGCATAAGTAGCATGCGGATATCGGGTTGGAAAATAGTTGCCTTTTTCTTTGTGATAATAGGGTTTTTCGTCTCCGAATTTTTCAACATAATAATCTACCCATTTTTTTGGCGCCTGTAACGGCACGTGCGGAATAGGGCTTGCCCAATACATAAAGAAGGGCTCTTTTTTATTTTCTTCGATGAACCCCATCATTTTGTCAAAAATTATAGTTGGACTGTAATCGGGCTGATAAAACTTTTCATACGTTGATTCAGCTAATGAATCACCATCATTTCCTGTGCCTGAATGCGGCGCTATAGTATCATTTTTTAAGTGAAACCGCTTTTCGTTTTCGTATAGATGTGTTGGGGTGTATGTATGTGCAATACGTTGGCAGTTGTACCCAAAAAAGTAATCAAAGCCCATTTTAGTTGGTATGGACTCGGTATGCGGTGCGCCCAATCCCCATTTTCCAACGATGCCCGTTTTATAATTGGCTGTTTTTAATAATTGGGCCATAGTTGTGGTGTTTTTTGGCATGGGGCGCTGGCCTTCAAGGGTAGAATCTTTTAGCATTTCTAAATAATCCCACACATTGCCTCGTGATCTCCATTCGTCATTTCCCCTAATACTCGCATGTCCACCGTGTTTACCTGTTAACAATGAAGCTCGTGCCGGTGCGCACACCGGAGCAGCTGTGTAATGCTGTGTAAACAACATCCCTTCTTGTGCCAAAGCATCAATGTTTGGGGTTTCGATTTTGGTTTGTCCGTAAGCTCCTAAATCGCCGTAACCCAAATCATCCGCTAGAATATAAATGATGTTTGGTTGATTGGTTGGTTGTACTTCTGATTGCTTGGATTTATTTTGGCATCCAAACATAACCGTTATACAAATGAACGCAATAGGAATACGAAATAATTTCATTTTTTTTAATATTTAGTATGAATAGTTACTTTTCCAGTTTTTAATCCTTTGCCGGAAACCGACAAATCTATATGACCAGCTTTTGAATCAGACTGAATCAAAACCACTAATTTACCACTAAATAATTTCATAGTTGGTACATGAAAAGGTTCGAGCGAGGTGGCATCGCCATTACAGGCCGCTTTAAAAATGCCGTCGCCTTTTACTTTAAATTTTAATTGATTGGTGGCAGTGGGACAAGGTATGCCGTTTTTATCGACCACCGAAACGGTTACAAAAGCCAAATCTTTACCATCGGCTTTTATTGTTTTTCTATCTGATTCTAAAACTAATTTATAAGGTTTTCCTGCTGTGTGTATTTCTTTTTCTGCAGCAGGGTTTCCCTTATCATCAAAAGCCACAACTTTTATGGTTCCGGGTTGATATGTTACATCCATCCACATCAAACGGTACCTGTGCTTTGGCGTGCTTTTATTCTTCTTTTGAATCCCCATACTCTTGCCGTTTACAAACAATTCTGCGCTAGTATAGCTGGTATAAACAAATACGGGTGTGATTTCGTCCTCGCGTCCTTCCCAATTCCAATGCGGTAAAATGTGCAGGGTTTCGTCTTTGGTATTCCATCGGCTTCGGTATAAATAATAGCGGTCTTTTGGTAAACCAGCCAAATCGTTAATGCCAAAATAGGAACTTCGAGATGGCCATTTGGTATCGTAAGGTGTGGGCTCACCCAAATAATCGAATCCGGTCCACACAAACTCCCCTATTACCCAAGGTTTATCGTCTTGCAATACAAAATCTTCATCTGGGATATTAGACCAACTACAAGCTTCTAAATCGTAGGAAGAGGATTGAAAATCATCGTATTGTTTCATTTTAAATTCTTCGACGGGAAACTTATATATTCCACGTGAACTCACCGTAGACGCCGTTTCGGAGCCTAAAATCAATCCTTGCGGAAAAGCTTCGTAAGCCTCTTCATATAAATGCACACGGTAATTTAACCCCGGAATATCCAATACCGCACCAAAGCCCGATGCCATGGTGGCCTTTACTTGATCCATGCCCACGGTTACGGGTCGTGTTGGGTCTTCGCGATGGAAAATATCCTGTAGCCATTTGGCACGTTTTGCACCTTGGCTACCCCATTGGTCTGGCACTTCGTTACCCGAGCTCCACATTACGATGCTTGGGTGGTTTCTAGTGGCATGCACCAAGTTTACAATATCCTTTTCCGCATCGGTTTCAAAAAAACGATGATAGCCGTTTTCTACTTTTGGTTTTGCCCACTCATCAAAACTTTCGGCCAAAAACATAAAGCCCATTTCGTCGCATAATTCCAATTGTTCCAAAGACGGCATGTTATGCGAACTACGGATGGCATTCGCGCCCATATCCTTTAAAATACGTAATTGTCTGCGCAAAGCGGATTTGTTTATAGCTGTTCCAATGGGGCCTAAATCGTGGTGCAGACATACGCCTTTAAATTTGGTGTTGGTTCCGTTTAAACTGAATCCTTTTTCCGCTTCATATTTAATGTCCCTGATACCAAAACGTGTTTCGGTTTCATCCTTTAGAATATTTTCAGCATATAATTGAAAGGTTGCGGTATACAAATAAGGCGTTTCCGGACTCCATAAATTGGGGTTATTAACGGCTATGTTTTGTTCGAATTCATTATCAAAAATCGTTTCGGTCGAATTGGTTGCAACAGTTTTTCCGTTAGCATCTTTAATTGTAGTAACCAATTTAAGCTGCTTTCCAGACACTTTGGTTTTTACATTTACCTTAGCCAAATGCTTTGAAATCAAAGGCGTAGTTATAAACGTGCCCCAATGATTGATACTAGCTTTGTTTTTTACAATTACCCGAACATTGCGATACAAACCTGCTCCGGGATACCAGCGCGAAGACAACCCCACATTGGTGAGTTTTACGGCCAAGGTATTGGGTTGATTGGCTGAAATATGTTCGGTGATATCGAAATAAAAATAGCTGTAACCGTAATTCCAACTGCCAATTTTTTTACCATTGATAAAAATTTCCGGCTCGCTCATGGCACCTTCAAAAAGCAAAATGACTTTTTTTTCTTCGGAAAAATTTGGAAGTGAAAACGTATTGCGGTACCAGCCCACACCAATGTATGGCAAGGCACCCGTGCGCCCTGTTTTTTCGGTTGCCACTTTTTCGCCATTTTGAACAATGGCAACGTTTTGTTTGTCTATCTCTTTATCAAAAGGGCCTTTTATGGCCCAATCGTGAGGCACGGTAACGGTTTCCCATTTGGAATCATCAAAAGCTATTTTTTGTGCATTCGTTACATCACCTTTAAAAAATTTCCAGTTTTTTTCTAAAGTGAGTATGTCCCTAACCGGATGTTGCCCAAACAATGAAAGTGTCAATAAAAAACCCAACATAAAAAATAGCATATTCCCTTTATTTATGTTTTTATTAAAAGCTTCGATTGTCTTCATTTACGGAACAATTATCCTAAATTATTTATTTTGAAACACATTAAACGGTTTTGAGGCGCCTTCAATCTTTAAAACCACTACGCCATGCTTCGGTACTTTAAAAGACAAACTTTTTCCAATGGTTTTCTCAAAATCTTTTTTCGCCCATAAATCACGATAAGCGTAACCTTTATCAACGTCAATCCCAATAGTATCTAAATCAAAACTAATGTTTTCAGCTTTGTTAGACCTATTTAATAAAGCAACGGCCACCTCTCCGCTCATTGTATGAATTAATGGTTTCGCCCAAACCTCCAAATCGCCGTTATCAATTAATCGTCGCGCTTGGTACACTAATGGATCTTGGTTTAATGCTATAATTTCTTTGTTTGTTAATATTGAAATCGTTTCGTCACTCATGTTTCGTAAATCGTTACCGGCCAAAAGTGGCGAGCTCATCATGCACCACATGGTAAAATGGGTTTTATCTTCGTCGTAACTCATGCCTCTACCCACTTGAAGCATATCCATATCGTTTACATGTCCGGGCGAGGCATATTTCCATAAATCGGCATTCAAATCGATGATGTGCAAAATGGAATGAAACTCGTTGGAAATATCGCCCGAAATTCGCCAAGAATCGGCGATTTGAAGAGCCCATTTCCCTGGGAATTCCCATCTACAAATATTGTAAACGGTGTTAGGTTTTATTTCTTTTATAACGTTGGCAATCTGCGTGTATCTCGTTTCTTCATCTAAATCCAACCAATCGCCACCACACCAATCTACTTTTATAAAATCGTAATTCCAGTCTTTCAACATCAATTTTAAATCTTTTCTATCATGCCCCATTAATCCTGAACCTACGCCAATAGTATCTTTATCCCAATGAGACGCACAGGTGTTAATGCCAGCTTCAGCATATATTCCTGCTTTTAATCCTTTTGAGTGAATGTAGTCTGAAATCACTTTCATCCCGTTTGGAAAACGATCTTTATGCACTAATAAATTGCCTTCAGCATCTCTACCTCCAAAAAAACCATCATCTATATTTACATAAGAATAACCAGCGTCTGCCATTCCTGATGACACCATATAATCTGCTTGCGCTTTGATGATTTCTTCGTTGATATCCACATGAAAATTATTCCAACTAGACCACCCCATGATTGGCGTTTGTGGTTTACTTATTTCTTGGGAATTGTTTTGATTTGTAATTTGAATATCTTTTTTATTACCTTGATTTTGGCAGGACATTAAAATTAAAAGCGATAAAAAAAGATAGTATTTAATCATTAAATTTGAATTGTAATATCCACTTTTGAATGAAAGTAAAAGTCAATATTGATTTATTATAAGAGGTAACACCATATCTCTGAATAGGCATTATTCAATAGGAATACTCTTTATAAGTCGAACTTAATACAAATTTAATCTATTTACAAACTTAAATAATAAATTACTTGTAAAATTTATCAATCAAAATTGGGTTCAAAATCAATTTTAAATTTAGTAAAGTTATCGTCGTTGGTTTTTAAGGGAAAATTAAATTCGTGATTTAATAAAACTTCACGTATTAACATCAATCCAATACCTTGTCCGTTAGGTTTAGTACTAAAAAATGATGTGAAAATAATTGATGCTTGAGCTTTATATTTTTTATTCTCTTTTTCTAACTTGAAATTCAAAGGTTTGCCTTCCTAACTCACCATTGCCACTTACACCTTCTATAATTCCTATAAATTTGGAGTTGATACTGGAAACACTAAATTCTAATTGGGCTTCTCCTTTGTTGTTAGTTATTATATCAGGTTTCCAATACAGCGTGTTTCTATAATCTGGAAAACCATCTGTTTGTTCTATTTTATCATATATGGGATTATAAAATTCTTTTTTTAGTATAATACCCTTTAGCCTTTATTATATTAAACTTTTCTAAAAGATACTCATCTGTTAGTTTTGGATAGCGGTATGCTGGAAGTTTAGGGTTTCTAAACACTTGCCCAACGACAGGAGCAACCCCTGTAACCCATTGCCCTCCATCCTTAATTTGAAGCTCTAAATATACTTCACCTTCTACTGGGTTCTTGCTATATTTATGAGGCAGATGAATTGGACAATTTAAATAATTATCTTTTGTACAGACATAATCACCGCCAGTCATTTCTAGCTTAGCCAAACTATCTAATTTTGCTAAATATTTATCTCTTTTAACAATACCTTTTTTCTTAGCTACTAGTTGAATTTCATCTAATTTAACGGCATCCTTTATCGATTGCCATTTATGCGTTTTAGATTCGTTGACTTCTTTTTTCTCTGTAACTGGTGCTATTGGGTAACCAAAATCCTTTAGTTTTTTTATACTATTTATAGCCAGAAAAGGGTCTTTAACCGATATTAATATCTTATCCTTTTTTGTGCCAAAATGTTTAATAAATAACCTTCTACTTATTTTTAAATGGCTTGGCGTTAAAACAAATCTGTTATTAGTATCTATAGGGATAATTGATTTTTTTTCTTCTTTAAACGGATCATAAGCTATAATAAAACTTTGCTCAGGACTGTTTTTTCCTTTTTTTATATAAGTAAACTTTCCTTCTATTCCATTTGTTACCAATGCTGTTTTTAACTGGTTTTGTGATTTTAAGTTTTCCTCATTCCATTTATAACATCGCCACCCTTGGGTTAAAAGCAATAAGTCTAATGCTTGGTGTCTATTGGCATTCTCTGAATTAAAATAATAACTTGGGTTGTATATTCTGCCTTTTAATTGTGCAGACAAATGGTAATGGGTCTCTATGGTTTTAGTATCTTTTGGATTGTTGTAAAAATCATCGAAAACGCTTAACCCTAAATGAGCAATTACAGGGTTGTTGTGTTGGTCGGTTACTTTTAGTTTTAATTTTGCGTTGCCTTTGGTAAGGTATTCTCCTTTATCCAATACAGCTTTTATGTTTAACTTTTGGTCCTGGTTCATATAGACTAGGCGTTCTGCCACAGGCTCAAACTCTTGATTAAATAGGGTTACTTCTGCTATACCTTGCGGAATATCATTTAGAGGAATCTTTATTAACCGCTCTTTGGTTATGGTTGCTTGTGCAACACTATACGCCACACCTCTTACTTGAACCCTTAAATACAAAGTTTCTTTTTGACTTGTGCTTTTTGAAACTTTAAGGGTTAAGTGGTCTTTGGTATTACTAACCAGTTGTAGCACGGAACCATCGGCTTTTATAGTTGGCAACGTGTACTGTTTTTTAGTTGTAAGTGAATCTAATACTATATGATAACGCTTGTTGACATCTGGAGTAAAGTTAAAACGACCCATACCAGCATGTACTGTTTTTATCTTGGTTATGGGAACATTATTTTCATATAAAGTGCCAGATACAGATTTGGGCATCCCTAATGTATCTACAGTTTTAAAAGCAATGGTACTTGTTATTCCTGACACCAAACATCCGCCTTCAGGGAAAAGCTGAAAATCGATGGCGGCTTCTTTAGGTTTAGCTTTAATTAAAGTGTCCTGCTTTTTTGATTGATGATACTTTGTAATGTTTTCTACAATTTGTAATTGCCTGATGGATTTTATAGGTTGTTTATCATCATAAAATGAATACCGTGTATAAGCTGCTAAAGTGTAACGACCTTCTCGTAAGGTGTCCTGTACATAAATATGTCCGTTTACAAATCCGTTTTCTATCTCGTATTTTTCTTCCCAAACGGCTTTTTCGGTTTTGCTTTCTATAAGCTGAACATACAAGGTTTTACTTTGCGTTGAAGGTGATAGATGCTGACTATTCAACACATAACCCTTAAACCATAAATCCTCGCCTGTTTCATAAATACCTTTACTACTTTGTACATACACAGACTCTAAAGCATGCTTTTTTGATACTTCGTGTAGTTGATTTGCCAATTGATCTGAGGTGTTTTGTGCGTGTAAAAACAAGATTGGTAAAAGCAACAAAACTAAAGAGAGGCAACCTCTGTATTGGGGTATGTTTATGTTAGTTAATGTATTGCGCATAACTATTTGTTATTAATGCTATTTATTATTCTCTTTTTCTAACGTAAAACTCAAAGGTTTGTCTTCCTAATTCGCCATTGCCATTTACACCTTCTATGACACCTATAAATTTGGAGTTAATATCTGAGGTACTAAATTCAATTGTGGCTTCTCCACTTTCATTGGTTATTATATCTGGTTGCCAAAATAAAGTATTCCTGTAATCTGGAAAGTCATCAATGAGGTCTTGTGTATCATAAACAGGGCTATAAAATTCTTTTTTACCATAGTAGCCCTTAATCCTAGCTATTTTAAACTTTTTTAATAGATCTGCTTCTGTTAAAACAGGGTATCGATATTCTAGAACTTTGAATTCATAAGCTCCAGTATTTATCCAGTCTTGACCAAGTTGGTTACCATATTTATCAAAAAACACATTATATTTTTTTCCTTCCACGGGTCTTGCACTATTCGGCTCTCTTTGATGTTGCCAACAGTTCAAAGCTTGGTGATCATGATGACAAATAAAGTCATTATTCATATCTAATTTTGCTATGCTATCTAATCTTCCCATATATTTATCTCTAAATACACGTTTCTTTTTACCAGTTACTATTATCTCGTCTAATTTATTGACGCCGTTAGCAAGTGTAAAAGGTTTTAAGTCTATGTTGGTTTTAGATTCCATTTTTGGTGCTTTAGGATAATTGAACGCCTTTTGTTGTTGTAAACGGTTAATGGTTACAAAAGAAGGATCATTTATTGCGATGCTTATTTTATTCTTTGGATTATTGAGTAATAATTTTAAATACAAGTGCCCTTTTGCTTGTTGCATATCTTTTGGGTACACTGTAAAATTCCCTAAAGAATCTACTTCTATAAAAGCTTCAGGGTTTTTCTTATCCGCTGTAAAAGCCATGACATGTTGTTGGGATAATAGAGCTTGGTCCTTTTTGTTTTTAGTATTAAGTTTTCCTGTTACGGTATCGTTTAGTACAGGGTATTTCTTTAAAGACTCTTGTTTTAAATTAGCTTCGGCCCATTGGTAAGCCCTCCATCCTTGGGTTAAAAGCAGTAAGTCCAATGCCTGATATCTATTGGTGTTCTCTGGATTAAAATAATAACTTGGGTTGTATAACCTGCCTTTTAACTGGGCAGATAGGTGATAATGGCTTTCTATGGTTTTTGAATCTTCTGGGTTATTATAAAACGCATCATAAACACTTAATCCCAAATGGGCAATTATAGGGTTGTTGTTTTGGTCGGTTACTTTTAACTTTAATTTCACTTGGTCTTTGGTCAAATACTCTCCTTTATCCAATACCGCTTTTATGTTTAACTTTTGGTCTTGGTTTACATATACAAGGCGTTCTGCCACAGGTTCAAGTTCTTGGTCAAACAAGGTTACTTCCGCTATGCCTTGGGGAATACCCTTTAAAGGGATTTTTATCAACCGTTCTTTGGTTATAACTGCTTTGGCTACGCTGTACACCACACCTCTCACTTGAACCCTTAGGTACAAGGTTTCTTTATTCAGGTCTGTATTTTTTGAAACTTTAAAGGTTAAACCCTCTTTGGTATTATCGACCAATTGCAAAACGTAACCTTTGGCTTTTATGACTGGTAAAGTGTATTGTTTTTCAGTTGCCAGAGAATCTAATATTATATGGTAGCGTTTGGTATTATCTGGAGTGAAGTTAAAACGACCCATACCAGCATGTGCTGTTTTAAAAGTGATTTTTGGGGTATTGTTTTCATACAAGGTTCCCGAGACTGTTTTTGGATACCCATGGGAGTCCACAGCTTTAAAGGCCACGGAACTTGTTATTCCAGATACCAAATGACCGCTTTCTGGAAATACTTGAAAATCGATGGTGGTTTCTTTGGTTTCTGTTTTTACTAAAGTGTCCTTATTTTTTGATTGATGGTAGTCTGTAATGTTCTTTACAATTTGCAACTCACGAATAGACGTTATAGGTTGTTTATCATTATAAAATGAATACCGTATGTAAGCGGCTAGAGTGTAACGATCTTCTTGCAGGGTGTCTTGCACATAAATGTGGCCATCCACAAAACCGTTTGTTATTTCATACTTTTCTTCCCAAACGGCTTTTTTTGTTTGGCTATCTAAGAGCTGAACATACAGGGTTTTGCTCTGTATTGAAGGAGTTAGATATTGACTGTTCAGTACATAGCCCTTAAACCATAAATCTTCTCCTGTTTCATAAATGCCTTTACTGGTTTGTACATACACAGACTCTGAAACATGGTTTTTTGATACCTCGTGCAATTGATTTGCCAATTGGTCTGAGGTGTTTTGTGCATGTAACAACGTGATTGGTAGAAATAAAAAAACCAAATAGAGGTAATATTTATGTTGCAACAAATTGATAAATAATGTATTGTGCATAACTATTTGTTATTAATAATTATTTAAAACACAAAGGGTTTTTATATGGTATATTACAAAATTCCTGTATTTATTATTTAATGAAACTTATTGTTAGATTCCAATACCATATTTTAATAACCTTCTATCATAAAGCACATATACTTATTCCCAAAGTATTTGCAACCTAACTAATGTTTTGGTTATAATAGGTTAATGTTTAAGAATTATTCTATTTTCCAATAGGCATCATCCAATAGGAATACGAATAATCTTGGTACGGCAACATGTAAGGCTCCATTGGTAATCTTCCCCAACTATTAATACTTCCAACACCTTGTTGGAAACCATCAATGTTTACAAAAACTTCTTTTCGTGGGTCGATTTCCCCTGCGTGATG
This sequence comes from Hwangdonia sp., assembly GCF_048381975.1. NCBI lineage: Bacteria > Pseudomonadati > Bacteroidota > Flavobacteriia > Flavobacteriales > Flavobacteriaceae > Hwangdonia > Hwangdonia sp. The sequence continues at coordinate 44,997 of NZ_JBLWYT010000007.1, read as the reverse complement.
CTGTACTCTTTTATCTCCGGTATGTAAATCGTCTTCACTAAAATTCAATGCTGAAAAATGAAATGGCGTGTCGCTTAAAAACTTAATTCCGGAACCATCTGATTTGGTTATGGCCGCCCAACGTACATCCAGTTTATTTCCTGTTTCTTGCGGACGAATATATGGGAAATATTGCTCCTCAATGGTTTGCTCAAACACCCCTAATTTAGCTGCATGTTGTCTATCGGCATAGGCTTCAAAAGGCCCTTTACCATAGTAAGTGATGTTTTTGTAATCCTCTGGCAAAACGAGTTTATTTCCGAATTTATAAAAATTAGAATGTTTGCCTTTTATAGCCTTTAATTCATTGGTTACTTTTAAGGCACCATCGCCATTTACTAAATAAGTGCTTATAATTTGCACATCGCCATTAAACAAATCCCTTGTAAAAACAATCTGTACATCGTTTTTTGATACTTGCTTAACCTCAGTTGTTACCGTACCCGAAGTTCCGGCGTCTTTCCATGCTTTATAGCGCAGCTGTGTTCCCGCGCCATAATCGTTATCAATGGGTGCACGCCAAAAGTTTACTACGGGACCACTTTTTAGCAAATTTTTATTGTTGAATGAGTAATCTGTAAGTTGACCTTCCTTTTTGTTGAACGCCACACTGAAACCTTCACCCGTTACATTTATAACATCGCCCTGGGTTTTATAACTAACGGCTTGGGTTGAATTTTCGGGAAGTGCCGTTTTAGCATCCTGTAATTGAAATTGCTCGTAGGCCAAAACATGTCCTGCTTTTAACAAAGGCTCGTCTTGTTTTAAAATGGCAGCCACATTTAAAAAATATTCTTTATCATTTTTTAGCTGTGTTTTAAAAGGAATTTTGATTGCTTTTTTAGCTTGTGGTGCCGTTATCATATCATCAATGGTTCCGGATTCAACAACCGCTCCGTTTTCTAAGATTTCCCATTTTAGTTTGTAGTTTGATAAATCCCTGAAGAAATACCAATTCTTAACATCGATAACACCATTGGCTAAGTCGTTTTCATAAAACTTAACGTCTTGATGAATGTGAGCCACTTCGTGAATATGCGGGTTTGGTCTTCTATCAGGTTGTACCAATCCGTTGTTTAAAAAGTTGTTATCACTAGGCGTACCTTCGGGTCCGAAATCGCCACCATAAGCAAAAATTTCCCTGCCATTTTTAACGGTTCTTAAACCTTGGTCAACATAATCCCAAATAAAACCACCTTGCAATTTATCGTACTTCTCAAATAAATCCCAATACTCCTTAAAACCGCCCATACTATTTCCCATGGCATGTGCAAATTCACACTGCACCAAAGGTTTTGTAAAATCGTCGTTTAAGGCATATTTTTCCACATCATCGGGAGTGGCATACATGGGCACGAATAAATCGGTATTCCACTCATAAACCGCACGTTCGTACTGTGTTGGTCTGGTATCATCCTGTTCCTTTGCCAATAAATAAGATTTGTAAAAATTATAGCCATTTCCTGCTTCGTTACCCAAAGACCAAATAACGATTGATGGATGGTTTTTATCTCGCTGAACCATGCGTTCCACACGCTCTAAGTGCGATTTTAACCAAGCTGGATTATTTGCCAATGTTCTGTGCAATGCATAACCCATACCGTGTGATTCGATGTTGGCTTCGTCGATAACATAGATACCATACTCATCACACAACTCGTAAAAATAAGGGTCGTTTGGATAATGTGCAGTTCTAACGGCATTGATGTTATATTCCTTAAATATCTGAATATCGCGAAGCATATCTTCTCTTGAAATTACATGCCCCGTATCTGGGTCGTGCTCGTGTCGGTTCACCCCTTTAAATAAAATCGGTTTTCCGTTTACCAGATATTGTCCATCTTTAACTTCGGAAGTTCTAAATCCTAACTTTCTGGAAATAGCCTCTATAACGTTTCCTTTTCTATCTTTAATAATGATATTTAATTGATATAATTCCGGAATTTCAGCAGACCACGTTTTTACCTGCGGAATGGTTTTATTGAATTTTAAGGTTGCATCTGCTTTTGGTGCTAAGTCGTAAGCTGAAGAAGCCGTATAAACCCTTTGATTATCTTTTGTGATTTCCACCGCTACGGTACCGCGTTGTTTTTTGGCATCAATGCTTTTAATATCGACCGTTAAATCGAAAACGCCATCGGTATAATTGTTTTCCAATCCTGCTTTTGCAAAATAATCGGCCAATTGCACGTTTGGTCTGGCATATAAATACACATCGCGTTCAATTCCTGAAATTCTCCAAAAATCCTGACACTCTAAATAGCTGCCGTCACTCCAACGATACACTTCTAAAGCAATACTGTTGTTTCCGGGTTTAACGAAATTTGTAAGATTAAATTCCGCCGGCAATTTAGAGCCTTGGCTGTACCCTACTTTCTTACCGTTAATCCAGATATAAAAAGCAGATTTTACAGCGCCAAAATGGATAAAAATATCTTTCCCGTCCCAATTGTTCGGAACATTAAACGTGCGTTTATAAGAGCCCACGGGGTTATCTCCATCAGGAATATCTGGTGGGTTTAATTTGCCTTTTTGAAAAGGATAAGTGGCATTTACATAAATAGGTACACCAAAACCTTCAACCTCCCAGTTTGACGGCACTTTAATGGTATTCCACTTTGAGGTATCGTAATCTTCTTTATAAAAATCGGCAGGTCTCAATTCTGGAGCCTCGCTGTAATTAAACTGCCAAATACCGTTTAGCAACAAGTAGTTTTCGGCATTAGAAAGGTTGTCTTCTTTTGCCAACTCCAACGAATTGTACGGAAAAAAAGTGGCACGCGCATCCAGTTTGTTTATCCCAATTACATCTGGGTTTTCAATAACAGGATCGAGCGTTTGGGCTTGAAAAGACAGCATCCCAAAACAAATTGTCAAAGTAACTAGTACTAACTTAAAGCTTTTCATTTTTAATGGCATTTTAAAATTAATTATTCTATGATTTCGTTTAAACTTGTTGAACTACAAATATAGCCAAAAACAACACGATTGTCTTATGTTTGACATATGAAATTACGCATACATATCATCTAAATCGGCGTGATGCAGTTCTTCAAAAAATGACGCTATTTTTTGGCTCACTGCTTTGAAAAAAAGTGCGCCATTTTCTTGGGTTGCTTTTTTAGGATTTCCAACACCTGTGTCTTTGGTAACCGATGTCCATTGACGTTGCGATGTAACCCAGCTTTCTTTTAGACCTTTTAATTTGAACTGTTTGGCAGCGCCATCACCGGCTTCGCTTAATGGCAATACCAAATGCGGGGCTATGTGCATGGTAACCGCGGTTTCCAATTCGCCGGCATGATCTCCCGGTTCAATAAAATAATCATTGCCGTTTTCAGCTTGCCACCAATTTAAGGCACAGACAAACACATTAGGAAACTCAACCGACAACTCTCTAATAATCTGTTTAAAATTATTACCACCATGTGCATTTACCACAACTAATTTTTGAATGTTTTGGCGATTCAGCACATCAACAATATCTTTTAAAACAGCCAACTGCGTGCTCGGGTTCATGTTTATGCACAAAGGCACATCCAACTGCCCCGTATTTACACCAAACGGAATAGTGGGCAAAACCACCACTTTTGCGTCGTTGCTCCACGCTATACTTGCCGCCTCAATGGCAACCGCTTCGGCCAAAATATTATCTGTTGCATAAGGCAAATGATAATTATGCGCTTCGGTAGCGCCCCAAGGTAAAACGGCAACCGTGTAATTTTCGTCTTTTATGGTTTTCCAATTGGTTTCGGCCAACACGTAAGGGCGTGGTTTTGTATTCATTTTAATTGATGTATTTACTAATGACTTTCTTCCATTTTATATAACCGGTTTCGCTTAAATGCAACCCATCGTAAGTGTATTTTGGTTTGATGTGCTTTTTGCCATTTCGCATGGCTTTATGCAGATTGATGTATTTTATTTGATGCGTTTTGGCTAGTGCTTTTAAGCGTTTATTTGCCTCTATGATTTTTTGATGGTTGTTTTTGTGTCCGGAAAACTTTTGGCCCACATTGGGGTTGATGGGCAGGATGCTTTGTAAGTATATGATTGTATTTTCAGATTGATTTTTAATTTGCAGAATGATTTTTTCAGTGTTTTCCAAAACATAATCCACACTTCTTCCACGTGCCATATCATTGGTACCAATCAATAAAAATACTTTTGAAGGTTTTGATGCTGTAACCTCATCCAATCTGTATAAAATGCCATCGGTAACATCGCCACTAATCCCTCTATTTACCACATTTTTGTTAGGAAACAAGGCTTTCCAATCGCCACCTTCGGTTATGCTATTGCCTAAAAAAATGATTTCGTTTTTTGTATCCGCCTCCTTTTCAAATAATGCTTTCCGTTTATAGTAATGGTCTGAATATTTTTGGGCAAATCCAATATTAGCACATACCAGTAAAATAACAATCAGGAATTTTTTCATTTCGAAACGCATTAGTTATTCTCAAATTTAGTACTATATTTTAATTCGGGTACTTCCCTAACACCATTTTCGGTAATATTTACAGGAATACAGGTAAACATCCATTTCCATGAGTTTCTGTCTTGGGGAATTTTTAAAAGCACTTTGTTCCAGCCTTTTTTTAAATGAATTTTGGTTGGATTTCTATAGAAATAGTCTTCGTCAATAAATGGGATTTCATCTGTTTTTGTGCCTAAATTTGGTTGTTTCCAAACTGGTGGTTCAATTTCCGTATTATTCACCCAAATTTTCGGTTTTGTGGTGTGCCAATCACCTTGATCTGGGAAAGGACCAACACGTCTTCCACCCGAGCGCGACCAACCTTGAAAGCCTACCCAAAAATCTTGGATTCTATCGTTGGGCGCATAAATATTGGTGTAGGCATAATAGGTGCCTTGTTTGGCTTCGGTAACCGCTGGAAATCCGAAAAAATGTTTTAAATGAATGGTGGCACCTGTGTGATTATCCGTCCAAGTATATGGGTTTCCGTCTATGTTGTATGTGTCCTTTATACTTTCCTCAACCGGAAAGGATGTTTCAACATCACCTTGGTGGTTTAAAGGCCCGATAAGTTTCCAATGTTTATCGGTTTGTGTGATGTATTGAAACTCTTTACCTTTAAAAAACAAATCTCTTTGGGTAATCACCTTTTTTTCAAAAGCCTTAAAATCGTTGAATTCTTGGGTATCTTTTGGTGGCAGTTTTGCCCAATATTCTGGATAATCCTTTGCCCTGCCATTCCAAATGGCATCCGAATAAAATACCATGGAAGGGTAAATAGGGTTTTGTATCAATATATCGCGTTCGTTGTTAATATTATTATCTGGCCACGCCGCTAAAATACCGCCAAGTGCCAACGAATCGCCTTTTGGTTGTCTGGTTGGCTGTTGAAAATATAAACGTGCCATTCCCGCAAAAGGGTCTAAATGATTGATATAATTACTTCTGGAATCTATAAAACGATGTCCTTTTCGCCCTTCGTGATAGGCCCACAGTTGATTGATGGAAGTGGAATCCCTTTTTACCACAATCCCTTCTTTCCAAACAATAACTTCTCTATTATTTTTTCTGATTAAATTCATAATTTCAAAAATAACATCGTTGGAAACCCGCTCATAATCATTCCGAACTTCATCCGTCCCCATATGAATGTACGGCACATCTTCGGCGCTAGTTAAATCCATTAATTCCTGAAACAAATCCAACAAAATGGGTTTTACTTTTGGGTCGCGCATTTCATCAATTTCCAAGGCTTTTCTGAATGCATCTGTGTGTCCCGGAATATCAAATTCCGGAATTAGGGTTATGTTTCTGGCTTTGCAAAATTCAAGGATATCCTTAAAATCTTCTTGAGTATAAAAATTGCCTTTTTGCCTTGTTGTGGCATGTTCTGCTTGTAATTCCGGATAAATTTTACTTTCCAAACGCCACCCCGGATTATCGGTTAAATGCCAATGGAACACATTGTATTTGTATTGTGCCAAAATTTCAATCTGCTCTTTTAACTGGTAAACCGATTGGAAATTTCTGCCCGTATCGTGCATAAAACCACGAATTTTAAATACCGGCCAATCGTTAAGTGTAAGCTTTGGAAAAACGCCTTTTTTGTTTTGTTTTCTAAAGATTTGCTTTAAGGTTTGAATACCGTAATAAATGCCCTTGTGGGTAGTAGCGGAAATGACTATTTTATCTGAAATGGTTAATGAATAAGCTTCATCGTTTTCTTTTTCAGTACTACTTTTTTTCAACTCAATAGTTAGACCTTTGGTATCTTCTTTAATCTGTTTTGATTCAAAAAAACCAGCGAGCAACCTTCCTTCATTTTCAAAATCGGTGGCTTGAATGTTGATATGCTCAAATTGAATTTCATCGCTGCCATAACGTATCTCTTTAGGTGTTGGAATTATGGGATATTTATCTTCAAAATTCTCAGGATTTGAATCCGCACAACCACTTATACAAAACCCCAAAAGTGCTGTGTACAATAAAACTTTTGCTTTAAAAAAATCCAACATATCCGCTTTATTTATTTGGTTAACCTAAAAACCACAACGTCTCTGGCAGGAACTTCAATTAAAAAATTAGTATCGGTTGTACCGATTACTTTATTCTGCCATAAATTCTTAATTGTATAAGCTCCGGAAAAATCCTTAATATTCATTTGACTCCAATTAACTTGGTATTTTGTGTTTTTAATTTCTCTATTAAACAAGCAAATCGCCATATCTCCATTTGACAACGGTTTTTGCCAAACTTCAAAATTTCCTAAATCTACGATTTTAAAACCTTGTTTGCCCAAAGCATCTTGGTTTATGGCAATCAGTTCTTCATTAGTTAGAATTTCTTGGTCGCTAAACGACATGTTTCTCAAGTCGTTCCCAGCCATTAAAGGTGCCGCTAACATAGCCCACATACTAAAGTGTGCCCGGGCTTCGTTGATTGGCATATCGTTGTTCCCAACGGCGAGCATATCGGGGTCGTTCCAGTGCCCGGGGCCTGCGTATTTTTCCAAGCCCACTTGCATATCCACTAAATCCGACCAACCAAAAAGGTTGCCGTTAACGTTTCCGTCATATCGTCCATTCATATCAATATCCAAAGTTGTTCGCCACAAATGTCCAACGTTTTCTGCCCATTCCCAAGGTTTGTTTTCGCCCCATTCGCACATACTAAAAACAATGGGCCTACCCGCTTTGTATAAAGCATCACGCATTAATTTATAAGACGATTTGGCATCTTGACCTTCAGTAAAACACCAATCGTATTTTAAATAATCAACACCCCATTTTGCATAGGTTTCTGCATCTTTATACTCAAAACCTTTACTCCCAGGGCGACGTGCACAGGTCATTGTGCCCGCATCAGAATAAATCCCGAATTTCAATCCTTTAGAATGCACATAATCAGCCAAAACCTTAATTCCTGATGGGAATTTTTCTTTGTCAACAATAATGTATCCGTTTTCATCGCGACCAATTTGCCAGCAATCGTCAATTACAATATACTCGTAACCAACGTCTTTCATACCTTTTTCAACCAAGGCATCTGCCATTTCCCTTATAACGGTTTCGTTTACACCTTCACATTCAAAAGTGTTCCAGCTATTCCAGCCCATGGGAGGTGTTAACGCTAAATTTTCAAATTTTTGAGCGTAAATCGTGCTTGCCGATAAAAAGCATACTGTTAAAAAAAAGTAAATTGATTTCATGTTATTTTGTTTTATGTAATTTAATCTAAAATATTGGAAAATGTTGAAGCTGGTAAATTGTTTTTATTAATAAGGTTACCGTTGGTAAAAGACGCATAGCCATACCTTACAAATCGTGGGTTTTTAATGTTTTCGGACCAAACAACGAGTGTGTTACCTTTAATATCCGTATTTGCTTTTACAAAAATTTTATCCGCTCCAGCTATTTCTATGTCTTTTACAGAAGCACCATCAACAGTTTTTAAACCTTCGCCATGTTTAAAATGGACTTCTAATGTGGTGCCAATCACATTTACATAATCTAACAGTGGCCCAGAAAAGGCTATGGATTTACCGTACATTTTTGCCAATGCCACTTTGGCCAATCGTTTGCCAACAATCCATTTTTGGGTTGGATGCACATCTGTTTCATGGCCAACATCGGAAGATACTGCAATTCCCGTATTTTCAATAGCCAGCAATTTACGTTGTGAATCTCTAAACGCGCCCCAATTTGGGCGATTGATGCTACTTAATTGCACATAATAAAAAGGAAGTTCGGGTTTTTTAAAATGAATACGCCAATCGTTAATTAACATTTTAAATAATCGCTCGTGCAAATCGACACGTTCTGCATTTGATTCGCCTTGATACCAAATAACACCTTTAAAATTGAAGTTGGTAAGCGGTAAAATTCCTGAATCAAATAAAAAAGTAGGATCGTATGGATGCCTCGCGTTTAAGTTTTTATTATGATCGAAATTTTCCGTCTTCTGTTTTGAATTCCAAGAATCTATCAACGGATTTTGCCACGAATCATTTAACATACTTATGGTTTCGTGTGTTTGTTCCATGCGTTCCCGACTTATCCAACTTTGTGCTGGTGAACCTCCAATGGCATTGCAAATAATACCAATAGGCACATTTAATTCTTTTTGAAGATTATAGGCGTAGGCATAAGCCACAGCCGAAAAGTTTTCTAAAATATCATCTTTAGCATTGCTCCATCCTGAATACTTAAAATAATCGTTTGTGTTGCAAAGGGCCAATTCTTCTTTAGTAAAAACACGACTGTTTAAAACCTTCGGATCCATTGAAAACACAAAAACATTGGGGTTTAGCGAGTCTTTTAAAACTGTTTTGGCGTGTTTAGATTGATTTACTTTCCAGTCCATGTTAGATTGTCCCGATGCCAACCAAACCTCGCCAATATATACCGTACTGAAATTAATATTTTCAGATAATTTCGATTCAACTTTAAACGGAAAAGGCCCACCGGCTTTCATTGCAGGAAGTGTCACTTGCCATTCGCCATTTACTGAAACTTTTACTTTAGATTTTTCTCCATTTAAATTTACCAAAACCTCATCATTCGCATTCGCTGTTCCAGAAATAAAAATGGGTTCGTTACGCTGAAACACCATGTTTTCACCATAAAATTTTGGTAATTTTAATCCACCAAAATCACCTGTAATGGCACCATAAACCTTTTGGGCAATCACGGTAGCGCCAGATTCCGTTGGATGTAAATTATCTGGGAAATACTCCGGGAAACGATATAGCGGTTCGTGCAGATTTATAAGCTGTACATTTGCCGTTGTAGCAATGGTTTCAATTTTATTTTGAATGTCTTTAAAATTTTCACGCATGCCTTCTTCAAACCAATGATGCCCTGAAAAAGTGGGTGTCATTTTACAAATAAACACTTTGGGTTTTGATGGCAGACTTTTGTAAACCGCAATCATTTCCAAATAATCGGCTATAAATTCATCTTTGTGTTTTGGCCAATTATTGTTGCCTTGGTCGTTTAACCCTAAATGAATGATTACTATGTTTGGTGCAAAATCTTGGGATTGCTTAAACTCGTTTTTTGTCCAATAGGGTTTATGTCCGTTTTTAAGCATGGTCGCTCCGGAGTACCCAAAATTGGCCACTTGGTAGTTATTGCCCAATAATTTTTGCAACTGCGCGGGATAGGAATTTACAGCCCTATCTTTAATACCCGCTCCATAAGTAACCGAATTGCCAACACAAGCTACTTTAATTTTTTGAGCTTGTGTTGGCAAAATCAATGTAAATGTGAATGCAATAAAATAAATAAACTTTAAAGGCATTTATTTAAACATTATGGTTTTTTGTAGGTGTCTTTGCCATCGGTTAACCAATCTAATGAAAAGCTTATGAACTCATTATTTTTGTATTCATCCTTTTCAAAAAACAATCCAATATCGCCATTTTCCAAAATGGTTAATGATGAATATGCCGATGACCCTGGGTAAACCGTTTTACCTTCGCTCCACGTTTTTCCTTCATCATAACTAATACGAACCGACATGTTTACTCGTCCTTTTTCAGATTGCGCATTCGAAAAAAGAATTCTATCCTTATCGTAACCATCTGCTTTTGAAGTATAGCGAATGATACTGGCATTACAACCCGGATCGATTAATTCTGGAACTGGATTTGTTTCCCATGTTTTTCCTTCATCTTTCGAGGTGTGCACGTAACGCATGCCCTTGCCGTTTACTCTTGCGTTAATCATTAAAGTACCGTCGGCAAGTTCAATAATTTTAGATTCGTCAGCCGGTTGAATTGGCGTATCAATAAAATACCATGATTTACCATGATCGTCGCTACCAAATACATGCAATCCGCTATTTAAATTTACCATGGTGTGCAATAATTTTCCTGAGCGTGTTTGAATACCACGACCCGAGGTTATGAATTTAAAATCCTTATGCCATTCGGGTTTTGCTATTTGCGAGGTAATATCTTCGGGTTCGCTCCAAGTTTTTCCGTTATCGGAACTTTTCATAACATGTAAATAGTAGATGTCTTTTTCGGTATCCAAATTCATGTAATTGTAAAACATAAAAATATCGCCCGTAACTTTATCGACAATCATTGATGGGTCTGAAGCCGATTTGCCTTCAGGGAAATCAATTACCATTTCAATGGGCGTCCAGGTTTTGCCATTATCGCTGCTTCGGCGTATAATGATATTGATATCCTTACTCCATTTTAAATCGCCGCAACCCGGAACACGCTGATCGATAGCCGCTATTACATCGCCATTTGGCGCCGTAACGATTGCTGGAATTCTGTAACAAGCAACCCCTTCTTCCATACCTGCATTAAATAGGGCTACCAGTTCCGGAGTCTCCTTAACAGCTTCGGTATTTTCCTTTTTTTCAGTATTGACTTTTCCCTTACACGAGCTAAGCAATACAATCATCACTAACAAAACAGTACTTCTTATCATCTTTTTAATATTTTAGGTTTAATTATTATTTTTTAGCTTCAATGTTTTCAAAAGCTTTCCAACATTGGTACATGGCCCTAGGCACATGGAAACAACCTTTCCACTTGCCTCCTTTTAGGTTTAAAAGCACTTCGCCTTGGCGGTTTAAATACCCAAACCATTCGCCGTTATCAGGGTCTGAAAAATGAGACCATGCATAATCGTGTACTTTATGGTACCATTTTAAAATATCGGGGTTTTGGGTTTGCTCATAAGCTTTTGCCAATGCCACTAAGGTTTCCAAATGAACCCACCATAGTTTTTGATCCCATTCCAATTGTTGAGGCGGATGCCCTTTTGAATCCATAAAATAGTAAATTCCGCCGTATTTATCGTCCCAACTGTACTCTAAAATGTTTAGAATAGTTTGGGTTGCTTTATTAATGAGGGCTTTATCGTTTTTACGCACGCCAATATCAATCATAAACCACATGGCTTCTATACCATGACCCGGATTTAACAAACGCCCGTTAAAGCTATCATGATGCTCGCCGTTAGGTAAAACGTTTTCGAAAATCAAACCTGATTTTTTGTCCAAAAACACTTCCATAACTTGATGGATGCTGTAATCTATTGTTTTTTCAACTTCGTCTGCATCTAAAACGGCTTCCAATTCCAACACCAAATTAGACAAAATCATGGGCAACGAAAAGCCCATTAATGGTCTGGTATCTGTATTCTTTTCGTACTTCCCTTTCGGATTATCAATTCTTCCAAGAATATTAAAATACGTTTTTTTAGCCAATTCCTTTACCACTTCGTCACCCGATGCGATGGCGTATTGGCTAAATGCCATGGCCGCAAAACAATCGGAAAAAATATTATAGGCCTGCACCAAAGGCTTGCCTTCTTTTGTAACAGAAAAGTAAAAATCGCCTTTTTCATTCATGCCGTATTTACGCAAAAAATCGATGCCATTTTTAGCAATGGCCAGCCATTTCTCGTTTTTTTCAACTTTGTTGTACAGCATCGAAAACGTCCACGCCTGTCGCCCCTGAAGCCAAATAAACTTATCGGTGTCGTACACGTTTCCTTTGGTATCCAAGCATGTAAAATAGCCTCCGTTTTCATAATCTATGGCGTGTTTTTCCCAAAACGGAACAACATCTTCAAGCAACGTTTTTTTATAAAGTGTAGAAAAATTCATCTCGAAATAAGATTTTTTTATATTAGCCTTTTATTTTAAAATAAAATGTCTTACTTTTATATGTCTGACATAATACAAAAATAAGAAATTATACCTTTGTAAGACTTCTTTTTAACAAATAAATTAAATGAAAACCAAACTTAGTAAAATGGCTCCGCTCGAAAACTTATCGTTAGTGGATAAAGTGGAAATTAGATTAAAGGAGTATTTTAAAGAAAACAATTTAAAGATTGGCGATTCGATTCCGAAAGAATTGGAGTTTGCAGAGGCCCTTGGAGTTAGCCGCACCGTTATACGCGAAGCCTTGTTAAGATTGAGAACCATTGGCGTAATCCAGTCTAAAAAACGCAGCGGCATGGTGTTAACACAGCCCGATATTATTCAGAATTTTGAAAAAGCCATTGAATATAATTTATTAGGCGAAGAAGCTTTAACCGATATTTTTGAACTTAGGTTAATATTGGAAATGGGAATGGCCGATTTATTGTTTGCCAGAAAAACCAAAGCGGATCTTGATGCGTTGGACAAAATAGTTTCCAAACAAGAAATGGAAGAGCAAAATACCGTGCTTTTTAGCTTAAAAAACGAAATTGCGTTTCATGGGAAATTATATGAAATGTCGAACAATTCTACACTCCAAAGATTTCAAGACTTGCTTTTACCGGTTTTTAATTATGTACACGACAACATGCCTCAAGGAGCTGAAGATTTTAAATATTCGAAAGGAAAATTTGTTACGCATCGCGATTTACTAAACATTTTAATAGATGGTGATGCCGAAACTTTTAGGGAAGCTATGAGAAATCATCTTGAACCGCACTTTGAAAGGGTATTGAACACGGTTAAATCTTAAGGTATAAAAACATAAAAGCCAACTTTAAATTAATTTAAAGCTGACTTTTAAAAACTAAACAAACACTCTACTTAATTTACTAAAGATTCGTCAAATCTGCTAAACAAATCCGTTAAACCCAAAGCATCTAATTCTTTTTTAATTATTTTATAATCGGCATCGGTTAAGGTGGTATGCGGAAATCTACTTGGTCCGCAATCTACACCCAACACCCTCATAAAACCTTTGGCTACACCATTAAATCCGCCTTTGCTATCTAAAATCTCAACAAATCGGATGGCTTTGTTTTGTAACGCCGTGGCTTCGGCCATTTGCCCTTTTTCAAAAAGGTCCTTTATTTTATAATATAATGGAGCCAAATGGTTGTATGTACTGCCAACCCATCCGGTTGCCCCCACTGGTAAGCTGTTTATAAACAATTCGTCAAAACCAAAAAGTATATTAAACTTTCCGTTCGCCACCTTTTTACTGTGTTGAAAGTCAATTAAGTTATTATTGGTGAATTTAATTCCAGCCAAACTTGGTATTTCGCTTTCTGCTTTAATTAAAAATTCGTTCATATTTAAATTCGCTCCGGATAATACCGGAATATGGTAATAATAAAACGGTAAATTAGGAGCGCATGCAGCAATTTCTTTACAGTATTGCACTAATTTTTCAATAGTATTTAGCCTAAAATAAAATGGCGCCAATACCGAAATGGCATCTACCTTATCGGCAGCATATTCCGCTAGTTCTTTAGCTTCTCGCAGATTGGTGTGCCCAACATGGTCTATTAAACACAAATCCTCGGATTTGTTTTGAGACCAAGCCAATGTTATTTGCTTTCGCTCTGCAGTTGATAATGATGCGAAATCCCCCGTAGAGCCATTCATAAATACCCCAGAGATTTTATTGTTGATTAGAAACTGACTATAATCTTTAATTTTATCAGTATTTAAAGAACCATCTTTATGCATTGGGGCATAAACCGCTGCTACTAAATTTTTTATTTTCATGTGTTATAATTATTGCTATTCAATGGTCACATGTAGCTTCCATATAATCATATCCTTGGGAATCGAATTCTCGCTATGGAAGTTTCATAAAGCGAACTTAATAATTTTATGCTGTTTTGTTGTTTTCAAAGGATAAAAAAGAGAGTTAAGTTTTTTAAACTAAAACTCTCTTTTCAAACTAACTCAAACAATTGCTACTAATCTAATTGGTATATCCAGGAGTTTGGTCCAATAATGGGTTCCTACCTATCATGTCTTCTGTGATTGGTAACAACAACAACTGGCTATCGCTTGAAGAAATATAAACTATGTTATTGTAAACAAAACTATCTCCAGCTCTTCTTAAATCCCACCAGCGCTTACCTTCGCCAATAAACTCTTTGTAACGCTCGTTTAAAATAGCGTTGGCGTTATCGGTTTGGGTACTGTTAACGTAAGCATGGGTTGCAGGCACATAATTTGCACCGTAAGCTCTAGCTCTAATTTGGTTAATCTCTCCCGATGGGTCTTCACCCAAATGATTTTTTGCTTCGGCCAACAATAAAAGTACATCGGCATATCTGTATAATGGCACATCGTTTTCAAAAATACGCTCACTACCATTTACTTCTCCCAAAAATTTATTAAATATAGAACCAAAGTATGTAGGCTCATTATACGTAGGGTATCCAGCGCCTCCATTATCATCGGTATATAATCTAATAAAGGTAGCTTCTTTACGAGCATCATCATTATCATCTAAAAGCAAAATGGTTTTCTCAGACTGACCATATCGGTTAGCTCCAGCGATAATAAAACTACTCATAGAATTCCCCATACTATCAAACTGAGGGTTAATTTCAGTACTTCTACCTGTTAAGCTATTGTAAAAGTTCTCTGCTTCGTCTTGTTTATATTGATAAGCAAAAATGAACTCGTTGTTACCTTCGTTTGATACGCCCCATAGGTTATCGATACTTGGCTCTAAACTCACACCCAAAGATGCGATTTGCTGTAAAGCAGCTTTAGCTTCTGTAAAATCTGCGTTTCCGCCACCCAATAGGTTTCCAGACCAGATAAACACATCGCCTTTAAGCGCTAAGGTTGCAGCCTTAGACCAAAACACGCGGCTACCTTCCCAATAGCTATCATCAGATCCAAATGCACTTAAAGATGCAGCTATATCCGATTTAATTTGAGCCATAACCTCTGTTTGAGGCGATCTTGCTCTACTTAAACCTGCTGGATCGATATCGGTAAATGGCTCTAAAATAATTGGCACATCGCCCCAAGTTTTAAGCATAGTGTAATAGTACAATGCACGCAACCCGTAAGCTTGACCCAATAAATGATTTTTTTCCGATTCGTCGTTAAATTCTACATTTGGCAAGTTTACCAAAAAGTCATTTATTCTGTGAATTCTAGTGTACAAACCTGCCCATCCACCAAAAGGTGCTGTGGCAATTGTAATGTTAGATTCTATTAATGATTCGTTTGAAGGCGACTCGTAAGTTCGTCCACCCCAAATATCACTTCTCATTTCTCCTAATAACCATAGCGTTCCCGCTGATGATCTTAAGTTTGCATACATTCCTGTATGTGCGGTTTTTGCACCTTCTTCGGTATCCCAAAAACCTGCTGCTGTTAATTGACTAGGGCTTGTTAATTCAAGTTCACTCTCGCAAGCACTAAAAGTCATTACAGCTATAAATATATATATATACTTCTTCATTTTTTTTAAAATTTAAAATGTTACGTTAAGTCCTATTGTAAATGTTTTAGGAACTGGAAATTCTCCATATTGCACACCACCAACTTCTGGTGTATCACCACTCATACTTTTAAAATAGTGCAAGTTAGTACCCGTTACATATATGTTTAATCTTTTAATAACATCGTTAAAATGCTCTGTTGGTACATTATAACTTAAAGTTATTTCGCGCAATGCTAAGTAATCGCCTTTTTCCCAGAACCTATTGTTTGCTTCTGTTTGTAAACTACCCGAACCTTCATTACCTCTCCATACGTTTTTAGCTCCGTTAACAAAAACAAAACGCGGCCAATCGGTATCGGTGTTTGTTGGTGTCCAAGAATCCAACACTTCAATAGGCTGTGCCAAGTTACCTTGTGTTTGCCCGTAACCTTTGTTTCTAATATGATTCCATACCAAATGTCCGGTAGCAAAATCGGTTTTAACAAATAAATTGAAGTTTTTGTATTGTAAACTTGTGGTTATACCACCAACAAAATCTGGAGTAGTACGCCCAATAACTTTTCTATCCAAGCCATCAATCACACCATCGCCGTTTTGATCAACCCACTTTACATCACCAGCCCAACGTTGGTTACGGCTAGCTCCTGGCATATAAGTATCGGTAATGGCATTGTCTGCATCGGCTTCAGCTTGTGTAGCATAAATACCTGCTTGCTCGAAAGCAACTACTAAATCGTGACCAGAGCGTTGTCCTTCTTGGAAACCGCCCACCCATTCTTCTTGCTGTGTATCTGGGTTCCAAATTAATGTACCGCCTTGTCTGTTTAAATCGTTGTCGTTTTCAGGAAGTTTCTGCACATAGTTCTTGTTTTTGGTAAACGTAGCGCCCACATTCCAAGTTAAATCGTCGTTTCTAATAATATCGCCATTTACCTGCAATTCAAAACCTTTATTTCTAATGGTTCCGTTATTGGTTAATATACCACCAAATCCAGTGTAGTATGGCAAGGTAAGAGTTGCTAATTTATCTTTAATGTCCCTAGAGTAAATATCGGTAATGATTGACACTCTGTTATCTAAAAATGAGATATCCAAACCAGCATTAAAGGTGGTTGATTTTTCCCATGATAAATCTAACGTTGGTAAAGAAGAATTTGCATAACCTGTTTGACCGTTGTAAACCCCTTGCTCTCCATAAGAACCGTAAACACCATAATTGCTTAATACATCTATATTACCAGCGACACCATAACTTAATCTTGGTTTTAATCTAGAAACCGTGTTGCTTAATGAAGACTCTTCAAAGAATGATTCGTTATGCACGTTCCATCCAAAAGATACACCTGGAAAAAAGTCGAATTTATTATTACCCAATCTTGAAGTACCATCATATCTGTAATTAAACTGAAATAAATATCTATCATCAAAATCATAAAGCAATCTACCAAAAGCAGATGTTATCACGTACTCAGATTCAAAACTTGAAGGAATACCATCAGCTTCTGCACCTGCGTTAAGCGTCTCAATTAAATCTGTTGGTGAGTTTCTTGTTCCAGCAAACGTACTAAAGCCGTTATCTTTAAAATACTCCGCACCAATTAAGGCGTTAAAGTTATGATTGCCAAATTTTTTGGTATAGTTTAATGTACCTGTTAATTGGTTTCTCAATGTTCTGCCTAAACTAACACCTGCTTCACGACCTGTACGTAAAGGCCCTGTAGTACTACCTACGCGGTAAGCTCTATTAAAGCTTTCGTTATGGTTATTAATTGTAAAATGACTTCCTGTTACCGCTAAGGTTAAGTCTTCAATAATATCCCAGTTAATACCAACCGATGCCGATAAACGTTGCTCTAAATTTTTTCTAACAAATTTATCTTGGTAATATAGTGGGTTACCAAAGCCTTGGTTTTGCCCTACGGCATATTGGTCAGACCAAGTTCCATCAGGGTTACTATCGTAAGTTCTTGAGGTTGAAGCCTGTCCTTGGAATCTTCTAAAAACAGTATCTTCTCCACCTAAAGGACTTAAATTTAAATTAGAGTGTGAATATAAAATATTCGAGTTTACCTTAATATTATCGGTTACTTGGTAAGAACCGCTAAATTTCCCTGAGTATCTTTTAAATCCAGACCCTAAAATTAAACCATCGTTATCCAAAAGCCCTAAGCCTAAATAGTAAGTCCCTTTTTCGTTACCACCGTCAAATGATAAATAGTGGTCTTTTGATTCGCTATTTTGATAGATACGATCGCCAACACCCTTATTATCGAAAAACAAAATGTCTTGACTTGGATCTAAAATATCTGGAATAGACATCCATCCAGGTTGGTTTAATAAATATTGGTTTGAAGCTGTTAAAAGCTGTGTAGTAAACGGATCGTTAGTTGTGTTATTACCTGTCGCCGCACTGTGGTTTCCATTTAAAAACGCACCAAAGCTGCCAGGGTTATTAACTACTTCTCTATACCAAGCAATCGACTGTCTGTTGTAATTGATATGGTCTGCAGCACCAATATACTTTTGATCGTTTCTTTCATTGTTGGTACTATACTTATATCTGTAGTTGATAGAAGATTTTCCAACCTTACCTGTTTTTGTGGTTACCAGAATAACACCATTAGCAGATCTTGCACCGTAAATTGCGGTAGCTGCCGCATCTTTTAACACCTCGATAGACTCGATATCGTCAGAGTTTAAAGCGTAAAAAGATCCAGGAATACCATCAATTAATATTAATGGAGAACCCGTACCGTCGAAATTAGTACCACCACGTAAAACAATTTGTGGCGTAGACCCCGGTTGTCCCGTAGTGTTTGTTACCCTTAAACCGGCAATGGTTCCTTGTAATGCAGTTGCTGCATTAGATCGTGTTGATGTTTCTAAAATTTGTGTATCAAGTTTTGATACCGACGTTGTTAAAGTGGCTCTGGTTTGCTTACCATAACCTGTAATAACAATTTCGTCCAGCATTGCTACGTCTTCGGTTAAAGACACATTAATTACTGTTTCGCTTGCTACCGTAACTTCTTTTGATGTATAACCAACATAGCTAAACACAAGAACATCGCCTGTGTTGGCGCTAATGGTGTAGTTTCCATCAAAATCTGTTGACGCTCCTGTAGTCGTACCCTTAACAACAACCGTTGCACCTAGCAATGGCATACTGTCTCCGGCTGAAACCACGGTTCCCGTAATTGTTTTTTCTTGACCAAAAGTTAGAATTGGCAAAGAAAAAAGCAAAATAAATATCAAATAATTGATATTAAACTTTCTTTTTTTCATACTAAAATGATTTGAATTAGTTAAATAACGTTAGTTTTTCGTATTAAGTATTATGTAATACATAATGCAATATTAAAGAAATATTTTTAGTAATTCAAAATTTTAACACCTAAATTAATTTAACACAGCATTTTAATCGATTGATATTAAGTTAAGAGAGCACAGCGATAAAAGAGAAACATGGCGTATAAAAAAACCCTATAAACAGCGTTTATAGGGTTTTAAAACATATATGGTTTTATTTATTTTTTCACAAGCTTTATACTTTGTAAACTATTCTCGGTACGTATTTGTGCAAAATACAATCCGATTTTTAAGCTCGATCCATCAATGTTTGCTTCGCTTGAATTGGGAGAAAGTGATAACACTTGTTTTCCTAAAATATCAAACACTTTAATGGATGCTATATTTTGGTTTTTAGATTGCACCGTCCAACTATCATGTGTGGGGTTTGGATATGCTTTGAATACCGATAATTCGAAGTCATCGGTACTTAAAGGTGTTCCTTTATATAAATATAAATTATCGTAATAAACAGTTCCCAAATCTGATGTTATTATAAATTGTGTAATATCATTTCTACTTCCAGCGGTAAAATCAGATAAAGGTATATCTAAAGATATCCATGTACCTGGATTCGGATTGGTTAAGAAATTTGCATTGGTTACAGAATATTCTATAGCGTTTGATTCCGATGTGCCATTATCCCAGTTGGAAAATTTAATATTGAAACTCTTATCCATGGTTGCTGTCTCTGTAAAAATATCCATGTGAAAATGAGTAAACTCTGTAGCGTCAAATCTACCGTTTATGAATTCTACACCCTCACAACCTAAGCCACTAACTTTTTTCATGGCATTACCGGAAATCGACTCTTCTGTTGTTGTTCCGGGACACCATGGTGTATCAAAAGTATCAATTGTAATACCGGTATAGGCGTCACTAAAAATTGACTTCACATCGGCAGGTGCTCTATTAGGGGGTAATGGGGCAGCTGTAGGAGGGCCACTAGCAAAAATATTAACTGTGTATGTTTCCGTATCTATCCCATTTGAGGCTGTAACGGCCACCGTAGCTGTTCCGGGAATACCAGACGCTTGAGTTATTACACGTGATGCACCGGCATTAGTTGTAGTCGCTAAAGTAATTTGCGGTACAATTGAGGTTCCCGGTGGAACGGAGTAATCATAAGACGTTGTAGCCGATCCAAAACCAGTAATCGTAACATTGTCAACCTGCAGGTCGCTTAATGTTGCATCTGTTGCAGGGTCTGTTTCTGCCTTCCAAAAATATAAGTTATCTACATAGATAGCGTCTGTAGATCCATTGCCACCGTCGAACTTGAACTGAATCGCATTAGAAGTGTCTCCCGTAATTCCAGTTACCGGGATATCTACACTAATCCATGTATTTGCTCCCGTATTTGTAATGGCATGGGCAATTTCAGCACCTGAACTAATCACAAATACATTAGGATTGAATGTACCATCGATATAAATATCGACATGCAAGAATTCCATTCCTGTTATGTTTTGAGTAGATCCAAATTGAACGCCTTGATAATTAAAGTTGGTATAAGCCAATACGGTATTTCCCGTCCCGGGATCGAAAGCCGTATTTGCAGTGCCAAAACCAGATTGACCCCAGTTTGGGTTGAAATTCGATCCAGCCACATCGGTATAGGCACCACTAAAAATAGAAATAACATCTCCTGCATCTCTAGCCTGCGGATCGGTAGCATTGGTTGTTGGCTGCGCAAATCCAAGAGACACAGTCAAAAAGATAAGTAATAAGGTAATTTTTTTCATCGTAATTTAGTTTTATGAATTAGTTAATATTTAAACAAAATCAGTATTTACGGGAGGTCGAACTTCAACCTACTAAAAACCAACATTGTCATTTTTATAAATATATTGACAAAATTGTGTGAAATTCACATTTAACAGCACTACAAAAAACATACAACGCAATAAAAGTTATGCTTTATCTAATTTTTCATAAAACAGAGCACAGCTACAGGGCAATAGTGCGGTTTATGGTGCTTTTAAAAACAGCTTTACTGGTTGACATATTGCCGTTTTGTATGGGTGATGTAGTGGTAAATATTTGAGTTGTACTACAAGAAACCAATCTATGACTCTGTATAACCTTGAAGAAAAGGTGATTGCAGTAAATATTTGGATGCAAATTGACCTGTATTCATATAAAAAAAGTGTAAAAAAAAGCTGTTTCGAAGTAAGCGAAACAGCTTTTAATTATTGGTTCGGAAAGCATTAATTAACCACCACGAGCTGGGTATGTGTTCCGTTTTCAGAGTTTATTTTTATTACATACAATCCTGTGTTCATTTTTTCTACGTTAATTGCAGTTGCACCATTAATTTCAGATGCTTTAAAGACTTGCTTACCTAGCATATCGAATACCGATAAGGTATAGTTTTTTTCTTCAGTATTAATGTTTAGCGTGTTTATTGCGGGGTTTGGAAATACAGTGATATCCGATAATAAATTTTCATTGATGTCATCAGATAATAAGTTTTTATCCTTGGCGCTATTTTTAGCAGAGTGGGTAGTAGTTTGGTAGTTAAATGTTTCCCACGCTCCGATGCTTGAGCGGTTACACATCATTCCTGTGTTGCCACCTTCAGAGCTTACGTACTTTCCATTGCTTCCTTTTAAAGCAAATTGCGAGTTACCCAAATCAACCCAGGTAAAAACTTCCCATCCTCCAATGCTTGATCGGTCACATTTCATTGGCGACGCACCATTGTTAGAGCTTACATATTTTCCGTTAGAACCTTTTAAAGCCACTTTTCCGTCACCCTGATCTATGATATCAAATTTTTCCCAGTCTCCAACGCTTGGGCGATCACACATCATTGCCGACGAACCATTATTGGAACTCACAAATTTGTTGTTGCTGCCTTTTAATGAAATAGTCCAAGGGCGTTTATAATAGCGCACGTAATCAACATTCATTTTTACATAAACGTCATAATTGTTTGGAGGATTGCCCGCCAAATCACCGCCTATGGCTACATTTAAAATATAAAAGAAAGCCTGGTGATACTCTTTTCTTGTTTCATCTAAATAATGCGAACCGAAATAGACGCCATCTATATAAAACTTTAACTCGGTATCTGTTTTTTCACAACCAAAGGTATGCCACTGTGTCCAATCTGGAGCAGGTCTGCTTACGGTATGATAAACCCAATTGTGCGGCCAGTTTTGAACGTCTGAATCGCCATCGCCATTATAGTCTAATGATGGATTGTAATGGATTGTAGAAATGGCGTCATGATTGGGAACCATTTCCATCATATCAATTTCCCCGCAACTTGGCCATGCCGAACCACCATTTACATTATGGGCGCTTATATTTGAATTACCAAAACTTTCTCCCATCGACCAGAATGCAGCAAAAGTTGCATCTTTTCCATTCCAGTCCCAATCTTCAAATTTAATTCGTGCTTCGGTATAACCTTCGTCCCATACGATTTTATCAGCCGAATTTATTCGACCCGATTCCATACGGTTTTCTTGAAAATCCCAAGAGGCAAATATTGTTAAATGGCCATTGCCAACCGTCACTCTATCGGCAGTATAGGTTTGTAACTCATTGTTTATGTTAAGATTCCCAACTTCAACATTCCAATGGTTAGTGTTTAAAGAGTTCCCATTAAATTCGTCGCTCCATTTTAAATACCAATCGCCTCCTGGGGTTTGTCCGGAAGCAGACATACTTATCATAAATACCAGTGTAACAATAGACCATGTGATTTTTGAAAGAAATAAAGTAATTTTTTTCATCATAATTTAGTTTTAAGAATTATTAGTATTAAAACAAATTCAGTGTTTAAAGTATGCTTTAGTTAAAGCGAAATGAAAACTGAATTTGTCGCTTTAATAAATATATTAATAAAACTATGTGAAATTCTTATTTGAGAGCACTACAAAAAGTATACAACGCAATAAAAACCAGGGTTTATTCTATTTTTAACAAAACGTATTATACATATAATAGGGGTTTGTAAGACTTATTGCCAATCCAAATAAAAAAGCTTCATCGTTTCAGATAAAGCTATTTGTATGGGTGATGTAGTGGTAAATATCTGAGTTTAACCGTAAGAAATTAAGTTGTTAACTCCGCTTAGCTTGACAGATAGTTAGTTACAGAAAATATTTAAGGTTATTTTAACGAAAAACGAACTGAATAAAAAATTTCTTGAACGAACTATCATCGAGGTAGGGCCATAGAGGTACTTCACTCGTTTCATTTTGGTCTTAGAGCCAAAAACCGAAATTTGTTATTTAGATTCCCGATGTCTCGGGAATGACAATTTCATCGGAAACTCCGAGGTAGAACCTCGAGGAATTCTTTACGATTAAAAGAAAATTACTGACTTTTTATTAAAGAATGCTTTGAGGTATTAAAACCAAGAATGTTGTTTTTATATTTTAATTTTTCATCTTTATCCCATAAGCCCCAGTAAGCACCAACATCGCCTTCGGTTCCAACTTTCCATGACTCATCAAAAGAAGAAAAATAAAACACATCAATATCATCTTCTTTGGCCCATTCTTGAGTATTAATAAAATATTTTATGGCGTTTTCGTAAGAAGGAACGGCACCATGCAACCCTGAACCCTGACTAGGCCAGCCTGTTTCAGTAATTATAACTTTTTTTCCGTTGGCAGCTTTTAATGCTCTGTTAAACATATCCTTCATATAAATTAAAGAATATTCCAGACTACATCCTTCCCAATAAGGATAACAATTTGCCAAAACAATATCGCAAGCTTCAGTGATTTTTGGGCGTTTTGTAAACTCATAATACGCATCAACGTAGCCCATTGGAATTTCTGGAATAGCTTTCTTTACGTGGTGCATAAAACTTAAAAGTTCCGCCTCGGTTAAATCACCCCTGTACATCACTTCGTTTCCAACTGCAGCAATATCTACAAATCCTTCTTTAGCCAGTTTAATTAGGCCTTCAATTTCCCTTTTGTTAATTTCGGCATCATTACCTAACCAAGCACCAACCATTGTTTTAATACCAAATTCTTTAGCAATTACGGGAATAAGTTCGTTTCCGTCTGTGCATGAAAAAGTACGAATCCATTTCGTGTATGGTTTAATAATTTTCATGCGTCGGCGGATTTGTTTTTCGGTAATTTGATCTCCGGCTTCCTGTCCTTCCTCGTAAGCACTAAAGCAAATTCCGTGCATACCACTTTTTAATACCCTGCTAAATGTATTTTGTAATCCTTTTGTCGTTTTATTTTCATGATTGCCACCAGAGAGCGACAATATATTTCCTGCTTTGAGAGACATAATACTGTGTTTATGGTGTACTTTTACGTTTTTCTAACTGCTCGCTTATTTCATTCGCTCTTTCTTCGGTTAAATCGTAGTTCCGCATCACATAAATGGCAATTAAAGTACCTACGATAGGAAATCCTGAATAAAACACCCTAAGCCCCCAAACGGCACCTTCTGGTTGGGTAGCCAAATTTGGGTCAAATCCTACGGCCGACATAATGGTGCCTGTTAACAATCCAGCAATGGCAAACCCAAATTTAACCATCCACCAATAAATAGCTCCAAAAACACCCTCGCGACGTTGCCCGGTGTTTAATTCGTCCAAATCGATAACATCAGCAGTCATAGACATCATTAATGTGAACAAGCTTCCAATTCCGAATGAAAAAAACGGAAGTGCAAATAAAAACATATACGGTTTCCCCGGAATAAACAGGAACCAAAGTAGAATATACCCTATTATTGAGATTGCTTGTGAGACTATAAAAGCTTTCTTTTTACCTATTTTTTTAGACATTCCGGTAATTATCGGAATAACAATAAACGTGGTAGCCAAGGCACCCACACTGCCAAATAAGGTGGGCCAGATTCCTGCCGCTCCGGCATCGCCTCCAAATAAATGGTAAACTACAATGAAAAACGAAAAGCTCGCAATAGTATAAAAGGTGTTATAAATAAAAAAGGTGGCGATGCACAATTGTCGAAAAGGCACCGATTTAAATGCTTCTTTAAAACCTTCGAAAATCTTTTTTAAACTACCGCCAATGGTCTTAAAATTTAAAGGCGCATAATTTTCATTAATTGTCGATTTACTATGTATAAAAATTGCTGGGACCATGGCAAAAACCATACAAGCGATACCGACCCAAACAGCCAAACTTCGTGTTGCTACATCTGCCGATTCAAACAAGTTTTGATCGTACATAAAAACCCAGAACCAAGGCGCAATTACCCATGCCCATTGGCCTATCCATTGGGCAATAGCCATAATATCCGTGCGTTCATGAAAATCATTACTCATTTCGTAACCCATAGCCACATAAGGAACACTAAAAATGGTTAGCCCTAAATAAAACACAAAAGACCAAATTAAAAAGTATGTAAAATTATAGTTTACACCGTCTGTTCTATATAATTGCCACATTATAACAAAAGAGATGCCCATAATTAATGCACCAAGAAAAACATAATGCCTGCGTCTTCCCCATTTGGATTTTGTATTATCTGATATAAAACCCATAATTGGATCGGTAAAAGCATCAAACACCCTTGGAAGAAAAAACAGAATACCCCACATCCACCCAGGAAAACCTAAATCTTGCACTAGAACTACCATAAAAATGCCCAGAATAGCAGGGAACATTTGGTTAGCGAACATACCAATTCCGAAAGCTATTTTTTGACCCATGGGTACTTTATTCGTTTTAGACATACTTTTTTTAGTTTTTAGTTAGCATTGTGCAGGTGTTTTTATTGTTGACTTGGAATGACTATAGTTTGAATGGCTTTTTCATTTATTGAAACAGCAATAGATTGTTCGTTTAAATTAATATTGAAACTTTTAGGCGTATCACCTTCATTAAACAACACCAATACGATGGATTCATCAGGATTTTTAACAGCTGTGACCATAAGGGTTTCATCTGAATTATCATGCGAAATAACTTTAGCCTCAGGTCTTATATACTTGCTAAAATGTGCCATGGTGTAGTATAGTGGCGTGAAGTAAACCTCATCTTTTTCCGGGTCTACAATAACCGGGGCGACACACCAGTTTTCAAACCAATTTGGTCCACCTTGTCGGTCTAATACCATATTCCAATCTATCCAACCATCAACCCAATTGTTTAGGCAACCAATAATATCTCTCGCGTAACGATTTACAGGTGCATATTTTGGGTGTAAATATTTTTTTTCGGGCTCTCTCCAATCATAGCCCCAATCTGTGGCTTCTTTTTTCCAATACCAAGCATCGTCTTGCCAAACCGGAACTTGAGAATCTATACAGCCTTCGGTTTCTATCAAGTATTTTTCTGGTGCCTTGTTGTGCGCGTATTGTAAAGCTTCGGGGAAATAATCATAAGTACTCTCATACCAATGAATGGCTGTACCGGCAAAATATTTTGAAGATTCTTCGGTAGCGAACATGGCATCGACCCATTCTTTTAAACCGGCTCTATTTTGGTCGTAACCAAGAATATTAACGGCTCCCATACCATTGGCTTCAAGTTTTGGTCCTAAATGATTTTGAACAAAATCTGTTTCTGCCTCGGGCGAAAAGTGCATGCTCTCCCAATTATTGCCGTTTCCGTGAGGCTCATTAACAGGCGTTAAACCCCAAATATCAATGCCCTCTGCCTTATAGGCGTCTAAATATTTAGAAAAAAACAGGGCGAATGTATCGTAATATTGTGGCAATAACTCGCCACCAACATAGGCATTGTTATCTTTCATCCATGGCGGCGCCGTCCAAGGTGAGGCTATAATTTTGAAACCATCTTTTGAAATCGCCATCGCGTCTTTTATCATTGGAATTAAATCGTCACGATCTTCTTCAATGGAGAAGTTTTCCAATTCCATATCACCTTCAACCGGTGCGTAGGTGTAATTACTCAATGAAAAATCACAGGAACTAATATGGGTTCTTGTTAATGAATAGCGCGCGCCTTCTTCACCAAAATAAGCCTGAAGAATGGTATCGCGGTTTTTTTTGCTCAACTTGTTCAGCAAATAAGCTGAAGATTCCGTAAAAGAACCGCCAAAACCTGTAATGGTTTGTAACGTTTTTTCGGGGTTTAAAGTTATTTTAACAACACTATCCAGTGTTTTAAATTCGGTAATTCTGGTTAGCTTATTTCCGCTTTCCGATGTTTCGTAAACCTCAAAATCCAACGCTTTATCTTTCACATTACAACTTGATAATACTATCGCCATTATAAAGATTGTTACATAATTACATTGCCTCATTTTCCTAATGTTTTAACTGATTATATTTATTTTTTACAACACTAAATGTTTCTTTTTTGTTTCTATCGATATCTACAATGCCCCAAAATTCTTCGTTTGGAGCCCCGTCGTATGGCACGCCGCTACTGTTGGGCGCCCAACCACCAATGTCCTGCTTATCCGGATTTCCTGCTTTCCACCAGCCATCTGTAAATGAAAACATGGTAACACCTGAGCAAACCTCTTGGTTTTCAAAAATTTTGTCTAAAATATTTTTATTGGCTTCAGCTTGTGCCTTTTCATTAATACCTTCTTCAAATCCAGCCTTTGAAATGGTCATATAACTATCGCCACCTGCTTCGGATAAATACATGGGTTTTTCGCTAACGGCCTCCCATTGGAAAAAAATACTTGATGGATCGTCCCAACGGTACACATTCATGCCCCAAACATCGATATTTGGCCCCATTGACAACGCCAATGCATCGGGCAGCTCGCCATGAGCTGTTGTTACGGGATGATTGCTGTCGTTTTTATGGATAAGTTCTGCAGCATCATTCATGGCTTTATACCAATTTTTTATGTCGCCTCTGAACCATTCTGGATGGTAGTTGTATTCGTTACCCAGTTCCCACATTAAAATGGATGGGTGGTTTTTATACTTGTTTACGTAATCGATATATGTTCCTGAAAGTATATCGAACTTTCCTTTTTGATTATACCCAAAACCAATAATCACTTTAATTCCGGCTGCATGTATGTCGTCTAAAACCGCTTTGTTATCAATAGGCGCATAAACGCGGATGGTATTAATACCTGCCTCGACCATTAAGGCTAAATCTTGGGCTAAAGCGCTAAAATCCCTTTTATCGCTTCCTTTTGGAACAGGATGATAGCAAATCCCTTTTATAAGATAGGGCGAACCGTTTACAAGAATTTGACGCTCGCTTACCGAAACCACAGAGTTTTGCGCCTCGTTTTTACACGATGCAAAAGCAAAAAGCATTACAAATAGTACGATATAGTTTTTCATCTTTATTCTTTTATTGGCGGCACCAAAACGCCTCTCATTAAAGCATCTTTATCGCCATCATAGGCTTTTGTTATAGGGTTTCCATTTCTGGTTAAACCTTCAAAAACACCCTTATCAACCAAATCCCAAAGCGCGTATTTAGCTTGACCATCGACCTTGAAAAGTCCGAAATGATTTTCTGAACCTAACGGGTTTCTGGCATCTTTCCACGGCTCATCAAACGCTTCAAAGTAAAAACAAGAGATGTTTTCTTTGTTAGTCCAAGCCCTCATCAACTCATAATAGCGTCCTGATTTGTATTCATCTGTAGCACGAGACCCATCTTTACCATAATGCCCATTTGAAACCGTTGCCCAACCTGTTTCGCCAATATGAATTGGTTTTGATGCATCAATGCTTTTTACGTATTTATAAACATCATTGTATTGCTTTTTTGCAAACTCAAAAGCCCGCAACATGGCCGCATCTATCTTTTTTAAATCGGATAGGTTTTGCTCATTTTCCGGCACTTTCCAAAACTCCGGATTATAGTGTGAGTTGTGGTACGGATAGGTATGCATGGAAACATAATCGACAGCCTTAATTAGCTTTTCCAAATCCGGTGTATGATAACTCGGATCGCCGCCGCCCCAAGAGGCATAATCGTCTGAACTTGTAATCCACAAATCTTTTGAAAGCTCGCCTTTTTGCTTTAAATCCTGTAAATGATTGACCCACTTTAAAATGACGTTGGGTTGCACAAAATAGCTTGTTGCCCAACGCACCATGGCTTCGTTACCAACGGCAATTACCTTTACAATGTCCGGATAGGCTTTCGCCAGGGCTACCGCCCTGTCTATTTCGCCAGCATTTTGTTCGCTTTCCACATTATGGTCCGGTGTTTGGTCTGTCCACGCGTTTTTACAATCTATCCAAGCACCAAGCATAACATACATTTCGAAGTTTGAATCTTCGTTTTTTAGTTCACTAATAGCCTTTAATAAGTTTGGCGCTTGCTGTAACTGCACATTATAAGTGCGCAATATTTTAACACCCATAGCGGCAAGAATCTTCATGTCGTCTTTAAGCTCTTCAATAGTGGGTTGAATATCCCGCGACGTTTGCCTATAACCGCCATAAGAAATGGCCAAATAATCAGGGTTACCTAAAATATCTTTTGCTGTTATCTGTTTTTCTGTTGCCACGTTGTTTTCTTCTTTTTTTTGCTTATTCCCACAGCCAACCATCACAATTAAAATGCCCAATATCAATGTATTTCTAAGCGTTGTTGTCATTTTAAAATCTATTTTTAAGTAAAACTTCAATGCGGTTAATATCACCTGTTCTTTCAAAAATTGTTTTTGAAGTTTTTTCATCTAAACTTAAATCCTGAAATTCTTGAATCGTGTTGTCTTGATAAACCACTTTAATGGTTTCGTTTTCTGAAATTTTATAAATTATTGGAATTTGACAATAGGTGAAACACAATGAGTCGGCCTCCAATTGAATGGTTTTATCCTCTTTATTTATACTGGTATATTCAAACGATTTTGATGAATTTAAGAACTCGCTTTTTCGTAACAATCGTGGATTGAAAAACAGTTTTCCATCTTCAACAAAAACGCCCAGTTCCCCAAATCTGCTCAACACATCTTCTTTAACCTGCCCCGTCATTCCCGGTTGTTGTGCACCTTTTGTTGCTGGCGTATGCGAATACGGATCGGTTGGAAATGCGCCATATAATTCTGGAGATTTATGTACGCCAATACCGGCTTGAATTTCGTAATAGTGATCTAACAATCTGCCTATTATGTCGTCGCTTTCATTGGTGTTAATGGCTAACTGTACATTTTCTTGAACCGCCAATACCAATTTGGAAACCATGTGCCAATAAATTGACCCCAATCCTTCGTAACCAAAAAATGTTCCCGAACGTCCCGTAAATGCTTTGTGATTGAAGACAGCTTCGAATGTATCCAATAAGAATTGGGTGTCTTTTTCAATCAGCGGTTTATATTTTTCATCCGATAATTTATGCAACGCTTCCTTTAAACTATTTGCGTTATTAAAGTTTCCGTTGAAATGGAAATTTCCTAAAATATCTTTTTCAATTATCTGCGTGTTCCCATCATCAACCAATTGCTTTAATAATTGGGATTGCTCCACGTTTTCGGCTGGAATATTGTTCTTTTTATCAAACCTTGGCAAGTCTTTATTTGGATATAAAATATAGCTATATTGGTCGGCTCTAAAGAGGGCGCTAGATTTTAATTCTTCCAATAAATCCAAGGCTTCTTTTGGCGCTAAATAACCCGAACTTAAAACGGCAACTTGACCTTCGAGCATTTCGGATAAATATGAAATGGAAATTTCTTCGTTATTTTCAACAGTCATTAAATTATAGGCGTGATATAAATTATCTGCGCGTTTGTTTGCCGCAATGGTGTGCTGCAAATACGATTTTGTAACATCAATAAACTCTAAAAGCTCTGTTTTGTTTATTGAAGATTTATCGCTTGAAAAAGCGTTTTCATAAATTGTGTTTCTGTATGTACTGCCTGCGTTTCCTAAACCATCTAAAACTGTTTTTCTGTCTTTATTTGAAATAGGCCCAGAAAGTATATTTTTGTTATTTTGGAATGTGGCAACCACTTGATTAAAAAACACCCTTAATTCTGAAGATATTTCTACCTCTTCGGTGTCTGATTTCGACACCACCGTTTCAAAGAAATTTAAAAAACGGTTTAAGTAATACAAAGTAACCATCGAGACACCGTTGCCCACCAAAGCGTTGTTGGCGTCGTTCCATTCGGGGCGTTGGGTGTTTAACCAAATACCGCCTTCGGGAATAAAATTAGATAGTTTTGCCAATACGGTGGCCAATAATTTTTCAATTAAATTGACTTTGTAAATGGACGCATTTTTATCTAAAAGCAATGCCCCGTCTGCGCCTATTTTGGTCCTTCTTTCGTTGATTTTTTCATTCAGTTTATAATCAAAATCAATCGTGTCCTTTGGGTTTGATAAAGTGTCTTGGTAACTCTTAATTTTATAAGGCACATTGGCATACACAAAAATATTTTGGTCGAATAGTTTTTCCAATCTATTTGGGTAATGCTTTTCAATAAACTCCAAAAATTTTAAAAGGTATATAATTTGATGATCGCCCCAATAGCCTATGTACGACCACGGATCGTCTTCTTCAATAACCTCCCAATCAAATCCGCCTTTTGTTACGCGGTACGGGTTGTAGCCTTCAAAAGTTGTGGCGTTTAAAAATTTGTGAATCATACCCTCAATAAATTCTGGATACGCATGTGCCAGTGCTTCCCAATTCTGGAAAATATCGCGCCAATTGCCTTCGTAATCCAAAATTTTAGAACCGTCAATTTCACTTTTTGTGTTTATTGAAAACTTGTTCCAAGGCCTGCTCGGGTCGCCGTGTCTTCGGCTGAATTTTAATGGTAAATATTCGAAACACAAACGTTTAAAATCTTTATCCGCACTTTGTTCAGCGAAAGCTTTAATATCCTTTAATTGAAAAATTTCCGGTAGGGCTTCTAAGGTTTTCTGTTTTGTATTGAAAACGTCTTTGTTGGCCTTCAAAATGTATGTTATAAAATCTTGTTTTTCGATGTTGTAATCGTCATCAAAAATGCCACCACGCATGATATTGAAAAGCGTGTTTGCAAAGTGTCTTGTGTTTGTTAAAGGGTCTGCGGTTACTTGCAAACCATCAGAAGCTGTGGTTAATTTTATTAGGTTTTCCGTACCCAACTCAATATCATTTTCAATAAGACGAACTACGTCATTTTCACTTTTTATGAGTTCGGAAATTTGGGTAATTCCCGTAATGGTTTGGTTTACATTGGCAATAAACATCCAATTTTTTTCTGAATTGGCTTGTAAATCTATATTTGAAACCGTAAAATACGCACCTTTTTCGGCTCGAATGTCTTCTTTCTGCTTTACTGTACGTCCTTTTCTAAAATCGTTAAGTTGCAATGATGATATTAAATATGTTGGATTTTCAACCCCAACAGACCATACCGTGTTCGCTTTTAAAGCCTCACTAGGTTCTGCCTTGTCAACAATAATGGCACTTAACGAAAAAATACCTAAACCAACTTCTGGCAACAATTCGTTCTTTTTATAAGCATCAACCAAATTGCTGTATGCGTTTTGCATATCGGAAGTTACCCCAGCGGGTAAAATATTTTGCAATCCGTCTAAACAAGTGATGTTTAAATCTTTATTGGAATTATTCTGAAGGGTCGATTTTTTTACAAAACCAAATTGGTTACTTGTACTCCACTGATATCGAAACGTTAGCCTTAAATCTTTGTTAACTTCCTCGAAAACAACCTTATTGCCGTATCTGTTTTTATATATGTTTCTGGTAATTTGATAAAGTCCTGCCTGTCTTTCCGAAAAAGGTTCCCACACATAGGTTTTTCCTTTTAAATGAATTTGAAAGATGGTTTTGCTTCCCGTAATATCGGCAAGTTCGGTTATTTTATCATCGGTATAATAAGGAAATAATGAAGATTCAGAATTTTTTCTACCTGCCGATAAACCGCCATTGCTAGAAATAAACATCCAATGGTTGGAGTCGCTAACGATGCTCATAAAAAATGGTCGCATAGCGTCACTATTGGAAATCTTGTAATACGCTTCGCCATCAAAATCCACCAGTTCACCCTTTACTTTTTGGGTGTGGTTCAAAACGTTTTTATCTGCTGTTAAAACTGTATTGTTCATTAATTATAATCGTTTGAATTGCATGCGACTAAGTGACCAAAGCGCTATTTTAAATAAGAAAATGGTATAAAAAGGCCGGACGGTAAAATGCCGACCCTTTTAATAACTCTCAAACTTTTATTGATAAACTCTTACGTAATCAATTTCCATCGTGTCTTGGGTAAACCCAGGATCGATTGTTCCACCTAAAGTTCCGCCCATGGCGATGTTCATGATAAAAAAGAAATCATCGTTAAACGGTAAACCTGAATTATTGTCCATTTCAAAAAAGGCCACATTGTCAAGCATTACGGTTAACTTATCTTCAGTCCATTCTAAAGAGTATAAATGAAACTCTGAAGACACATCGGCTATAGATGTTGTTTCACCATAAGACGCATTGGCATTTGTTCCTGTATCGAACCAATGCAATGTTCCTAAAGTTGTTTCTTTGTCCCAACCTGTTTGCTCCATAACATCTATCTCTCCACACCTTGGCCAACCAATGGTAGAAAAGCTTTCACCTAACATCCACAATGCAGGCCAAGTTCCTTGTGAGCTTGGTAATTTAGCTCTAAACTCAACTCTTCCGTAAGTAAACGCTTGTAAACCTTGAGATTTTACTCTTGCCGAGGTATAGCCACCGCTTCCATCTGCTTTGGCTGTTATAATAAGTGATCCGCCGCTAACCGTTACATTTTCTGCATTGGTAGTGTAAGTTTGCACTTCTTGGTTACCCCAGCCTCCAGCGCCAGTATCGTAAGTCCAGTTTGCTGCATCCGGAACACCATCTGTATCAAACTCATCAGACCACACCAGTGTATTGTACTGAGATTCAAATTCTTCAACCGCTCCTTCTTCAGGTTTTACAGAGGTAAATTTATGATACCAAGCAAATCCATTGCCGGTTTGAATAATTCTAACTTCTAAAAAGTCATCGGTAATCGATATAATATCATAAGTGTATGCTCCAACATACCATCCCATAAATCCGCCATCAGCAATTTCGAAACTAGTGCCTCTGTAAGGTGCTTCATTATATGACCCCTCAAGCGCTGCTTTAGAAGAAGAAGGTGCAAATGATACATTTTTAACACCAAACATGGTTGTAGCTACGGTTTCATCATGGCAAGTATCGCCAGCAACACCTAAATCACCAGCATAAGTTCCTGGTATAAATGCAGGACCAACGGTTTGTTCAAATGTTAAGCCTTCTTCTAATCTAGTAAATACAAATTCGTTGGTGTACATACATGATTTTTCCTCATCCCATGGCCCAATGGAATTCCACCAAGCTTCATAGGCAAATTCACCATTTCCATAATCATCTTCAACAGGACCTAAACCAACATGAGTTGGTAAATTAGAAGCCCAATACCATGTTTTAGAGCCTCCTATTACTTTTCCTGATAACATTTCTACAGCTTCAAGATCGGAGAATGAACTAAACACCTCAACTTCCATAGAAGTGCTCGATTTAATTCCACCGGCACCAATAGCGCTAACAACAACCGTATAAGTATTTACCCCTGTGGTTGTGTACCTATGGGTTATTTTACCTGTTGAAGATATTTCTGATTTACCATCACCAAAATCATATTGGTAACTAATTTCATTATCTGCTGTTGCAGAAAAATCTACAAATCCGGATCCATCTCCGTTAGGATTACTTGCATCTACTCCAAAAACTTCGGCAGAAATTGTGACATTAGATGGGGCAATTAATTCGCCCATTGAAATATCATCGTCTTGACAACTAGTAAATACTAAAGCTAGTGCCAAAAACATTCCGATATAATATTTTATGTTTTTCATAATTTAATTTTTTTAGATTCTTACTAACTTATATTGCCAAAATACACCTGCTCCTGCTTCAATAGATACACTTATTGTATTATTATCTATAAAAGACACGTTATATATAACTGATGCCGGCGCATCTCCAGGACTTGAAAGCTCGCCTGTATTGGTTGCTTTTGGTAAACCGATATAAGCTCCCACGCCATTTAATGTCAATATGCCGGAATTGAAGGTGAATGTTGCTGGATTTGATCCATCGTGAGGTGCTACAGGTGCTCCGCAAGCATCACTGCCACCTTGCCAAGGCTCTACCCAAGTATCGGTTCCTAATACATTTTGGAAAGAACCGTCGGCTCCAAACACATAAGCATCATCATAGTAACATGCTCTACCTGAAACGCAAGCGTCGTCGCAATTCCACCATGTGGTATCTCCAAGAGCTGGTCCCACACCTAGTGCTCCTGCCTCTTGAGCCATTTGCCATGTTCCTGTTAATGGTGAGCTAACCACGCCTTCTCTTACTAAGGTATACTGCCAGAACACACCTGCTCCCGCTTCAATATATACCGATAAGGTATTTGGGTCTACAAAGCTAACATTGTAAGTAACCGATGCTGGTGCATCACCAGGACTAGAAAGTTCGCCCGTATTGGTTGCTTTTGGCAATCCTATAAAAGCACCAGTACCGTTTAGAGTAACTGTACCTGTGTTTTCATCGTATACATAGGTTGCAGCGTTTGAGCCATCATGAGGAGCAACCGGAGCGCCACATGAGTCACCACCACCTTGCCAAGCCTCAACCCAGGTATCAGCACCTAATACATTTTGGAAAGAACCGTCTTGGTTAAACACATAAGTATCATCATAATAACATGCCCTGTCCGATACGCAAGTATCATCACAGTTCCACCAACTAACATCACCAACTGATGGGCCTACACCTAATGATCCAGCTGCCGATGACAATTTCCATGTTCCAACAATACCAGTTTCTACGCCTGTTGGCACTTTGTAAAAGTAAAGGTTGTCAATAAAAATGGTACCACCTTCTGATGGAGAACCTTCAAACTTAAATTGAATAATATTTGAAAAGTCTACCAATGGGTTTTGATCTGTAAAGACAGATAATGGAATATCAAATGATGTCCATTGATCTTGAGTTAACTCTAAATCATAAGCCGTTTCATTTGGTCCTGCACTAATAGGAGATATTTTAGCATTGAAACCTGCTTGTGCTGTCCAAACATCAACGTGAACATATTCCATGGCCGAAGCATCAACAGCTACGCTAGAAAAATCGATTCCTTGGTAAGTAATATCACCATATTGAATCATGTTGTTTCCGCCAATTTCAATTTGCGTATACGTTGTTGATTGTCCCCAATTCGGGTTGTAATCAATTGGATCTGGATCTGTATAAGAATCACTATAAATTGAAATCACATCCGCTTGTGCTCTAATTGGAGCAGGCGCAGCTTCTAATGGTTGTAAAATTGCGGTTACCTCAAAATCTACAGAAAACTCCGTAGTTTCAATAGCGGCACTCATAGCTACAACTCTAATTGTATATGTTCCTGCCTCTGCATATTGATACGATATGGTTTCGTCTATATTAAAAGGAATTGGGTCATCGTTTCCTGGCTCTCCGAAATACGCTTCATAAGATGTAGCGAAATCAGCAGTTGCCGATAAATTTACTTGCTTTGAAATTGCAGCATCATTCTCGATGGTTACAACTAAATTTTCCGGTGCTTTAAATGACACCACTACAGGTTGTGTAATGGATGTTGTTAACCCATTTATACTCGCTGCCGTAATTGTTGCATCATAAGTTCCTTCTTTATAAACATGTTCTATGCTATTGCCAGGAGTAATGCCTTCTTCAATTTCAGAGCCATCGCCCAAGTCAATACTATAACTTGCAACACCTTCACCTAAGGGTGTAATGGTTACTACGCCCGTATTGTCTTGTGAAATACTAACCGCAGCCGATAGATTTGTTGGAGCCTTAGTGCTATCAACAAAATCTGTATCGCCAAACACGTTTTCCTCACAACTCCATGCCAAAACTATAATTAAGATCGTGCTAAAAATATATTTTAATGTTTTCATAATTTGTTTTTTAAGTTTTTAATAGCCGTCATTTTGTGATAATCCAGAAAGATCGATTTCTCTTTGAGGTATAGGAAACAAACCTTTTGTAGCCGTGCTATAACCGCTTCCTAAAACTGTAGCTGCTTGACCTGTTCTCACCAAATCGAAAAAACGATCGCCTTCCATAGCCAATTCCAATCGTCTTTCATCCCAAACCGCTTGAACTGTTGCTGTAACCCTATGGTTAGTATCGCCAAAGGCTCTATCTCTTACCATATCTAAATAGGTTTGTGCTTTAGCAGCGCTACCGTTAGATGCTCTTAAGTTAGCTTCTGCTGCCATTAACAACACGTCTGCATAACGGATAATACGTTGATTGTTTTCGTAATTCAACTCAATTTGTCCGCTTGTTTGCCCTTTTCTTGGTAAATACTTTTTATTATATAAATCGGTATTTTTAAAAGGAGCCACTTGAAATGTAACATTAAGACTTGGATTATTTGCAGCATAAGCAGCAACATCAAAAACCGTAGCGTCTTTTCTCTGGTCGCCATCTTCATAAGCCAAAGCTAAATCCTGTGTTGGTAAATTTGTACTCCAACCAGCATTAAAAGGCATATCCGCCGAACCACTTAAACCTCTTACACCACATTGCTGTACCGCGTAATTTCCTTGACCTCTTGTTTGTCCGCCCCAGTTATAATACGGGGAACCATTTGAGTATTGTACTTCGTAAATTGATTCTGGACCGTTTTCACCTTCAAATAAAAAGATATCATCAAAAGTTGGTACTAAACTAAATGGGCCATTTACCACGTTTTCAAGCATTGGTGCCGCCAAGTCAAATTTTTCTTGGTACAAATACACTTTACCCAGTAAAGCTTGAGCAGCATATTTTGTTACACGCCCTTGTTGCGAAGCCGATGTAGGCAAAGCATTAATAGCGTTTGTTAAATCGGTTTCTATTTGTGCATACACCTCTGCTTTAGGCAATCTTTGTAAGGTTCCAAAATCCGTGATACCTAATTTACGATCGGTAAATAACACTACATCGCCAAACATTCTAACCAAATTGAAATAATAATAAGCCCTTAAAAAACGAACTTCGCCAAAAAGTGCTTCCTTACCATTAAAATCTACCGTGTTTCCTAACAGGTTAACATCTTTATAACTTATAAGATAGTTGGTTCTGTTAATGCCTTCGTAAGCCGATAGCCATAAATCTTGAAGTGTTGAATTGTTTGCTAAAAGTTGATAATCGTAATCATCAATGTTTTGCAACGATAGTACATCGGAAGCATTTTCGCCACCTGCAACGGCATTATCTGATGCAATATCGCCAATAACCACCATTTGATTTAACCATTGTGTTGGTGTATAACAGCTCACTGCCATAGTCCGGTAGTCTGATTCTGTTTGCAGATAATCAGCCTCGGTAACTTGATACTCATCATGCGGGTCGAATTCAACAACATCTGAACAACCAACAAAGATTGAAAGTATCATGGTTAATACTATACTGTTTTTTATATTTTTCATACTAATTTATTTTTGGATGTTAAAATTTAAGGTCTAAACCAATTAGAAATGTTCTTGCCTGCGGATAAGCACCTCTGTCTATACCTGTATCTAAAATTCCACCTGATATCTCAGGGTCGTAACCCGTATATTCTGTAAGTGTTAATAAGTTTTTAGCTTGGGCATAAATACGCACTTTACTAAATACATTATTTGAGTCCTCAGGTAGTGTGTATCCTAAAATTAAACTTTTAATTTTAATAAAACTACCGTCTTCAATATATCGATCTGATGGTCTGATATTACTATTGGAATCGGCAAAAGTATATCGCGGATTTTTAGCGTCGTTGGTACTGCCTTCCCCTATCCATCGGTTTAAAATGCTTCTATCTTTATTCGTGTATATCGCATTACGCTCATAGGCTCTAAATATGTCGTTTCCAACAGACGCATAAGTAAACATGCCTAAATCGAAATTTCTGTACTCAAATCCTAAATTCCAACCTAAAGTGAATTCCGGAAACGGGTCTCCAATATTTGTTTTATCATCATCGTTAATGATGCCGTCATTATTAATATCTACAAAGCGAATATCTCCTGGTTGCGCTCCCGTTTGTGTGGCATGCGCATCGATTTCAGCCTGATTTTGGAATAATCCATTTGTTTCAAAACCATAGAAATACCCCGGTGTAAACCCTTTTTGGAAGCGCGTTGCATTATGCGCTTGACCATTAAAATAAGACCCACCTGGCACAAATGCAGTACCATCGGTATTTGTTGCGGTTACCAAGTTTTTAGACGTTGTGAACGTAAATGATGTATCAAACTTAAAATCGTCTCCGTTAGTCCTATATCCTAATGTTAAATCTATACCCTTACTTTCTGTACTTCCAATGTTAGATGTAACTGGTTCTGAAGTACCCGCATAAAGTGGCGGTGCATCTGTAAATAATAATCCTTCAACAGACTTGTTAAAATAATCTGCAGTAATAGATAAGTTATTAAATAATGTAGCATCTAAACCTACATTATATTGTGTTTGCTCCTCCCAACTCAATGTTGGGTTGCTAAACGAATTAACCGTGGCGCCAGAAACAAACTCGGTTCCAAACGTATATCCGTTACTATTCGCGGTAGAGTTATAACTTGGTCCGCCCACAGAAATACCTACATACTGCGGATTTACATTTTCATTACCAACCGTACCATAACTTCCTCTAATCTTTAAGAAATTAATAGATTCTGAATTGAAAAAATCTTCGTTTGTTACAACCCATCCTAAAGACCCTGCAAAGAAATTGGCAAACTTGTTATCATCACCAAAAGCTATAGAGCCATCGCGTCTTGCAGAAAACGATGCCAAATACGTGTCTTTATAATCGTAATTAACCCTACTAAAGAAAGACATGTTTCTACGCTCTAAATTTTGGTAGCTATACCCTGTATAGGCATTGGTATTTAATTTGGTATTAACACCCGTAGCAGCACTAATATCTGCCCAAGCCCATGAGTTATCTCTTACATCTTGTCTAGTGGCACCAAAACCATGTCCTGTAGATTTGCTTCGGGCTAAACCTAAAACAACATCGAAATTATGTGCATCGTTTAAGCTAAAATTATAGCTGGCAAATGTTTCAAAAGTGTAATTAAAATTTGATGCCGTGTATTCGGTAACACTATTGTGGAACGACGGGATTGTACTTGTTGTACCATCGCCATTATCTACAGTTTGCATAGGCACCGTGCCATCTGGTAAATATTGACTAGACACGTTATTGGGTCCGTAATACGCTAAAGGAGAAAAACTCTTGCCTACTAGATCCCATTTGGTGTAACCAAAACGCGACGATATTTTAAGATTATCCAATATATCGTACTGTAATTCGAATTTACCATACAACTTGTTTCCATTGTTCTCATTATAGGTATCATCTAATCGTTGTACCGGATTAAAAATCTCAGATAACAATAAGTTACTGTAACCGTATGTAGCAAAATCGTTAGGATCGTTGTTAAATACCGGTACCGTAGGATCGAAATTTATAGCATTTCCTAAAATGGAATTAAAAGAGTTTTCTGCTATGGTTTTGCTTTTAATGTTCGCATAACTTGTGTTAATTAAGAATTTTAATTTAGAAGTTAACTGAAAATCTAAGTTTGAAGTAAAGTTTACTCTATTAAAATTAGATTTATCATCACCGCCAACAACACCGCCTTGACTCAAATAGCCTGCTGATAAAAAGTAACCTACAGTTTCTGATCCTCCTCTAGCAGATAATGTATGCGAGTTTACAGTTGCATTTTTAAATACCTCATCTTGCCAATCGGTGCCCATTCCTATATTAGAAATATCCGGGAAAATTAAACTTCCACCAGCAACCGAGCTTCCTTCATTGGCCATAACAGCATATTCGGTAGCATTTAATAAACCTATTTTTCTTATTACAGATTGTACACCTGTATAGGTATTATAGTTAAATTCGGTTTTTTGGTTTTTTCTTCCACCTTTAGTTGTAACTACAATTACACCGTTTCCACCTTTAACACCGTAAATTGCTGTTGATGCAGCATCTTTTAAAATATTAATTGATTGAATATCGGCAGAACTAATAGAATTTAAATCATCTAAAGATTGAGGTACACCATCAATAATAACCACTGGGTCAACCCCGGAAAACGAAGGAATACCACGAACCAAAACGGTTGGTTTACTTCCTGGGGAACCACTTTGAATTACCGAAACACCCGAAGCGCTACCTTGTAATGCTTCTTCAACCCTTAAAGGTTTTATTTTTTCAATTGATTCTGATTTTATCGTTGAAATAGCACCGGACACTTTAGTAACCTTCTGCGTACCATAACCCACAACCACTACTTCACTAAGTTGTGCGATGTCCGGCATTAATTGAATGTTTAAAGTATCGCCGTTAGCAACAACAACTTCTTGCGTTATATAACCTATATAACTAAAGACAAGTGTTGCTCCGATTTTAACATCAGTAATAGTAAAGTTACCGTCAAAGTCTGTTACGGCGCCATTACTTGTACCTTTTACCAATACATTTGCTCCCGGTATAGGATAGCTTGTATCGTCTTGTACGTTTCCACTAACATTTACATTTTGAGCACTTGAATATGCTATAAAGAAAAGTGTTAGAATTTTAAAGAGATTGTGTCTCATAGAGTTAGTTTTTTGAGTTTATGTAAAACTACTCTATACCATTGATGTAGCCTTATTTTTCACCCAAACAAAAAGTATACATAGCAAAAAAAAGTAAAGTTTATTGTGACAACCATAATAAAATCGGGGTTTTACCAACGAATTACTAAAAAACAAATTAATGTTAAAAAAACGTTATTTTACTAAATGTTGTGGTATTGTATAGGTATAAAATATAAATGTATAGTTCTTAAATTTCAAGAATATAATTTGTTAAGCTCGACTCGTGTGGTAAATCCATTTTTTTTCTTAATCTGTACCTTTTTACTTCTACACTTCTTGGTGAAATATTAAGTAGCGGAGCTATTTCTTTTGATGAGAGATTTAACCGGAGATAGGCACATAGCCTTAAATCGTTTGACGTTAACGAAGGATGGATGGCCTTAATCTTTTTCAAAAAGTCTTTATCGGCATTATTAAAAGCTTCTTCAAACACATTCCAATCATCTGTATTGTTAAGGTTTTTATCAATGATTCTAATTACCGAATTTAAGTTTTTATCATTATCCGAAACATTTTTAAGTTCCTTTTTTAAATTGTTTAAAAACTCATTCTTTTTTATTAGACTCATTGTAGAAATTCCCAACTCACGGTTTTTACTTTCAATATCCTGTCTTAATTTTTCGTTGTTAAAACGCATAAGCTGTTGTTGGTTCTCCAATTCCTTTAACTCCAAGTCCCGTGCCGATTTTTGCATCAACTTTTCCCGTTGTTTTCTGTAATATCGTTTGTACAAGTTATGCATCAACGATGTAATAAGTAAAAACAAAACAACATATATAATGATTGCCGTGTTTGATAAAACCCATGGTCTTTCTATGGAAAAACTATAGGTTGCCGTATTATTTGTTATTCTATTACCAACCTTTGCCCTAACGTTAAAAACATAATCGCCATAGGGCAAGTTTTTAAATAATATACTTGAGTTCGCCGACCAATCGCTCCACTCCGGATAAATCCCATTTAATTGGTATTGATACTCGGTGTCTAAATATTTATTAAATTCTGCTACACTGTACGTGAATTCTATGTTATTGTCTTTGTTTTCAAAATCCCCTTTAATTTGCTTATCTACAACCTGAAGACTATCCTTTACATCGCTTTTTGTAATTGAATTAATTGAAATGCTATACACTTTTTCTTTTATTTGATCTAAATCCAAAACCAAATAACCTGTTGATGTACCCATTAAATGTTTACTGTTTTGCAGATATGAAATGTTTTCGTAACCTGTTAAACCTTTGGGCAGTGCCGTTGATAAAGCGATTTTTTTAACTCGTGGCACACTGCTTAACTTGCCTGGAGAAACATAGCTCAGATTTTTTTTAGAAAAGCTCCACAGAATATTGTTTTCTTTATCGGATATGAGTTTTCCCGAAGTATATTCATCTTTCGAATACAAACTATTTAAAACAGAATCTACAACAAACTGTTCTTTTTCAGGATGGTACTTAAAAACGCCTTCCTTATAGGCATAAAAAATCGAGTTGTTATATTTAATCACACTAGAATTCAGCCCTTTGCCCACTATAGAATCTTTAATAATCTCAGTGGCTTTTGTAAAATCCTTATCAACTTTTATCTTATAAATGCCTTTAGATTCGTGGCTTACAAAAATATTGTCTTTATAAATTTCAAAAAACTTACTTGAGATATCAAACCCTTCTATTTTGTTTCTCAAAATCCATTTGCCATTTACTTTTACAATTACATTAAGCCCGTCGTAATTACCTTGAAGCAGTACATTTTTCGAGCTGTCTATCGGTACAATATTCCAAGTGCCCTGAACATCAACCACC
Organism: Hwangdonia sp.; assembly: GCF_048381975.1. NCBI lineage: Bacteria > Pseudomonadati > Bacteroidota > Flavobacteriia > Flavobacteriales > Flavobacteriaceae > Hwangdonia > Hwangdonia sp. Next base: position 1,566 of record NZ_JBLWYT010000007.1, on the reverse strand, counting down.
AAATCTGCGGTATTTTTATCTATAAGAAATGTGCCGGTATCGTGCCCGCAAAACAAGGTGTCGTTAAGCTCTACCAAACACCTAACAGGGCCTTGGGTGCCTTCAATAAACTCAAATTCACCATTAGCGTTAATAGGCTTGCAATACAAGCCTTGGTTTGTGCCCAAATACAAGTAATTGTTGTACACTGCCGATGCGTAAACGGTCCCTATCTTCCCTTCTTTATCGTTATAAATTCTAAATGGCGATTTAATATTTATACAATTAATACCGTTATCCAAAGCCAGCCAAATGTTATTTTCGGCATCTTCAAAAATGGCATGTATAGTGTTATTACTTAAACCGTTTATGATGTTGATGTGATAATTGATTTCTCCATCTTCTGTTAAATGAAAAATGCCATTCGACCTGGTTCCGAGCACAAAACTACCATCTCGCAATTTTGTACTTCGGTAAACACCACTTTCGGGAACAAGCTTTCTAGCAGGAATATCCCATTGCTCAAGGCCCTTGTTGTCTAAAACATAAAACCCTGTGTTTTCAGTTTCAATTAATAGTTTTCCTTTATGATTAAAAACATTAACCAATAAATTGTTTTGTAATACGGTGTGATTTGAAATTACTTTAGACTTGCCATTTTCAATCTTATACAGGCCATCCTTGGTTTGCTGAAAGTAAATGCTACCATTCACCTTAAACATTTTATAAATGGTGGTATCGGAATCAATTACAGAATACGATACATCATTTTTATTATATATATAAATTCTTTCTAAAGATTGAAACAATATGTAATCGTCTAGATTTATAATATTCCAAAACTCTTCTTCTTCTAAAAAATCGATTTGAAGCTTTTGGGAAAGCGATGTGTAAAATAAATCTCCAAACTTGTTTCTTTTCCAATAACCGAACTCTTTGCTACAACCGGTGTAAATAACATCGTCAAAAACACTAACAGATCGGATTATAGTTTCGTTTGGCGATGGGTATAAACGCCAATTTGCACCATTAAATTCCAGCAGACCTTTATTATTGCCAACATAAATATACTTGTCTTTTGATTGCGCAATAGACCAGTTTTGATTTTCAGCGCCATAAGATTTTGGTGTGTAAACATCAATGGGAGGCATTTCTTGTGCAACCAATACAAATGAGCACAAAAAAAACAATAGTGTAGTAAGGCAAAATAATTTTTTCAAGGGTAATGCAGTTAATGTTGCGTTACCAATATAGCACAAATCCTTTAACTAATTACATTCTATAATACGTTGTATGGTTTTTGTATGGTTTTATGTAAGACAAAAAAGCAATATCAAAAAGTGCTTTTCACATGGTTTTACTCCATAAAAAAACTCCAAAACAGTGTTATTTCGGAGTTTTTTCTGTGCTTATTACAATTGAATAATAATTAAAATTACAATTTCGTTTTTAACTATAATTTAAACCAATTTCGAATAATATCTTTTTCAATTTGATGGTTTCCTTTATGGATAAACTCATTTTTAATGGCGCTATATTCATAATCCTTACCCCAATCTTTATGGTTTTTGGAAACCGCCTCAATGG